>CANLCB010000013.1 GCA_947488865.1 Deltaproteobacteria bacterium | reverse complement strand
GGATGACCTGGTTGATACACAAGCCTTGGTTGGTTCTGGCTCTCCACCACTGCCGCGATGTGGGGCTCAACCGCGGTCATTCGATCAAGCGCCGAGGAGAAGCTACCTGGAATCTCAGTCGCCACCTGGATAACCTGACGTTCTTTGTACGGACCACCCTCGGGTGTTCTCGTTGTCTCCTGGTTCGCGAGGTTGGAGGAAATAACCTGAACACGCAGACGCTGAGCCTGCAGCCCCTTCGCGAGAATCTCCAATGGACTACCTTCTGATATGCGTGACATACCTATCTACTCTCCCGAATAGCCGTACGAAGTAACCCAATCTGCCGTCGGATAAGACGAGCCGCGTTAGCGTAGTCACCGCTGTTTTGAGCAAGCCGTCCCATCTGAAGATCGATATCAACATTGTTACCATCGGGTTTAGTGACCCCCGATAGATCTTTTACCGCCTGCGCGTCTTGAGGCTTTCCATCAAGACCGAGATGGCGCGGATCTGTACGATCAGCGCTGTAGCCCTCTTCTTTGAACGCGCGCTCAAGCTCAGAGCCAAAGGTCACGTCAATCGCGCGATACTGCGGGGTCTCCGCGTTCGCGATATTCGACGTGATCGCTCTGTTACGTTGATAAGTAAGGTCCATCGATTTCGAAAGACCTGTCACCGTTCTGTCAAATAGCGTATCGAGTATTCGCATAGAGCCACCTCTGCCAAGGGAGCTTTTGCAAGGAGTGTGCTAGACAAACATAGCCATACAATACAGCTAGTTAGGACCTTCGGAGGGTGTCAAGACGCCGACACTTGGATTCCCGTGTCAGTTTCCCGACACTAACGAGACGCCTCGCGGTCCTTACGTCGATCTCGGCGTTCCTGATACCGAGCATGAACCGGTTTGGGCGATGGAACCGCCACCGTTGGCGCCTCTTTTACAATTCGATCGTAACGCTGCTCAGAAGCGTCCGAGAGTGCCTTTGGAGACAATCGCCGAGGTGCCGGGAGGATTGAAGCGAGAGCGGCCGCCTCCTGAGTAGAAAGGGAGCTCGCGGGCCGCCCGTAGTAATACTGCGAGGCCGCCTCAAGTCCGTAGATCCCCTCGCCCCACTCAATAACGTTAAGATACAGCTCTAGAGTACGTCGCTTACCCCATAAAATCCCGGCAACAGGAGCCATCACTCCCTCTAGACCTTTCCGGATATAGCTGCGTCCGGGCCATAAAAATACATTTTTGACCGTCTGCATCGTGATAGTGCTCGCGCCGCGCAGCTTCGGTTTGTCGTCCGCCTGCTCAAGCACTGTCCCAAGAGCTGAGAAATCCACCCCCCAGTGCTCCATAAACCGCGCGTCCTCCGCCGCGATGATCGCCTGCTGAACATGAGTTGGAAAATAGCCCAGGGGTTTCCATGTCCAATCTTTCATGCCGGATTTTCCCTCGGACCAATATTCGATTGCCCTAATCGCCATCAAAGGCGTGAACGGTGGACGAACGAAGCGAAAGAATAGAACGGAAAGTATCCACGCCACGAGCACAAGTCGGATTCCACGCCATAGGCGTCGAACCAGAGGAGGTTGAGAATATGGTGCGAACTTTTTACGCGGGGGCATGACGAGAACACTCTATCCTATTTACCCCAAAGTTGGGAGGTGCGTTCCAGGCAGAGCGAATGTTCGCCTTTCGCCCTCCTACAGACACCCGCGCTTAAAGCTTTAGATCCCTACCTGTCGGAAAGACCTCGAAAAAAGCAAAAGGGAACGGGCACTATCGCACCCGTTCCCTTTCAGGAAAACATCCCTAAACGCCACCTACTCGTCGATGACAATTCCTTCCTGACGGTAATCGTTGAGCTTGTTACGAAGCGTTCGAATACTAATCCCCAAAAGCTTCGCCGCTTCCGTTCGATTATTATTCTTGGCACGCAACGTCTCTAGAATTAAAGCCCTCTCCATATCCTGTACGGTAGTTCCAGAGCGGATGACGAGACCTCCATCTTCGGTAACAAAATCCGGACTCTGAGGATCCCGAATCTTCTCAATTGAGTCCGCAAGGCGTCGTGGGCTTGGTTGAGACTGCGGCTCTGCGACGACCCGCTCTTCTCGAAGCGCGTCGAGCTGCGCGTTTGGACTCATCGAGAGCAGGAAGTCTGATTCTCGCGGCGCGGCTCCTTGTGAGAGTATCGCCGCTCGCTGCACAGCGTTTTGCAGCTCTCGAATATTGCCTGGCCACGGATACTCGACAAGCGCGTCCAATACCTCATCTGATAGACGATCCGCGTTCTCTCCGAGAAACTGCCGCATAAAGAACTCCGTAAGGAGCCTTATGTCAGCCTTGCGCTCGCGAAGAGGAGGCAAGGTGATTGGAATAACATTCAATCGATAGTAAAGGTCCGCACGGAACTTCCCCTCACGAACGTAATCTTCGAGATTTCTGTTCGTGGTGGCGAGCACCCGCACGTCGATCGAGATCGGATCCTTACCACCCACACGATCAACCTCGCGCTCCTGCAGAACACGCAATAGCTTCGCTTGAAGACCAAGCTCCATCTCGGAAATTTCATCCAAGAGGATTGTTCCTCCATGCGCCAATTCGAACTTACCGATTTTGCGCTGCTGCGCGCCAGTGAACGCGCCTTTCTCATGACCGAAGAGCTCACTTTCAAGAAGACTCTCTGGGAGCGCCGCGCAATTCACCGCCACAAAAGGCAACGACGCCCGAGGGCTGCTTGCGTGAACGAATCGAGCGATGAGCTCTTTACCTGTCCCCGACTCCCCTTGAATGAGCACCGTGGCCTCGCTACGCGCGACGGCCTCGGCCACCTCCAGGACTCTCTTCATGAGCGGATCTTGAGAGATAATCGGACGCCCCTTGCTCTGGCGAGAAACCTTCTGTCGAGAAGCCTTACTCTCCGGAAGGAGAACTCGCTCCACCACACGCTCAAGATCAGTCGCCGAAAACGGTTTGGTGATGAAATCAGCGGCACCATTTTGCATGGCCTCAACGGCTTGAGTGATTGTTCCATACGCCGTTATCATGATGACCGGCATATCCATTCCTCGCTTCTGCACCGTAGCGAGAAGCTCTGTCCCTGACATCTGTGGCATCTGCTGGTCGGTAATAAGGAGATCAAAAGACTCCTTGTCCAGCAGCTCGAGCGCGGACGCCCCGTTATTAACAACGGTCACCTGATAGTCTTTGCGACCAAGACAGGTCTTAACCGCGAGCTGCATCTGAGGATCGTCGTCGGCGACCAGTACGCGAGCCTTAGGCGCGGTTTGAGCGCGTTCGAGATTTTCGTTCTCAGAATCATTTATGTTCATGCCCTATTCTCCTTATCCCTCAACAGCTCGTCGTGGAAGCCTAATGGTAAATTCAGCGCCTGGCACGTTTCGAGCCGAGATCCCGCCCCCATGAGCAACCACAATTCTCTTCACGATGGACAAACCAAGCCCCGTCCCCTCTCGTCGACCTGACGCGAACGGCTCAAAGAGTCGAGGCAGTATCTCGTCCGGAATACCGGAACCGTCATCCCGAACGATGATAAGCACTCCATCACTGGCGAGATCGTCCCTTACCTCAAGGTCAATAACTCCCGAGAACGCGGTAATCTGAAGCGCGTTCGTCATAAGATTGTAAAGACATTGTCGGAGCGCCTGCCCATCGGCCATGGCGTACGGATTCCCCTCGCACTTGACTGAAAGGGTCGCGATCTGCCCGTACAGCCCAATGAAGTGGTGACACACCTCCTGAGCGAGCGAATGAAGATTCACTGGCGCCAAATGTAACTTGTTGTTCTTCGCGAAATGAAGGACGTTCGACACCACTTGATCGAGACTAGAAATACTCTTCTCGATCTCTTCGACCAAGCTCAATGGCTGCGGTTGATTCGTAAGATCATTCTTGAGCATCGAGACGAACAGCGCTATCGCGCCGAGCGGATTTCGAACCTCATGAGCGAGAGCGGCCGCGGTCTCTCCGAGCATCGCGAGACGCTCAGAGCGCTTCATCTCCTCGTCCTTTCGCTTAACCTGCTCACGCAGATCCTCAATCTCTTGCATCAGGGCGGCATGCCGCAGCTCAAGCTTTGAGCTACTCTCATTGAAGCGCTCGATCACATCAACCAGAGACGAAACTGTCTCCGGAGCGGCGTTTTTCTGCTTTGGTGTCGCGAACATGACTATCCTATTCTCCCATTTTCAAGATTTTGCCACTCAGCTTGCTCCAACGCGGCCTGCATTAGGATCAGCCATGAATCGGACGGGGCGTATTGCTTGCTAGCTTGCCCCGCGATTTTACGAGCCGAACTTACATCCCCTTGGGAGAGCGCGACCTGAACAAGGCCGTAATCCCCCCAGCTATCAACGAAAGCCTCAGGAAACTCCGTCTTTCCCTTCTCAATCCAAAATTTCGCTCGCTCGCTCTGCTTGGTCTCAAGCGACAATCCCGCCAAGAGGCGAATCGCTGTCGCGGTGCGCTCATGGTTCATCGGCACAGCTTCAAGATGACGTTGAGCCTCGGAGTATTTTCCAAGCTTCATCTCAACGAGCCCCAAGGCGAAATTCGTCTCAGCCTTGTCCCCGCCTTGAACCTCAGAAAGAGCTTTTAGAAATTTTTCTTGGGCATAACTGTACGAGCGAGTGCGGATATAGCTTTGCCCCCAAAGAAGCAACGCCCTTCCACGAAGTGGCGATGGCTCTGGAAGGAGAGAAACCGCCTTCTCGGCGAAAAGCGCCGCTTCTTGATATCGCTCCTCTTGATACTCCAGCACTCCCCTAGACAACGTCAGACGAGCGCGAGTCTCAGGCGATAATTGAGGGTCTCGTAGGATGACATCAAAACTTTCGGCGGCCTGCCTATTTAAGCCGAGCGCCCAGGCGCTCTTACCGGCAGCAATCTTCGCCTCACTTACAATCTTCTTCGAGGGAAGAAGGTCGTACATCGTGAGAGCGTGAAAGTGGTCGCCCTCAGCGGACAGCTTCTGAACATCAGAAGCGTGCTGAGCGACGCCGTCTCTCCCCACAACGAGCAGACATAGTATCAACGTGAAGAGCCTTGCCTTCATCGTCTTACTCCCGAGCCGATAAGAGAGACGATGGAGTTACGAATGATGGAATTCGCTCGCTCTCCTCATCGGAGGTGACAATTACCTCAATTCTACTTTCAAGTGACTTCTTCTTAATCTTCTCAACGAGAGTCGTGCGGTTGAGACCGAGAAGTCTAGCCGCCGCCTTCTTATTCCCTCCGGTTTGCTGAAGAGCGGAGGTTATGAGCTTTGACTCATACGAATCAACAAGGGCGTTAAAATCCACTCCCGTCTCTGGAAGGATGACTTCGTTCATAAGGAGAGCTGGTGTCGCCTTATCCTCTAGAACATACTCTGGCAACTGAGACGCCTCGATAACTTCACTATCACTGAGAATAGCCATCCGCTCGACCACGTTCTCAAGCTCACGAACATTTCCTGGCCAACGATACGCCGCCATGCTGTCTAGCGCCGCGGGAGAGAAAGAGAGCGCTCTGCCAGCATCCTCGGACTGACGAGAGAGAAAGTATGTAGCCAATAATTTCACATCGCTGCCGCGTTCCCGAAGCGCTGGCAGGGTTACAGGAACAACTTGAAGTCGATAAAAGAGGTCTTCTCGAAATCGGCCAGCTCTAACCTCTTCCGCTAGATCCTTATTCGTCGCCGCGATTACTCGAACGTCAACGTCTATCGAACGCGTCGACCCAACGGGATCAACTTTCCGCTCCTGAAGCACGCGAAGAAGCTTTACCTGCAGCTTTGGGCTCATCTCAGCGATTTCATCAAGAAAGATCGTACCGCCATCAGCGAGTTGAAATCGACCAACTCTGTTGTTGATAGCGCCCGTGAAGGAGCCCTTCTCGTGGCCAAACAGCTCGCTCTCAAGAATATCCTCTGGAATAGCGCCGCAGTTAACTGGCACCAATCTCCCCGATCGTCCGCTCAAGGTATGCAGCGCTTTCGCGATAAGCTCCTTACCTGTTCCGCTCTCGCCGAGAACAAGAACGGTGGACCTGGTCTTAGCGACCTTCTCCACCACGCCAAAGATCTTATGCATCTCTGGACACGCGCTCACGATTCCGAGGAATGGTGCGGGAAGCGTAGTCCTGGATTGTCCTGGAGTTGCTGGAAAGACGAGATCTTGCGCGCTAGATAATGCTGCTGTCTGCATCATGAGAACCTTCCTTGTTCAAATTTCGCCAACAGACGCGAGCGATACCGCCGCTCACATCTCCTTGCTTTTGTACCGCCAACCTTCTTACAAACCCGCTCTTCATCCTCTGAAAAGCCCGCCGGCTGTCACCGTTTTGGCAATGTCCGTACCAGGTACGACTTTCAATGTTAGATTCTTGACGATGCGAAGAGGGCTCATCTCTTTACGGACCCCCATTCCTCGGAAAAACAGCACGTTACGCCAAACAGGCCAAAATTTTTACATTTGGGGTGTCAGAATCTCTGCCGGCACCTCCTTTGAATTGTAAAAATTTATGTACAGTTTTGTACCAAAGTGACCGACAAACGTTGCGCGGTTCACAGATCAACACGCTCGCGCCCTATGTCGAAGAAAAAAACATGGCGAGTCGGCACGAGGCCTGCCAATGCCCATGCGCTTCCGCCGCCCGTTCAGCGAACTAATTGATGGTTGTAGTGGTGTCGCCGATCAGCAGATCGCGAAGCGCGAGACCAAGGGAGATTCGAAACGACTCAGCGCAGCTTTCAATGTGCCCTGCGGGAGCCTGAATGACGGTTTTGTATCCACAGGACTTCGGGTTCATTTCCCAGCCCGCGTGAAACAGAACCGCCTGTCGAGCCTCACACTGGTAAATCATCTGTTCAACTGTTGGGAGCCACAGAAAGCTAGACCGCAGCTCATCAGGGGTTAGGCCCTGGGGATCGACAAGAATGGAAACCGGATTGCGGAGCTCCCGGTCAGTGACTTCGTCACCTACCTCTGGATGCCAGAACAAACCAGCCAACTCCAGATCCTTAGCTACCAAAATAAAGCGATCGTTCGGTTTATGGTTTTGAGCCACTGTCACCTCGTCCCACTTCCTCGTAGTTTGGGTCGACATACAAACGGCAAGCCTTGATACCTCGCCGCTTTTTCGCCCCTCTGAAAGATAAGATGCCGATGGATGCACCAAAAGCTCAGGTGTTTTTTGACTGAGATATAGGGGTTTTACGTATCCCGACCTGTCTATTCCGAGTCCGCGATAATCAAAATAGTGGAGTACACAGCCACGGCAACCACGGCAAGAATCATAAAGAGCTTAAAGAAGAGCATAATGCCAATGCCGAGGACAAAGCCCACGACGGCGGCCTTCTCTCCATTATCTCGAATGAGAATACGGAGGTCCTCAAAACGCTCTCGAACGTACGCGCGCCACTCATCTTCGGTGCGAGATTTGGCAAACTTTGTTATGCGCTCCATGGCGTTCCGAATCACGAAAAACTCCCAGTGCTAGTCCCCTTGAGAGACTATCAAGGGAGAAGATGCATTTCCATCGGTTTTAGACTCATGCTTAGCTTTTCTTGGCACCTAACGAGGGCTATACTCTCCCAGGAACGATATTTCGTAGTAGGATTAGGAAGTACACACCTTTTACTTTTGACAAGGAATCCCATGAAGACCTCTCTCTATTTTTCCGCCGCCGCCGCGCTTTCGATCGTAACGGTGACCTCCTCTGCTTTCGCGGCTGACGCCGCCAAGGGCGCGCCTCTCTACGCGCAACGCTGCGCGATGTGCCACGGAGATAAAGGACACGGTGATGGACCTCTCGCGGCAACGATGCCCGAGGGACAAAAGCCACGAAATCTCTCAGCGGGGGGATACAAATACGCCACCGACGACGCCAAGTTCAAAGAGCTTCTCCAAAAGGGCGGAGCCGGAGTGGGATTAAGCGTTCTGATGCCGGGCCAAGCAGACCTTAAAGACGCCGACATTGAGAACGTAATCGCGTACGTTAAGACCCTTAAGTAAAGAAGAGCGCTCACGTGACGAAGAACTCCGCAGAAAGTTCCGCCTATGCCGCTCTCGGAGCTTCATCCGCCAAGGGTGGAATCCTTGCGGCCGTCGGAGAGACTGGCCCAGCTCGCTACTTCGCCAATCCTGTTGAGGATCCGGCTGGCGATGCGAACTACGCCTTCTTTCTGCACGCGGATGGGGCGGGAACGAAAAGCATCGTCGCGTATCTACTCTATCGTGAAACGGGCGACCCTCGATGGTTCCGCTCGCTCGCCTACGACAGCCTTGTGATGAACTTGGATGACGTAGCATGCGCGGGCGGACTTGAGGGTCTCATCCTCAGTAATACCATCGGGCGAAATCGCGCCCTGGTCCCAGATGAGGCGATTGCCGAGATAATCATCGGCTATCGGGAGTGCGTAGATCTTCTCCGCTCTCTCGGCATCTCAATAACAATGAGCGGCGGCGAAACCGCGGACGTTGGAGATCTCTGCCGAACACTTATCGTTGACTCAACCCTAACCGCGCGAATTCCACGCGCAGACCTGGTTGACACAACGCGGGTCCAGCCAGGAGATGTCATCGTAGGATTCAGTAACAGCGGCCAAGCGCCCTTCGAGAGCGCGCCGAACTCTTCAATGGGAAGTAACGGCCTTACACTCGCACGCAATGTCCTACTATCGCGGACACATGCGGAGCGATATCCAGAGGTGTGCGATCCAGGCATACCCAAAGAAGTTGGGTATCGAGGGCCATTCCTCGTCACAGATTACGAGCCAGGCCTCGGAATGAGCGTCGGAGAGGCCCTTCTGTCACCGACCCGCCCTTACGCTCCCCTGATTAAAAAGCTCCTCTCCTCACACAGAGAACAGATCCACGCCCTTATTCACTGCACAGGTGGGGGACAGGTCAAGATTAAGCGTTTCGGCCGCGGGGTACGCTACGAGAAGAATCACCTCTTCCCCACACCACCGCTCTTCTCGCTCATCCAGAAACACGGAAATATTCCGTGGAACGAAATGTATTCCGTTTTCAACATGGGACATCGCCTTGAGGCGTGCGTGACCGCTACCGTGGCTAGCGAGGTGGTCTCTTGCGCGAGAGAATTTGGGATTGCCGCCCAGGTAGTAGGCCAGGTAACCTCCTCTGAAGGGGAAAACGAAGTTATCATCTCGTCCCCTCACGGAGAATTCCGTTACTAGAGGCTCGTCGCTTAGGCTTTTATAGGTAACAAAAAGCTTGCTGCGGAAGAGGCACTAGCCACATCTATAGTGTTAGAGTTGCCTTGAGCGCACCACTCCTATGAGCGCACAACCATCGAACCAATTTGACAACGTTGTTCACGCCTCCTCAATTGGAGAGGCTTTCTGGCAGCGAGCGATAGCGACGCCCCAAGCTACCTTGTATTCAGCCGCCGTCGCGCCCTCCCCATCCGCGACGAGAGTATGGCAATCAGAGACATACGCTTCCGCGACACCAAAGATCGCCCGGCTAGCGCACCACCTACTATCACTTGGAGTGTCCCGCGGAACAACTGTGGCGATTATCTCTCAGACTCGCCCCGAGTGGATGCTCGCGGACATGGCGATCCAAACAGTGGGAGGAATCGCGGTTAGCGTATACCAAAGCCTTCCCGCCTTTGAAGCCGGATACATTCTACATGACTCAAAGGCGGCAATCGTTTTCGTTGAGAACGAAGAGCAAGCGGAAAAAATAGCCCTTTTAAGACGCGCTCCCTGCCCAATTCCCGAGCGAGAGCAACAGCCAGCGTCATCGGCCCACGTTGATATTCAACATGTAATATCATTTGAGAAGGTAGCATCACTGCCGGACGCGGTGCTTTTCTCGGATATCATCAGCAACAGCGCGTACCCTACTCAACCGCCGCCGATTCCCACCGAGCTCGGGCGTGAAAGCATCGCCTCGTATGTATACACATCCGGCACAACCGGTCCGCCGAAAGGCGTGATTCAAACACACGGCAACCACCTCACGAACGTGGAACAGGTAGCCACAGCCGGTGTCTTCGTCTTAGACGGCTCGCTGTTCTTATACCTACCACTCGCGCACTCCTTTGCCCGACTCGCCTACTATATTGGATTCTTAACCTCGGCGTATCTCACCCTTCCAGCGATCGCTGACCGAAAGACCTCGAAAATAGATCTTGCGGCCGTCGCGCGTGACCTGCGTGAAGCTAATCCATCAGTCCTTCCATCCGTTCCCCGTCTATTCGAAAAGATGTCCGCAGCTCTCCAAGCACGCGCGGCGGGTAAAACCTTTCAGCAGAAGCTTCTACGCGCGTGCATTACGAACGCGCTCAACACCTACGAGCGACGAATGAAAGGCGCGTCCCTGTCACTCATAGAGAAGCTGCTATTTGAGGGGCTTTCACCCATTCGAACCAAGATAAAGCAGCAGCTATTTGGAAACGCCTTCCGTCACGGCATCTCGGGTGGCGCAAAGCTCGATCCTACGGTTAACAAATTCTTTGACGCGCTTGGTATTCTTATTTGCGAAGGATACGGTCTTACCGAAACATGCGTCGCCACCCATGTAAACCTTCCAAACAACCGTTTCATAGGAAGTGTTGGACCGGCCCTCCCAGGCGTAGAGGTCGCAATCACCGCTCAAGATGGGGAAATCTTGATGCGAGGACCAAATATCACCCAAGGGTACCTCAATAGACCTCAAGCTACCGCGGACTCATGGGACGCCGAAGGCTGGTTCCATACAGGGGACATTGGCCGAGTCGACGAGAGAGGCTTCCTATACATTACCGATAGAAAGAAAGAGCTCGTTGTCACAGCCGGAGGGAAAAAGATCGCGCCACAGGGAATCGAGAGCCTCTTCAAGCGCCATCCTTTCATCTCTCAGGCGTTTCTCTACGGAGACGGAAAACCACACTGCGTGATGCTCTTCACTCTTAATGAGGTCGAACTTAGAGGACTCCTCTCGCATGAGGGCTTTACGGTTACAGCAGACATTAAATTGTCACACCTTCCAGCCGTGCGCGCGCTGGTGGAAAAAGCTGTCTCCGATGCCAATTCAGGATTGGCAAGCTTCGAAACGATTAAGCACTTCGCTATTCTGGATGAGGACTTCACCGTCGAAAACGGACTCCTCACCCCCACGATGAAGATGAAGCGCAAAGCGATCACCGCAAAGCACGCGAGCGTTATCGACTTACTCTATTCCCAATCGCAGCACTAACGAAGTAACTGCAGAGCCAGCGCGGGGATCTGATTGCTCTGCGCCAAGACCGCCGTACCGGCCTGCTGCAGAATATTGAGGCGAGTCAACGCGGCGGATTCTTCAGCCACGTCCACATCTCGAATTCGACTTTCGGCCGCGATTTGATTTTCACGAGCGACTCCAAGATTGGTAATCGCGGTGGATAGACGAGACTCCACTCCTCCCAGAATTCCCCGCGAAGCTCCCACCGAATAGATCGCTCCGTATACCGCGTCGAGAGCGAGCCGAGCGGCAGTAGCGGCGTTATCACTTGTTGTTCCGTTGAGAGAATACATCATCGCCCCGGCGACGGTTCCCAGTCCGATACCAGCTAAGGTCACGATCTGATTCGCGTATCCGATCTGAGCCCCAGACCTCGTACCAGCGCCGACCTGGATAGTAATCTGGCTCGCCCCCGAAAGAAGCTTAATTCCGTTAAATTCCGTCACCTCAGAGATTCGCGAGATTTCAGACCCAAGAGCCGAAAACTCATTAGAAATTACTGAACGCTGCGTCGTACTCAACGTACCGTTCGCGGCCTGTGAAGCAAGCTCCGCGAGACGACTCAAGATAGCCGCGACCTCTCCCAGTGCTCCGTCAGCGATCGCGATAGTTGAGATACCGTCATTAGTATTTTTAATGGCTTGCTGGGCTATACGCGCGTCAGCTCGAAGAGTCTCGGCGATGGCGAGCCCCGCGGAATCATCAGAGCCCCGATTGATTCGATATCCAGAACTTAGCTTGTTAAACGAGTTGCTAAGTTTCGACGTAGTTTGATCCAAGCGTCGTTGAGCTTGGAGAGCGACAAGATTGCTACCAATATTTACAGCCATGGATCACCATACCTCGAACGCACAGGGCCATTACACCCGCTATATCGCGCCACCTAAACACGAGAACCTCTCGCAAGAGATACACGTCTAGCGCGCAACGCTTTATCGTCTATTCGCTATTGTATGAGTGCTACACCAAGAACTACCGAGAACTCCTGAGA
This sequence comes from Deltaproteobacteria bacterium, assembly GCA_947488865.1. Lineage (GTDB taxonomy): Bacteria > Bdellovibrionota_C > UBA2361 > UBA2361 > OMII01 > OMII01. Next base: position 20,270 of record CANLCB010000013.1, on the reverse strand, counting down.
GGAACTGCCTCACTACAACTGCTAGGAGATTATTCGATGAACAACCGCCCAAAGAACTCTTCGTCATAGAACAAACGTATCTTGAGCTAAAAATGCTCCCTGAAAAATCCCATGCGAAATCTGGGATATGGGCCATCAATTCAACTTCGATGATGACCACGAAATCACGAGCTATCTCGCGAGACGATACACACACAGCTCTTCATGAATGAGAAAAAGCATGCGCTTCATCGGTCGATGCAAAAACTTCTCGCCGTTTTCTATCAAGGTACCGCGTGAAGGTGCCGAACCTATCTCTACTGATGGAATTCGTCAGCAGTCCGTTGGACCGCTAGACAGCCCATCATCGCCACAAGTTGTTCGTCAGTAGTTCGTTTGTTCTTCCGGCAAGGATGCCAAATCGAAACAACGTAGCAACTAAGAGTACTCAGGAGTTGTATGGTACGCTTAGCTTACAATATCGTTCACATCCCTAAGATCGGCGACACAAAACGCTTCGTGAAGCGAGCCCAGGATCTATTCGCGGCGGCAGGCATTGAAAACCTCGAAGTGCCGTCCGTTCATATGCCGACGATGAATGAGGTACTCGCCTTTCATCAAGAAAACCAAAATTTCCGCTATAAAGCGCACGATGTTTTCGGAACCCCCTTCCCGGGTAATTGCGGCGTGGTGGGAGCATTCGCGAGCCACTACTCAATCTGGAAGAAAATGGCTGAAACTCGTCACGACGCGGTGATCGTTATTGAGGACAACGCGTTTCTCACTGACGATTTTCTACACACCATAAATTGTCTGCTTCTTTGCGCGCCGGCCAACTATGACTTTATCAGTTTGTACACGCCACCCCCACAAAGCGTGCTGTTCAACCCTCACAAGCATCACCATGTTTCGCCGGGACTGTGCAAGGCGTACCAATCAGCGTGCTCTTCCGCGTACATCATAAGTCAAAAAGGAGCGCTCACGGCGTTGTATGACGTGGGCCTCTTTGGATTTGCCCTGCCTATTGATATCTATATTTGGGGACGGGGACCTGGACGATTCGCTAACTTCGCCCCACTCCCCGAAACCCCACCCATCGTGCAAGTGACTAATGATGGGGACTGCCATGCGGCCGCGCAAGGAGAGCCACTAGTTGGACCTGTCGACCAGCTCATTGAGGTTGAAACAGTCAGCGAAAGCTCTGACGAAGTGATGCACTAACAGGAGTTTTCACCGACCTGTTAAGCGTGGCTTTAATCAGCCACGCCGTTTCTACCAGTACTTTTCAACGTGAAGGTGACCAGGGGCCTTCTTAGAATGTACGGTGTATCCGAGCTTCGTTGTCAGATCGCGCTCAAGGTCGTCGATCATCGCTGGGTTACCACACAAGAAGACGTGATCTGTGGCTGGGTTCAGTTCAATTTCCCGCTTTTCAAAGAGAGCTTGGACACGCCCCTTACGCCCCGCGAATGATTCAGGAGCTCGGCTGGCGATTGGAAGATAGGTGAATCCATCTCGTGCGGCAACGTATGACGAGAGCTCCTCAGCGTAGGCGAAATCTTGCGGATATCGAACACCGTGCACGACGGTGATTCGCCGCCCCGCTGTCCATGTAGAGGGAGTTCTAACCATCGACATGAAAGGAGCAAGCCCAGTACCAGTCGATACAAGAACAAGGTTGTGGGCTTCTGGAATCCCCTCTAGGGTAAATGTGCCTGTTACCTTCGGCTGGGAGAAGATCCGATCGCCTGGCTTAATCGTCGCTAATCGAGACGTTAAGGCCCCGTTTGGGACGATCGCGATATAGAACTCGAAGTAATCCCCTACCATGGGCGATGAGCCGATCGAATACGCTCGCTTGATGAGCTTGTCGGCCGCTGGAATCTCAGCCTCATCTGGGGCTCCGTCGTATCGCGGATGCGCGCCAGTCAACCCAAGGGCAACGTATTGACCTGGATGAAAAGAAGGCACTCCAGCATCAGGCTTAACCTGAAGGATCATCAGCTCGGGGTTTATGTCGACACGACCTACAACGGTTGAATTTAACATGATGGATCTATACCCTACCGGACGTAAAAACGAAAACGGGGAGAGGATTACAGAATTCCCTCCCCCTGAAAAGTATGGCAGCGGAATAACTGTGGATATAGTCCTGGTAGAACCTCAGATCCCTCAAAACACTGGCTCAATTGCTAGGACGTGCGCCGCTACCGATACCCCTCTTCACCTCGTTGGCCCCTTGGGTTTTGACCTCTCCGAGAAGGCGGTACGTCGTGCCGGGCTCGATTACTGGCCACATGTAAAGCTGGCTCGGCACGGTACTTGGGATGGGTACATCGAAACCGCCGCCCCTCGTAAAGTGTGGCTCTTCTCCAAATTTGGAACTCGGCTCTACACCACAGCCGACTTCGGGCCCAACGATGCCCTTGTGTTTGGAAGCGAAACCAAAGGACTCGGAGAATCCTTTCTACATCAATTCCCACCAGATCAGATCCTACGTATACCGATCGTGACTGAATATGTAAGGAGCCTCAACCTCAGCAACGCAGTGTCCATCGCGCTCTATGAAGCTCGACGTCAACTTGCGATGGATGTTTGAGCATAACTCTCAGATAAACCTTGAGTAGTGCCTCTACGACTGATATCCAAGGATTCAGATAAGATTTCCTGAAATGCTGTTGAGGTTCCGTTCATGGCCGATATGCAAGGCCCCTCCAATCCCGGGCGTCGTCCAGATTCTAAAGAACCTCTCGACCCCGCTACGATCTGCGAACAACTAGTTCGGTACTCCTCGCCTAGTTCGATTATCACCCTTCGAACACTTGAAAAGCTGGCCCACGTCGCCGAACAACGAGGCGATCTTGAAGCCGCTCGCCGTTTCAACTTTGAATGCAGAGAGTTCGTGGAAAACGGGCCGGATTGGTTCAAGGCCGAGATGGCTCATCTTCTGATCGATCATGGAAGACTCCTCTTCAAAGAGGGAAACTACCTCGAAGCAGTTCAGAACCTCCACGACGCGCTTGAGGCGTCGCATGGAGTCGAAAAACTTTCCCCGAAGCAGCGACATGAGACCTGCTACTACGCCATGCGCGTCCTTGCGGCCGTGCGACGAGAAGACGCGAAGCAGAGCTCCCTGCCCTCAGAGAGAGAGCTTAAATATTCTCAGGCCCTTCAAGCTCTCGACGCGGGCTTAGAATCCGCTGAAAAACTTTTCGGGGCGGACAGCATTCAAGCGGCCACGCTACTCATGGAAAAGGTGCGAGTGCGCCGCGCCATGGGCGCCAATCGCGAACTTGTGCTCGCCGATAGCTACATGTGTCAGAGCACTCTCCTCTCGGACAATCTAGACCGTGACCAAGAGAAAGCTCCGCTCGCGCTCGAACTCGGCACCGTATACTACGATTATCAAGCTTGGGAGGACGCGACGGTCCTTCTCCAGGACGCCACAAAATGCGCTAAAGACATCGCGGTAAAAACAAAGGCGCTCCTTACGCTGGCGCAAATTTGCTATCACCAGTCGGAGATATCTGAGGTGGGTCTGTATCTGGATCAGGCAGAGAACCTCTGGATGGATAGCGCGTATCCACCCCACATAGAGCGTCATGTAGCGAACGTCCGAGGTCTCATGGCCCAAGCAACTGGGGATGAGGGCTCCTACATGGAATATCTTAAAGCCGCATGCGATGAGCGTGACCTTGAGACATTAAGCCTAGACGGACGAGTAGAGCTCCTTTGCAGAAGAGCCACTCTTCATCGGCTAGAAGGGTCAGTATCTTCCGCGGCACGAGAGATTCGAAAGGCAAAAGAACTAGTCGACGACGAGCTTGAGGCGCTCTCCCTTGAGCGGAAGTCAAAGCGACGAAACCGCCTCTCGCATGAGCAGATCATCTCTCCCACAACCTACTGCAAGCTTCTCCTCGAACTCGCGTACGTAGAGTACGAGAGCCGCAATCACCCGACAGCTCAAGCTTACTGTGAGGCGGCGATTACTGTGGCATCATCCAAAGCAAGGGGGAATCCAATTCTCCTTGCTCAGGGCTATACGCTCCGCGCCTACAACACCCATTTAGCCTTTAATGAGGCCGAGGCTGAACATACATCTCGCTTCTCTCTGGATGATGTCATGACCGACGCGAGAATGGCCTTCGACCTCCTGGATAAAGCGAACGCGGGACACAGGCTCCAAAAGGACCTGTTAAGACTACTTATTGCCATGTCAGAGAACCTCGATCTTCCAAGGCAGAGAAAGACGTTCGAAGCCGATCTAGAGCGCCTCCTCTTTCGGCACCCAGAGTAGGCCCGACACAAAAAAGACCGCCACTACAGCAAGTTAGTCCTACGCCCCTAATACTTCAGCAAAACCCGAAAGGTGCCGATCTATCACCTTGGTACAGCACCTTTTTAGGTTCACGTTGCAAGGGAAGCGCGATGAGACTACCTCCGAACGAACGCGAGCGTGTCAACAAGCTCAAAGGACTCAACATCCTCGACTCCAAATCCGAGCCAATTTTCGACGGCATCGCGACACTCGCCGCTCAGATCTGCGAATGCCCTCTCGTATTCCTCTCTCTGATTGACTCCGACCGGCAATGGTTCAAATCGAAGATTGGATTTGATGGAGATTCAATTCCTCGAGATGAGGCGATCTGCTCCGAAACCATTTTGGGCAACTCCGTCTTCGTAATTCCGGATTTACAGAAAGAGCCTCGATTCGCTTACACCCCCTTCGCGAAAGGCGATACTCGAATTCGCTTCTACACCGGAGCTCCCCTTATCACGAAAGATAACTTCGCGATCGGTACGCTGTGCGTACTGCACACCAAGCCATACAAACTTACCAACGAGCAATCCGCGGCGCTTGAAACACTAGCGCGGCAAGCCGCTCGACACATTGAGATGCGAAGCGAGCTTAACCTCTTTCAGGCTAAGGTGAACGCGCTCGGCGAAAGCGAGAGACGATTCCGTACCATCGCGGACGCATCTCCGATGCTCTTATACATCTCCGACGAAGCGGGAAACCGGACATTCTTCAATCAGGCATGGTGTGAGTTTACAGGACTCAGCCGGGAGGACAGCATCGCCGACCATTGGCAGAAGACCATCCATCCCGATGACAGAGAGGTATACAACAAAAGGTGGGCGGAGGTTTCCGAACAACGATTACGCTTTCAGCTTGAGTTCCGATTGCGCCACGCCAGTGGGACATATCGGTGGGTACTCGAACAGGCGATGCCCATGTTCTCCTCAAGCGGTCGATTAGAAGGATACGTGTCCTCCTGCGTGGATTTGAGCTCTCGAATCGCCGATGAACTTCAGTATCAGAACAATGAGGCTCGATTCCGAGCGATCAGCGAGGCTGCCCCTCTCGGCATCTTCGTGACCGACTCAGACGGGAATTGCGTTTATACCAATCACCAGTATCAGATAATCACCGGACTGACCGCTGAACAGAGCCTCGGATCGGGATGGAAGCGAGCCCTGGCGGAGGAGGACCGAGATCGAGTGGTCAGTGGCTGGGCATCCGCGACAAAGACCGCCTCTCCCTTCGAGGCAACCTACCAATTAGTGAAACCGAATGGAGAGGTCGCTTGGGTAAACGCCAAAACAGCATCCATCAACTCTACGGATACGGTAAGTGGCTGGGTGGGCACCATTGAGGATATCACCGCCCGCCGAAAGGCAGACGCGGATCTGAACGCGGCCAAGCAATCCGCGGAGGCGGCAATGGACGCCAAGGGTCAATTCCTGGCGAATATGAGTCACGAAATCCGCACTCCCCTGACCGCCATTATCGGATTCGCGGAGGCGCTCCGCGACGAGCACAAACACGCTCCCGACGAACTTCACTGCTTAGATGTAATTCTCAATAATGGAAGACATCTCCTGGAGGTAATCAACGGCATCCTGGATCTTTCGAAGATTGACGCCGGCGCGTTAGCGATCGAGCGGACAACGTTCAATCTCGTCGAATTAATAGAGGAAGTACGAATGATGTTCGCTCCTCGCATCGCGGAAAAAGCGATCTCCTTCTCTGTACACTATGATTGGCCGCTCCCATCAGAGATATGCAGCGACGCCCTTCGGCTCAAGCAGGTCCTTATCAATCTCCTCAGCAACGCGATTAAATTTACGGAACAGGGATGGATCGAACTTAGAGTTTCCTACGATGAGAACAAGCGATTGATGAGGTTCTCGGTTTCGGACTCCGGAATTGGAATCGAGCCCACCCAGCTTCAGAATCTCTTTAAGCCGTTTTCTCAGGCGAATGAGAGCATTACGCGGCAATATGGAGGGACAGGCCTTGGATTGAACATCTCCGCGCACCTCGTACACGCTCTCGGAGGAGAGATATTTGTGTCGTCTCAGGAGGGTGAAGGCACAACCTTCCGTTTCTCCATAGCGCCTGAGTCGGACACCGCCCTCAGGTTCATCCACACCATGCCACAAGAGGAGGACCGGCATCATCGCTCCTCAATCCCTCGTCCGCATATCTCGGGGCGAGTACTGTTCGCGGATGACGCCTTAGACAATCGCCGACTCGTCGACCATCTTCTCAAAAAGGCGGGGGCAGAGCCTGTTCTCGTTGAGGACGGACAGCAAGCTATCGACGCGGCCCTGAAAGACCAATTTGATCTTATCTTGCTCGATGTTCAGATGCCGAATGTCGACGGACTCACCGCCGCTCGGGCGCTCAGAAAAGCCGGCATTCGCACACCAATCGTGTCACTCTCCGCCGGCGCGATGACCAGCGATGTATTGAAGGCGATTGAAGCTGGGTGCTCCATGCACTTGGCGAAGCCTTTCACACGCGAATCTTTCTATCAAATGCTGCAGAAATTCCTCTCCTCTAACGCTCCGACAGAGCTCCCCACATCAATCATTCTTAGCCGCAAATTAAGCGACGACGCGGAGATGAATGAACTTTTGCTTGAGTTCATCGACACCCTCACTCCTCGCGTCCATGATCTACGAGCGGCATGGCAACGAAATGATTGGAAAGCGGTTGAGGCCCTCGCGCATAAACTTCGTGGCAGCGCTGGCCTGTATGGATATCCGGAGTTGAGCGCGCTCGCCGATATACTTGAACAGCAAGCCAAGCAGGAGGTTTTCGAAGCCAGCACCACCATTTTAGAGATTGTCGGGCAGTCTGAGCGGATCGTAGCCGGACGGGACTATACCGCCCAGGGGTCGCCCTCCTTACCGGCCCATTAGGCGGAATCAAGCAAAAAATTGAACCTTTCGGACTGGAGGAGACATCTATAAGTAGCTGGAATTGTGGAAGATGCGGCTCTTCTGAAGCGTCTTCGGCATCCAGTAAAAAACTATTTTGAATTAGCAGGTTAAACCCGCTATACTGGTAAGACGGTGAGAAGATTAGCTTCTTGCGCTTCGCAAGCTGTCCACAGGGCACCTTACGAAGTGTGGCATCCCGCTAGACTTCAAGGTTACGAAGGTTATTTCTTAGGTTTGCGTTAGCTTCATTGCTGACGTCTGTTTTGGGCAATTGAACCGAACTCCTGAGCGTCCCCTCTCGGGTTCTCAGGTGTTCGGTTCATTATGCATCTCAGGTTTCTTTTTTTTGCGCGTTAATTTCTTCGGTTTATTGTCTTTGGGATGCCCTCTTCACATTCATTCTTTCTGAATAAATATCTCCCAACCTCACTACATAGAGAACTCTGATAATCACATCAGGACGCTAGCAGACTATTCGCGATCATACTGAGGCTCGACGCTACAACATCGCGAGCACAACCGCGGCGACAATGAGTCTGTAGTAGGCGAACGGTTTCAGACTCCACCGCCCTACCATTCCGATAAACCACTTCACCGTCAACAACGCCGTAAAGAACGAGACCCCTAGACCTATCGCGACGAGCTTTAAATCATCCGCGGTAAACACAGCAGCGGCTTTAAACAGGTCGTGAAGAGCGGCCGCGGACAAAATGGGGACCGCCGCCAGGAAGGAGAATTCAGCCGCGGCCTTTCGCGAGAGACCAACCATCATGCCACCAATAATAGCGGAGGCAGATCGCGACATTCCGGGCCACAATGCGAGACATTGGACGAGTCCAATTACGATACTCTTACGCCATGTAAGGTGGTCAGCATCTCCATGTCCGTCAAATTTCGCGAAGCGCTCGACAAGCAGAATCAGAACAGCTCCGACAGCCAGCGCGATAGCGACACTCGTTGTGTTGAAAAGGTATTCCTTAATCCGACTTCCAAACACGGCACCTATAACCAAGGCGGGGCCCGTCACCAAACCGAGCTTCACTATGCCGGCTACTCCCGTGAGTCCTGGAGAGAACCATTGGCGAGAATCCTTCAATCCGACCGTGAGATTTTTGAAAAGGCCGGTAAAGCGTGACCAATACAGCCACACCACCGCTAGAATCGCTCCAAGCTGAATGACAACGTCAAAGGTCTTCGCCTTTTCGCCTTCAAATTTCAGGAGGTCTCCAAACAGAATTAGATGCCCCGTGCTCGAAACGGGTAGATACTCAGTTATCCCCTCAACGAGACCTAAAATAATCGCTACGAGCGTCTCTGACACAAAAACTCCATCCACATGATTAAAAACTGTATCGCACCGAGGCTATATTTGCGATTTTCCCTACGCAATCCATTGATTGCTTTTCATAGGGTCGGCAGACTACCGTAACGTAACGGTTACAGGTGATGAGCGTTAACACCTTTCTACTACACCATTCCTCATGAACGGATCCGTAACATCAGAGGCTCTCGTCATCGGTGGAGGCCTGGCCGGGGCAAGCACCGCCTACGCTCTCGCGAGTCGAGGCATCTCAGTCACGTTGTGCGAGTCTCAGGGCCAACTGGCTCCAAAGGCCTCGGGTAACGAGTGGGGCCTCCTCATGCCCTACGTCGCGACAGAAAACTCCGCGCCAGGACGTCTCTACGCCCAGGGATTTCGCTTCACCCACACCATGTTCTCTAGCGGTATGGCCCAGAGGGTCTCCTACCATGAGTGCGGGGCGATACAACTTCCTTCCACAAAGCGACTGGCTCGAATTGTGACCGAAGACACGCCATGCGTGGGAGACGTACCAATGCGGAGGATCTCCGCTGATGAAGGGAGCGCGATTTCTGGAGTCACGCTCCTGAATCCAAGCTTCCACATCCCTCAAGCGGGATATTGCAAGCCAGCTCACGTAACCGAAGCGCTTGTCGAAAACAACGCTCGCGTCTCGATCAAACTTGCCTCTAGGGTAATTGGTCTGCGGTGGAAAATTTCCTCCTGGACAGCGACTCTTCAGGACGGAGGAACGATATCGACGCCTCACGTTGTTCTGTGCGGTGCTTACGAGATACAAAGCCTTCCGGTTGCTGAATGGGTCCCGCTTGAAGCTATTCGAGGGCAGACAGCTCAGGCAATCGCCAACAACTCGTCGCTAAAACTTCGAACAATAATTTCCTACGATGGATATGTAACGCCCTCTGAAGAGAGCCAACATTTCGTTGGAGCGCACTATCGACACAACGACTTCAATCCCGAGCCAGACGATACCGACACGCAAGAGATTATGTCGCGACTCTATCGCGCGCTTCCCTCAATTTCTGGACTAAGCGTGCGGTCGTCCCGAGTGTGCTTTAGAACCTCCACATTTGATAGACTTCCATACATAGGCGCCCTTCCCCTCATCGAGGGCCGCAATCTCTTTATTAACGCGGGCCACGGAAGTCGGGGGCTCTTAACAGCCCCACTCGGCGGAGAGATAATAGCTCGCCATATCACCAACGATCCCCTCGGAGAGCTTGAGGAGGCGGCGCGTATAGCGTCGGCGCGACGACTAGAGAAGAAAATGCCACGCCGCTAGTGCGGAACGGACGATAGTTATCGCCGACATACTAGGCGGACAAGGAAAAAAATTTGGCGCGTGGTCCTAGCCTTCCGCTCCCGGAAGCTTAACCCGTCGAACGTGCCCCTTAACGATCGCCTCTCGACGGGCTTCGGTAAGAACAGACGACACGGCCGCGCTGACGTTAAGACTCTCCAGCGGCCCGACTCGTGGCACCACCACTCGAACGTCCGCCGCTTCCAGAGCCTTCTGCGAGAGTCCAGTACCCTCAGCCCCGAACATCAATACGCACTTGTTCGACCATTTAACACTGTACATCGACTTCGCCTCATGCGGAGTCGTGGCGACAATCGAGAATCCGCGTTGCTTGAGCGCCGCTAAAACCGAACCGATGTCGTCGGTGAAAGCAATCGGCAGATGTTCAGCAGCACCCTCGGCCATTCTACAGGCCGCGCCAGAAAGGGCCGAAACATTCTTCGATTGAATGAGAACTCCTTCCGCTCCGAAAAAGCACGCGGTTCGTAGTATCGCTCCGATGTTGTGAGGGTTTTCGACTCCCTCAAGCAAGAGAAGAACTCCTCGCTGGAGGTCCGCTACTTTTCGAAGCAACTGCGTTTGCGACAACACCGTCAAGGGGCGCGCCTCAATACACACACCTTCATGATGCTCCGTCGCGGATACCCGAGAGAGCTCATCGTCCGCTACAATTCTGTAGGGCACATTCCGGCGGTGCGCCCAGTTAAGCACGTGATCAAACTGCTCTTCATTCTCGTGCGAGACAAATACGCGCTTAATGTCGTCCTTTCTCGTTTCGAAGATTGCTAAGCAGCACCGCACCCCGTAATACTTCGCACGAGGCTCCTTATCAAAATGAGGGGGTTTGTATTTTGGGGCGACTCGCCCCCGCTTCCCCTTTGTGGTACTCGAATGAGACTTACGTATGGCCATACTTCCGCCTGAGCGACATATTTGCGTTACCCGATTGGGACAAGAGAGCTTTTTGGCACGCGAGCTCTCGCATCTCTCCCCCGCTCCGCAGTGTACCCAGCTTGCCCCAGGGGTGGTAGAGCTAACGGGGGTCGATATCCCGTTTTTAGCCCTAAACCCACTCCTTTTTTCTCGACAAATCCTACCAGACGCCTTTCCGCTCGATGGGAACTCCATCAAAACCTTTGCGTCGGCGATCGTCACCACACTCATAGAACGCCTCCCAGAGGACCTTCCCGGATGGAACCTCTTCATCTTCGAACCAGCCACCGCTGACTCTGGAGATGAGTACAGCCGGGCACGCCTCATTCAACAAGAGACTCTCGCCATTCTAAAACAGAAGCGCCGTTCTCTGGTCAAAACTCTACTCTCCGAACATCAGCCCGACGCGGCCGTGGTTCAAGTACTGCTGTCCACTAAAGAGACCGCATTCATGAGCGTCACACCGGCTCAAGCGGTCGCTCAACTTCAGTCTCGACTCACTCCCCGCTTGGGAGGATATGTCGACATCCCAGACGACAAACGCCCGCCATCGCGAGCGTTCAAGAAACTGGAAGAAGCCCTACTGGTTTTCGGACTCAATCCGCGCAAAGGGGATACCTGCGTCGACCTTGGGGCGTGCCCTGGTGGCTGGACCCACGTTATGGTTGAGCGAGGGGCAAAGGTCACAGCTATCGATCGAAGCCCTCTTGATGACCGACTCATGAAACATAAAAGCGTCTCGTTCATCAAAGGGGACGCCTTCACCTGGACACCGACACAACCTGTTACATGGTTAATCTGTGATGTGATTACAACGCCCGATCGAACGTTGAGGATTCTCGACACTTGGCTGAGCAAGAAACTATGCTCCCTGTTCTGCGTCACAGTGAAGTTTAAGGGAGAACCCGACTTCGAAAGTCTGCGAGAAATTCGCCAATTACTGCGCGAAAGAACATCCTGGTTCGACGGCAAGCAGCTCGCTCACAATAAAAATGAGCTCACGGTAGTCGGAAAAGTATAGCTGCCCCCCTTGCATTCTAACGGCACTACCCTGATCATCACCCCCATGAAAAAGTCTCACCTTTCATTTCGCGCTCATCCATGGCATGGCGTTCAACCCGGACCCAACGCCCCTCACGTTATCACCTGCTATATCGAAATTGTCCCGACGGACACGATGAAATTTGAGGTGGACAAAGAAACCGGCATCCTTCGCCTGGACCGGCCTCAGAAGTTTTCGAATCACTGCCCCACTCTGTACGGCTTCATCCCTCGAACCTACTGCGGTAAGGGAATCGGTCAATTGTGCTCAAAAGCCACTGGCAAAAAGGGAATCGTTGGGGACGGCGACGCGATGGACGTCTGCGTGCTAACCTCTCGCCCTATTCTGCACAGTGACATCATCTTGAACGCGAGACCCGTTGGAGGGTTTCGTATGATCGATGGTGGGGAAGCCGACGATAAAATCATCGCGGTTCTTGAGAATGATGACACTTACGGCGATATCGAAGACATCTCCGAGCTCCCCAAGGGAACCATAGACCGACTTCACCACTACTTCCTCACCTACAAGCAAGTTCCTGGCAAAGCGCTTCCAGCCAAAGTGCAGGTAAGCAAGATCTACAACAAGAAAACCGCTCTGACCGTCATTAAGCAGAGCATGCAGGATTACTCCGACGAGTTCGGGAGTTAAATTGGTTTAGCTGATAGATTTCTGTCTCCCCGTTGATCTGAGGCGCTGGAATCGTCGGATGATGGCGCGCTCGCGTCTACTGCGGTCGGCCGTGCCTCACTTTCCGGCTGGCCTCGGATCAACTTCCTCTGCGCTCCATAAAGAGAGCGATACTTCCCTCGGGTTTTCCCGAGAAGCTCAACCGGATTTCCCTGTTCGACGATTTCGCCCTTCTCCACGACAAGAACCCAATCGCACGAGTGCGCCTGCTCATATTTGTGGGTCACCAGGAAGATAGTTGGCTTTCGCTCAAGGCTGAGCAGCACGGTATTAATTTTTGACTGCATTGATGGACCGAGCGCGGACAGAGGCTCATCAAGTAGAAGCATCCCGGACTCCGACGCTACCGCTTGCGCGAGCGCGATGAGCTGTCGCTGGCCACCAGAGAAATTAGTGCCTTTTTGGCTTCTCCCTGGAATGACGGTATCAAGCCCCTCAGGTTTGTTCTCGCACAGAAGCTCGCGGATTCCCAACAGATCGACAACCTGCTCCGCGTTCATTCCGCCTACGGGGGGTCTATAGAGCTCAATGTTCTCCCGGACCGTATGACCGGCTAGAAGGGTATAGTCCTGTGTAAGGTTTCCACTGAAGACTGCCTTCTCTCGAGTGTTGTGCGAGCCAATCAATACACTTCCCGAGCTCGGAAGAATCCGTCCAGCGATCAGTCCTAACAAGGAGGACTTCCCTTGACCGTTATTCCCCACAACCGCGACGGACATCCCGGGCTGAATCGCGAATGAGGTCTCCTTCAAAGTATCTCGGCTTGAACCTCGTCGACGCAAGCGCACCTTGTCAAAGGTGACGCCGCTCGGAGCGTCAACAAAGACCTGCTCTCGACGGTCCCCCAACCGTGACACGATATCAATAAGCGCGTGTCGATAGGACGCGAGCTTTAGATCTGTGACCTGACTACTAAACAGCGTCCCAATAGTATTGATGTTCGACCGAACCGACCAAATTGAGAGCATCAGCCATATACAGGTGGCGGAGCTTAGCTCTCCGGCCATCCATTGACTTAAAAACACGGCGCAAGAGCCCGCCACCGGAATCTCCAGAATACGCTCGACCAACCAACCGTCGCGCTCATTCTTTTGAAACGCTTCAAATCGTATCGAGGCGCTCTCCTTCTTCAGCGCAACAACTTTATCGGCCACGGTATCAAAGGCATGGGTGAGCTGGAGGTTACTGATCGAGGAGTTAGTCGTCAGGGCCCGATCCCCATCTTGATAAAACAAATCGATCTGGTTTGCCGCCTCCTCACTCTCAACCTCTCGCGCGGCGCACCGAGAGGCGCCCCGATACTTGAGATAGCCTCCCATCGCCACCGGGATGATTCCGAGACCGGCTCCGCTTACAATCACCGTTCCAGCGGTAACGACTAGCTCTACAAGCTCTTGGCTTAAGGAAATGATCCCTGTGACGAGCTCCTTGCTCGATTTTTCGTGATGCTCAACAAGCCCCAACAACTCGGATACATCCTCTCGCTGCCTTGCCTCTTCTGGAAGCGAACCCGTCAAAGCGCGAATCGACCTGTCTATGGTAACATCCACTTCATTCGCGTGCTTCGCCGCGATGATATCCGTGCGCGTTTGCGCCGCGCCCGCCATGTACCAAAAAGCGAGACTCCCCGCCAACCATCCCAGCACTTGTCCAATAGCCGCTATCGGAGCTCCCAAGATCGGATGCATCTCCGCGTCACCAACAAGCGCAAGAGTCTGCGAAAAAGCGAACATTGAACCAGCGGAGCATACCGCACCCGCGGTAGTGTACCCGATACGAGTGATCCACGTACGAGGGGAGATGTTCCAGATCTCCTTCACGCTTCTAAGATAATCCGAAGATGGCGACCTATCGCGGGTGGTAGTGTGGATGAATGTTGTGGTTTCAGCCTCCCGCGCCTGATCCTCAAGTTGTCGCGCTTGAGCGCAGGCAAGTTGTTCGGGATTTCGGGTTCTTCTATTCCTTGGACGAACCCTCTTCTCCCGCGCCTCTTGCGGATGCACTGAGTTATTCGTCGACTCAGCGACCCTACCCGTGGAATCCGCTGGAGGTAGGTGTAGACGACCTGCTTCGTCGCTCCCTAACCTTGGGGCACTCTCTGTTGTAGGATGATGTGATTCAGGGCCCATTACCATAGCGAGTCTCTTCGCTCGGCAGCGTATCCCCTCACTCTAGGGTAGGCAAATTTATTGGAGGCGCGCCGCTGAGCGCGGCGCCGCCTCCTTCAAACAGGCGAGGAATTCGAACAGATACAAGCGCCTCCGAACATATTCCGACGGGCTACTGAATCACTGGCAACGGCGTTTGCGAATGTCCTATCACAACCTGCGCCGCGGCTCCGGCCTGAGCGGGCTTTCGGTAGAAGAGGAACCCCACAGAGCCCAGCGCCCCCTTAAGGCTGATCCCTTGTACACAATCAAGAAAACTTCCCGGTTTGTCAGTTAAGGCAATCAGCTCCTCGCGATACCGCTGCGCGACGGGATCGCCCACCTTGTACACCATATGCTCGCCAGGACTAAGACGGCGAGAGCCAGGAAATTCATGAGCAAGCTTACGCTCAAGGTCTTCTACTGAACCGTTTGCTACCTCAAACTCCACTCGAACATGTCCTGTGCGAGTGCGTCGCTCTTGCTTGTAGGTGAGACTCGCGATGTTGTAGTCCTTCACGGTCCTTAAGAAATGCAACAACTCTCCAGGACGTTCCTGAACAACGACATCAAATCCTTGGCGCATGTGTGAGCGAGGATCCAGTCGAACCTTTTCCGTTACAACTTCATGATAGCGAGACGAATCAACGTTCCGGCCGGAGACAACCGCGATGCTCAACGGCCGACTCTGGCCCCCAAAAAGCTGGTAGTTCGCCGCAACCTCCTCACCTGCGAGGGCCAACGCGCCCGCCCCTTCAAGCTTTGAGAATTCACTACTGGCGCTCAGAAGCACCGTTCGAGATTCGTGAATACGCATCGCGGCAACGATCTGATCGTGCGGAACAAGCATTATGTGATCCACCAGACGAGACACCGCCAGGAACGTTTTTCCAACCATCGCCACTTTCGTGCCATCAGCGATGGTATCTGGAACTACTTTTACCGGCCGTCCAAAGAGTGTCGCCACCAAAGAAGCTGGGGCGCTTTCGTCTATCACTCCGACGATTTCAAGCTTGGGAAAGCTCTCTGGCCAGGACTTCCTCAAGGCGCTCGCGACTCCGGCGACAAGACCTCCTCCACCGATCGGAAGAAACACTCGAACGACATCAAAGTCCGAACCAGGCACTACCGTTTTAGCATGCGCAAGAATCTCTAGCCCTATCGTTCCCTGGCCCGCGGCCACAGTTGTGTCGTCGAAAGGGTGAATAAATACTCCCTTACCAGCGCTTACATCCCCGTCCATTCGCGCTTGAGCGAGACACTCGTCGAAGGTCTTTCCAACTTTTATAACGGTCGCTCCGAAGCCCTCTATCTTTGAGATCTTCACGAGCGGCGCGGTTTCAGGGACATAAATTCTCGCCCGCATTCCGAGCAACTGAGCTGCGTAAGCGAGCCCCGCGCCGTGATTTCCCGCCGAAGCGGTGACAAGAAGATCGTGCCCGCTAATCTTCGCTTCATTTGCGCTGGCAAGAGCGCCTCTCACCTTATACGCGCTGGTCGGATTTCGACTGGCATCAGCGATACAGAGTCCACCATCAAATATTTCAGAGAAAGCTACGGAAAGGCCATTATCTCGGATGAGAGGGAGGAGTTGCTGAGAAAGATTCGCGAGCTCTTTGGCGAGCCCTTCCGACACGGGAGCGCTCTGGACCTTAGAGCCTCTGTTGTCTGTTACTTCGGATATCATGACTACTTTTATATTTTGTTTACGCCACCGCTAAGAGCGGCCTACAGGAGACGGGGCTTGGGGGTTCTGGGAAACAACCGGGAATAACCGGTTATTTCCAATCAAATGGCGATAATCGCGATGAAAGCGATACGGGAGAGCAACTGCGCTGATCCAAGTGACAAACAACTGGTCGACATAGTGCCTTTGAGTATACGGCGCGATACCGCCTAGTCAAGGGGAGCGTCGGGGCAACGCCTCTGAGACCACCTAACTTGCTTTTAGGTAAAAAATTTCGGCCAATTGGGGGCTCGAAGCGCTTCAAATCTCGCCTTCACTTCGCTGCCGGCAAGGCGCTCGAATCGCTCCTGCGCCAAGGTCTCTATCTTTAACTCTGTCTCTGGCCGAATCGGAACAGCCAGCGGACGCTCATGAACAACTCCGACAAGGACAGTGCGAAAGCGACACTCGGCGTCCTTGCAGGTAAAATTGGCCTTTCCAACCAATTTATCCACCAGGCTCTCAGTCGCGAGTTTTGCCACATTCTGAATATTGGTTTTGACCAGAGGACGAACATCATCGTTTTGCAGCGCCCTAAACAATCGGGTCAGCTCTTTGAACGCGGCCTCAACAACAACCGACGAGTAGCGCGAACGCTGCCTATCAAAGACCTCTTGAGAGGGCAGGTAGTGCGCTACAGCGGCTTTTCCAGCCGCGAACTCGGCATGACAGCCGAGCATTGTACCTGGAGAAAAGCATTCCCCTTCGAGGTTCACCGATGTTACCACGAAAGGATGAACCCGAAGCTTATCTGGCAACTCGCGGGCGATAACTTTCACCACACTGGCCTCATCAGAGGCGCGAGACAAAATGTTTGCGACATGATGAATGTGACTACCAGGAAATCTCCCCTGCCAGTATTCAGTTGTTCGTTGGGGCACACTCCAATCTTGATGTTCAATGAAATACTGAGCGACGGAATCCTCCACCTGCGTCCGCGAGCATATGCGACGTCGATCTGATTGGGTTTGGTCACTTAAATCTGGCACGGGAGCCTCGTAGGG
The DNA here is from genome assembly GCA_947488865.1 of Deltaproteobacteria bacterium. GTDB lineage: Bacteria > Bdellovibrionota_C > UBA2361 > UBA2361 > OMII01 > OMII01. The sequence goes on along the minus strand of CANLCB010000013.1, from coordinate 2,895 downwards.
ATAAGTGGTACACCAGATTGTAGTACCACCTCTTAGGCTAATCAATCACAGCAACCTGACGGAACCGCTCATAAACTGCCCAAGCGGCCTGGAAGTCACTCAAAGAGGCTATGCCGCTTTGTTACGGGTGATAATGCGGTCACCCGTTTTCCTTACCTTTCCAGTAACCTCGTTCCTCTCATATACCTGGACGTGCTCACCAGAGGCGCCGGTTTCCGATGTTTGAAACTCAGTAACCCGCTCACCGCGCCCACCACTACGCTCTTCGTCAGACTTGCCGCCTCCGTCGTGAGCGACAATTTCACCTTCACCCACTCGACCCTCAAGGCCTCCATGAATTCCGGCAACACTCGCGCCAAAGGCAGCTCCTCGGTGTTTATTCTCGCGAAACTTCTTGAAAGCTCGTTCAAGCCCCTCTCGAACAGCAAGCCGAGTAGCGTCTTCAATCCCCTCTCTCGCTCCCTTCCACGCAGCTTCCGTCAATTCATCCGTAAACTTGCTTACATCCTTTCCAAGCTTCTTCGACTGAGTTTCAACTGCTTCCTTCAGCTCCTTAGACCATGGAGCGTCCAGCTCTCCCTTAAGTCCTTTCTTAAATGTGGATTTGTAGGTCTGCTCCATCTCAGCGCTGAAGACATCGGTAATGTGCTTGGTGATATCATCCTCAAGCACCTTAATCATCGCCTGATCAGAGGTTGAGGACTTCAGCGCAGTCTGCATCTCCTTCACCATGCTTTCAGCATGCTTCTGCTCCACACCGAATCGTTTCGCGAATTTTTCAGCAGCCTCTTTCGGCTTAGCTTTATTGATATCCTCAAGCATCTCGTAGGTAAGCTTCTCGATGCTATCAGTGAGCTTAAGCTCTTTCAGAAGTTCCGTAGTACGTTCTTTTGATACAGCCTTAGCGGTATCCTTAACAAACTCCTCGTTTAGAATTTCTGGACCTTTCGCCTTGACCTCAGTAGCGATCTTCTCCGCGGTCTTCGTGGCTGATTGCGCGGCCTCTTCACGCAACACGTGATTTAACGCCATACGCTCAACTGCCGCTTGCTGAGCTTCTTTCGTAGCGCTCGCTCCGAGCTGCTCAACAGCCTTCACTTCAAAGCTCTTCACAAGAGCCGCTCCACCTTCAGAGGCAGCAACCTTCGAAAGAGCGTGGGTACTCATCTCCGTTACAGCGGCTTTTCCGATCTGCTTCGCCTCTTGCTCAAGGAATTCCTTGGCAGCTACTTTGAGAACCTGCTTCGATGCCTCTTTTAACGTAGCCCGACCCGTGGCAACGGCCGCTACGGAGCCAGCGGCCGCGCCACCGGTACTAACCGTAGCGACTATCGCGCCCGCGGATGCCACGGCGAACGCGCCGTGAAGGGCCGCTTTGCCGGCGTGACTTTTCGCTTCTGCGTCTTCATAACGTCCATAGGCAGTTAACCCTAGCGCGCTGTGTTTGATGGTCTGCCCAAGATCGATAATTCCCGTAACCTCACCAAGACACTTCAGACCTCCCAAAAGTCCATTTCCAAGCCCCTCAAGATGGCTCGTGAAATTCGCCGCTAATTGAGAGAACGAAAGCTTTCCAAGGAATACCTGCCCAGCGTCGTAAGCAAGATGAGGCAGGGCGATGATGACATGACCCACACCAGACAGCATTTGAGAGATTCCGAGATTGTCTGAGAGCCCTTTAACGAATCCCCAAGTGGCCGAAGCGGCTCCAGCCGTAGCGTCCCACGCAGAGCTGAAGAACTGTTTGGCCCCTGCGAAATTGATAGAAAACTCTTTACTAACCTCGCTCCAACTTTTCTGACCAGCCAACGCCTGCAGCGAACCAATTGCTGCGGTACAAAGCGCGCCTCCAGCGCTCACTACTCCAGCCCCGGCATCATAGAGCACACCGCCAACGCCCTGCACCGCGCTTACAGCATGGGCACCTACCCACTTCGCTCCAGATACTACACCGTCTACGGCAACTTCAGCGCCGTGAACAACCATGTCTTTTGCGGCAATCGCTGTGTCCTTTACATCCTGAAGCGCCGCTCCTGGGTCAGTAGCTACCTTCACTCCAAAATCCACGGTGGCGTTCACCGCCTTGGTTCCCTTGTCGACAACCCATCCCGCGGCCTCACCAGTGAGGCGCACCGCTCCTTTCGCCGCATCACGAACTCCCGCAGCAGCATCTGAAACCCAACCGAACCAGCCGGAAGATTTCTCAACTGGCGGAGCCGGCGGTGGAGCAACTTCCTCTCGCTGCTCTATTACTTCTGGAGCTCGACGGGTAATCGCGGCAGTTTGAGCAACCGCAGGCGCGGTGTCTTCGGAGACCGTCGTAGACTCGGTGTCAGTAGCCGTATTTTTTCTTGTTGATTCAGGGGCCCCTATCAACGCGCTTCTCATCAGCGAGGCACGAAAATTCGTTTTCCCCTCGGAAAGCTCAGGAGAGGTACTCCGTCTAAATGCTGGATCTACAGGATTGGGCTGCGGCGCAGGGGCCTCTGAAGGAGCCGTTTCCGGACGAGCATCGACAAGTCTTATGGTCATACCTAAACCTCACAGGGAGAAAGGGGTGTCCCCTTCTCCTTAATCGGGCTTTCGGCTCGATCTGCTTCTACAAATCTTTAGAAGAGACAAGGTCGCGCAACTGATTGATATTAGGTCGTTTTTAGGCGCCCGCAAAGTCGACCGGCCCTCTCAGGCCCCACTCTCGTCCTGGGAGCCTCTTGGGGGTGTCTCAATGAATGAGCCAGCTCCTGAAATCCCAAGCGTTGTTTACTAAGCACAACACCGATCTGATCACGATCATCCCAGACGAAGTCCCATTTGATCGGGAGCTTTCTCGAAATAAAACAATCGGTATGATTCTGATCATTATGAGTCGCTATTGTGAGTCCTCTGACCCATACT
>CANLCB010000012.1 GCA_947488865.1 Deltaproteobacteria bacterium | reverse complement strand
GTCGCCATCCATGGAACCTTCTTAGGGGTTATCATCGCCGGATTTTCCTATCAGCATTTGTGGTGGAAAACAGCCGATCAAACTAAAGAGGAAAAATTGCTCAATTCGGGGGCTTCCAGAAATTCATTTCGGTGCCCCCAATGCAAACCCATCGTGATGATCGCAGAATCCGTGCCTAAGAACGCCCCTGTCGCCTAACTATATCAGATTCCCATATCAGGCCCCACGAAACGCGAGCGCTAATCGAGTTGAAAGATTCCTCGTCGCGCCGGTAGGTGTTCAATTGATGTTCCTTAGAAGAGAACTTAGAGAACCCTCTTACGCAAGTAGGCGAAGCGTGCCTTATTAGGAATGAGCTAATTCTCTAGAGGTAGTAGTAGGGATAAGGGACCGGCGGTTTTGGAAAGCCAAAACCGCCGGTCTTGGTGCGATGTTTTCATAATCCTCCCCACTTTCAGTCATTACAACGTCTCGGAAGAGACGCTTATTAGTCGTTACTGATGAGCGCGGACGCCACAATCAGCAACGGCGGGAATCCCCAGTTCCAGGCTTCGGGCCAAAAGGCCGTCACACCCCAACCGATGGCGATACCCGCGTGGATGAAGCCCGCTCGCAGAGACTTCTTGTTACCCGTGACCCTGGCCTTCCAGACAGTCACGATGCTCAACACGAGCGTCACGAGCGCACACGCGATCGTGCTCACAAACATCACTTTGCTCACGTTAACCTTTCTTTTAACCTCCGCCTTCATTGACGGAAGCTTCCAGCGTTACGCTCGAAGCTTCCGTCTGAAGTTCCCTCTACTACCCCTAGAAAATATAGCTACGGGAACGGTAACAGGGCGATCCAACAGATTCCAGTAAGCCAACCTTAACCTTCTAGATCGAATTAGACCGTTCAAGCTGGTTTAAGAAAAAGAGAGGGGCCCCGCTAACGCAACAGCACACCTAACGAGAAGTGGGGAATAACGTGGGCGGCATGGAAGAGAGAACGACCCAAAGAGGCTTTGCGACCCTAGGCGATGTGCTGCCCGAGTCCCTCGACCGTCTCGTGCGCCCCCCTACGACGGAGAAACAAACTCCAACCCTTCCGCCGGTAGCCAGAGATCTTTCGAGCTTTGAGCATCTCAAGGACTCCCCCCTCGCGGAGAAACTCCGGGCGCGAGATCCTTACTACCGAGTTCTATGCGATGCCTACAATGAGCTCTCACGAGATCCCACCCACTTTACCCTTTTTATGCGCCGTCTTCGGATGATGTGTGTGGAGGGTAAGAGCTGTGAGGAGATCGCGAACGCTCAGCAGCCTCCCGTAAAGACTGTTACCTTGTGGGCACAGTTCTCCACCACCTCGCGAGACCTCCTCTCAAGTGTGGGACTGCAGGGAGAGGCGGAAGAGTTCACCTCACTCACCGCGCGGCTTAAGGATGGAGCTTTCGAACTCAATTTCCAGCCTTGGCTCGCCTGGTTTCAAGAATGGAGAAACGATCCATTCGGAGTCACACCTCCGCCACCGGTCTCCGGACTACTCTCGCGAGACATCTTTGAACGGCTTGAGCTAGGCGAGTCTCAAGAAGGTAAAGGTGTGAGCGGGAAAAACAGACCGTCACGATCTCCAGTTCGCACCAATCGTGAATTTTCAGTCACTCCTTTCATCCGAGATGGTTTTTTTGGAGTTGAGGTACGAGCCATTCCAGAATCCTTTAAAGATTGTCTCTCAGCTATGCCCCGATCTCGCTCGCTTGCGCTGGGCTATCATGAGGGGCTCATGACGCCGAGCCTTAACACCTCGCATACTGTTCAGCGCACACCGGCTTTCACGCCAACTCCTTCACCAATTGAAGTCGCGGTAAAGCACCTCTCGATCCTCGAAGGGCGACGCACCGCTCAGGGAGAGCTCCTCATTGACGCCACCGGTACTCTGGAGTGCCTCCGACGGGGTATCGGCCCTTTCGATCTGACACTTCTCGAAAGTCCTCGGGGAATAAGGTTCGTCGACAGCGGCGCCTTTATTGATTGCTTTCCGTTCGCCCGTGGGGCGAAGCATTTCGCTGAAACACTACGCCTCCCCAAAGACCAACTTAAAACTCTCGGCATAACTCACGGGCAATTCATTTTTGAACCCGCTGATTTGAGCGCGTTGCGGCGCGAAGGGGTCATGAACTTCGCTGTGTATGGGTACGGACCTACCGCGGAATGCTCGGATATACTCAAACCCATCTGTATGCTCGGAAGAGTGCAAGCTTTGGAACATGCCGGGAAGCTGCGGATTGTCTTCGATCCGAGCGTAGAGCTCATCGACACCCGGTCGAAATGGTATCGCTCAGAGATTCTCAATCCTCGGCTTGAGTCGATACTGCAAACCGGAATGGGGGAAATCCCTCTGATTGGGGACCGGGAGGTAAATGGCTTAAAGGATGGAGGACCACGGTTCCACATGCTCGGGCACGATTTCTGTTTACCGTTACACTTTCACGCCGAATCGGTGTTCGTGCGGGGTACCGTAGGCGCTTCAGCCGCCACAGAGGAACCACAGTTTCACCTTATCGCTTTTGAAGATTCCTCCCAACAGAATGTGGTAGCTGAGTGGAGCACTCCGATAGGCGCCACCACATCAAAGCGTTCATGGAAAAAATCGAGCGGCGTTAAAAGCTAACCGCTATCCGCGAGGAAAATATTCCCCCCACCGCTTCGTGACGAGTCGCTCCGTGTCTGGATCGCACTCCACCTCGGGCGGATACCAAGGTTTCATTCGAGCGTCGATGACGATTGGTGGAGTGTAGCTCACATGATTTCTGGTAAGCGAGCTTGCGCGAGCGTACGTGTCAGACGCGGGATCAAAGCGAGTAAAGGTCGTCCACAAAAACGCACTCGGGGTAGCGACTGCGGTTTGTAGATTATCTACGAGAATGACAAGCGGCCACTCGGCGAGGTCTGGACAGGCTGCGAGCACTTCAGGAAGGTCTTTCGCCTGATCGAAACCGGTTCCTTCAACAACGAGACATCCCGGACAGAAGGGATGCGCGTCTCGAGTCATTCGAGGAAGCGTCCCACTAAACGAGCGTGGCAGAGCTCTTCTTGGAGTTCCGCACCCTACGAGAAGTCCCTTACTTCCGTGATTCACCTTTGGACCGGCATAGTCCAAGGTATCCATGGCGGTATTCGAGAATATCTTAAGGTCAGAAGCGAAATCAGCTCGCTCTAATATGTACTCAAGCACCGTTGGGAAGTCCGTGAGGTCAATTCGCTTATCAACAAGGAGCAAGAACTTGGTGAGGGATAGTTGTCCTTCTCCGAGGATGCGGAAAGCGGCGCCCAAACTTTCGCGAGCGTACCGCTCTTGCACAACAGCGGCGGCCAACGAATGGAAGCCCGTCTCTCCGTACGACCACAGATCGATCACTTGAGGCATTACCAGAGGGAAAACTGGTGACATCAGCCGTTGTAGATATTCTCCGATGAAGAAATCTTCCTGACGAGGCTTCCCGACAACCGTCGCGGGATAGATGGCGCCAGGACGACGGACAACTCCTTTACATCGAAAGACGGGGTAATCGTGCCGCAATGAATAGTATCCGTAGTGATCGCCAAACGGTCCCTCAGGTCGCGTTTCGTTCGGATCGACCTCTCCGACAAGGGTAAACTCAGCGTTTTCAATCAGAGGATACGGACCGAGTGGATTCTCCATGAGGGAGAGCCGCTCACCTAATACAAACGACGCGAAGAGAAGTTCAGGAACGTTCTCGGGTAATGGAGCTATCGCTGAAAGAATAAGAGCCGGCGGACCACCAACCGTGATGTTCACTGGTAATTTCTGACCTAATGCCTTTGCGGCGGCGAGATGGAACCCCCCGCCTTTACCGATCTGACAATGCAGTCCCGTTGTCTCGTCGTCATACCGTTGGATACGGTACATTCCGAGATTGTGAATTCCCGTGGTCGGATGCTCCGTGTAGACGAGGGGCAACGTAACGAACGAACCACCATCATGAGGCCAGAGTTGAAGGAGCGGAATTTTCGTTAGTCGAGCCGGCTGGTCGATAGCGTACGACTCATCGAACCTCTTTCGTTTGAGGCCGACACGGGCGAGGTCGAGCAAGGTCCCTCGATGAGACCAGAGATTTGAGGGGGTGGGCGGCAAAAGCGTGTGGGGGAGCTCGGCCACCTTGCGCATAAGCTCTTCAGGATACCCACCAAACGCGAGGTCGACCCGACGAGTTGTGCCAAAGAGGTTAGTCACTATGGGGAAGTTTGCCCCCTTTACATTCTTGAAGAGGATCGCCGGCCCTCCTCGTTCAATAACCCGACGATGTATCTCGGCTACCTCTAGGTATGGATCTACTTCAGCGGATATCTCCACGAGCTCGTGCTCCTGACGGAGGACAGCGACAAAATCTTGGATGGAACGAATACCTTTTCGTTGCGACATAGGCCCTTTCACAGCATCATACCCGAAGTCCAACCATATGAAACTAGGAGGTGGTTCTGTGGCTCTCGTTTTACACTCGATTGACTCTGACGGGGTCGCGACACTCACGTTAAACGACGAGGCGAATCTCAACGCCATGAGTGATGAGATGGCCGGGGAATTCTCCTTTGCCGTGGCTACCCTACGAAAGAATCCCTCCCTACGAGCGGTGGTCTTGACCGGTTCGGGTAAAGCGTTTTCCGCTGGCGGCCACCTCGCGATGCTTGAGTCAAAGCGCTCAAAAACCCCAGAAGAGAACAAAAAGGGAATGCTCGCTTTTTATGACTCTTTTCTCTGTATGCGGGATCTGAACGTGCCCCTTATCGCGGCAATCAATGGTGCGGCGGTAGGCGCTGGACTGTGTGTAGCGTGCGCGTGCGATATACGAATCGCATCCGCTCGAGCGAAGCTTGGATTCACCTTCTTAAAACTCGGACTCCATCCCGGTATGGGAGCGACCTACTTTGTTCCGAATGTTATTGGCGCAAGTGCGGCCACCGAACTGTTGCTCACCGGCCGAATTATCGACGCTGATGAAGGGTACAGACTCGGGCTCGTATCGAAGATCTGCGCGGCAGAATCGCTGCTCTCGGACGCCAAGTCGATTACTCAGGAGTTTCTCTCGTGCGGCCCCGTCGCGTCCGCGCAGCTCTTACGCACTATGCGTGGAGATCCTATCGCGCTTCGAACCGCGCTGGAGCACGAGGCTGAATGTCAAAGCGTCAATTACGGACACGCTGAGTTCGCGGAAGGAGTCGCGGCGATGCGAGAGAAACGATCACCCAATTTTTCTAAGTGAGAACCAAGCCCCGAGAGCGACGATAACAACGTGCGCGAGCGAGAACCAAAAACCTCGCCAATTATCGACTTCGTAAGCCTTCATAAAGAGCGTGTACGCGCACAGGGTCGAAACCCCGAGGATCACGATAGCTAACTGGGTGCGCGCTTTTGACGGATGAACTTCGCTCATAAACACTCAGGATATCGCACGGAGAAAAACAAAAACCAAGTTGCGACCTCTTTCGAGAAACACAACTTGGTCTGTGATGAGCACCATCAATGATGGGAGCTATTAGCGAAGGAGGCTCAAACGCTCTTGAATCGCCTCTGGGTTTCCTTCGTACTGACGGAGACTCTCTTGAAGAGAAAGTGGGTCGAGATCTAAATGAAGCGCTACCCACGCGAAGCTAAATGGTCGCTTTGGAGTAATTTTTCCGAACAACCACTGACGAGCACTTCGAACGACGTGGCGCTCACAGTGGGCGGTACCAAAAGCGTCGCAAATAGCTCGAGCAAGCACGGCTGCCAGAAGATTTCTCTCCGGCTTCACCGGGGAGGATGCTTCGGTATCGTCTTCAGGCAAGAACTTGTTCGCAGAATTACTCATACGCTACTCAGATCTCCAATAAATTAAGAGTATTACGGGATTATTAGAAAGTAGGGGGTGGATTGTTGAACGTGAAGACAAGCGAGGGTTGCTACGCCTTGAAGGTGACTGACAACAGTGCCGGACATCAAATTGGCCTCCCTCGCTGCAGAGTCTGTGCGAACCGGCTTTGCTTATGGCCTAAGGCTGATCAGCCTCAGCACCGCAAGTGGTTGCGCTCGCTCACGATTTCTGAGGTCTATCTGTACCTTGGTTGGAATGTGGCGTCAATAGTATTTTTAAGTTACTTTAAGTTAGCACGACGTTCTATTTATGCGCTCTTTCAGTTCGCTCTTGTTTGACATTTATCGGTGTGAGCGATACCCTCGCCGCCTCAAAGAGTTCTAGGAGTATTCATGAATTCCGGTGTTACTAAAAAGAAGCTTTTCATCAGCAACCTCGATTTCGAAGTAACGAGCGAGCAGCTCACTCAGCTCTTCGAAGAGATCGGACCAGCAGTAAGCGTGGTCGTCGCTTCAGATCGTGAGACGAAGCGTTCGAAGGGATTTGCTTTCGTTGAGATGGAGCGCGAGGAAGATGCTCGCACTGCTATCGAGACTCTCAATAACCGCGCGGTAAACGGACGCCCAATGAAGGTGTGCGAGGATCGCGGTAAAAACGCTGGCCCTTCTTCTTCAGAGGGTGGCAGCGAGGGTGGTCGTAAATTCGAGCCACTTCCTTCGATTCAGCGCATGCAGCTTTTCAAGCGTCGTCGTAAGCTTGATCCCTTCACTGAGGATCCCCGCAAGACTATCGACTACAAAGACGTTGCTATGCTTTCAAAGTTCGTGAGCGAGCGTGGTCGTATCCTCTCTCGTCGTCTTACTGGACTTACAGCGTACAACCAGCGCAAGGTAAGTAAGGCTATCAAGCGCGCTCAAAGCCTTGGACTGATGGCGTTCACGTCAATCCAAGAGTAGTTTTAAGATAGCTACAACTCTTTGAAAGAAGAAGCCGGCCCGAAAGGGTCGGCTTTTTTATTGCGCATTCGCGGAGGAGCTAGGAGATTCCGAACTGGCGCTCAGCGTAATATCGATACAGGCCACTGCCAGCCACCAGGGTCTCGTGAGTGCCCTGTTCGACAACTCGACCGTCATTGATAACTACAATCTGGTCCGCCGAACGAACGCTCGTAATGCGGTGCGACACCATGACCACGGTGACCTTGGGTAATTCGTAGTGAATAGCCTGCAGGATCTTCTCCTCCGACTCAGTATCAAGAGCTGATGTAGCTTCATCGAGAAGGAGTACGCTCGGTTGTCTTAAGAGAGCCCGAGCTATCGCCAAACGCTGCCGTTGCCCACCGCTGAGGCGTGCCCCATGCTCCCCAAGGACCGTGTCGAATCCTTCGGGTAGCGTCTCAACGAACTCAAGGAAGCCCCATCGCTTGACTCGAGCAAGCATCTCATCGCGATTGGTCAGGGTCGTTCCCAAAACAAGATTCTCGTAGATGGAGAATCCAAAGAGGAATGGTTCTTGCGGAACCCACGCGACCCGAGAGCGAAGCTCTCCTTGGTCTAACCCGTGTAGCGGAGTGTTGTTGATAAGAATCTGTCCCCCTGTTGGCTCGTAGAACTTCAGGAGTAGTTGAAGGATGGAGCTCTTTCCTGCCCCGGACGGTCCCATGATACCGATAGAAGACCCGGCGCCTATTGAGAGAGAAAGTTTGTCGAGCACCGGGCTGTCGACTCTTTCAGGATAGCAAAATGAAACATTCTGGAAATCCACCGATAAGCCTGCCCCATCAGCAAGCGTGGACAGTTCGGTGGTGGTCTTGTCCCCTACCCTTTCGGACCGGACTAATTCGAAAACACGCTCAAGACCTCCGACATTCTGCACTAACTCTGAATACGCGCTCACCAAGAAGCTAAAAGATACGGCCACTATCGCCCCATAAAGAGCGAACGCGGCGAGGTCGTTGATCGGGAGTCGTTCGGATACAACAAGCGTTACGCCGTACCACAAGACCGCGAGAAGAAGGACATTTAACAAGAGACTCGCTCCCGATGAGAAAGCCGCGCTGATTCTTACTCGCCCCTCCCCTGCCCCCAATACTTTCGAACTCATAGTTGCAAACGAAGCTTGCGCCTGAGACTCGGCGGCCAAGGCTCGCAGCACTTTGGCAGATGAAAAGCATTCAGCGGCAAACGCTGAGAGAGTAGCCAACGCGGACTGATACGCCCGAGACGCGGACCGAAGAGAGCGCACGAAAACCGAGGAAACTACCACGATACACACCACGCTTCCCACGATGGCAAGGGTCATGCGCCATGACATGAAAGCCATGAGCACGGTGCCTACGACTACCTGCGCGCCGTACCGTAAGATCACAGAGATTTTTACTGACACGAGGTCCTGAATGAGCGCGGCGTCTGAATTGATACGAGACGTGAGATCTCCTGAACGGTGCTGGTCGAAAAATGGAACGGGCTGAGAAGTGATGGCGTTAAAGAGCCGCTCTCGTAGTACGGCGTACACGCGCTGACCTAAAAGACCAAAAAATAGAGAGCGCAGATAGAATACTCCGCCCTGGAGAACAAAGAGAGCGGCAAGGCCGAGAAATATCCAGGAAAACCGCGGCCGGAGAGACGAGAATACCGTTGGGTCTAGAAGCCGGCGAATGATTTCAGGGAAGAGCAAATTGATGCCACTTCCTGCGGCCAATGCTACTAAGCCTCCTAGGAGGAGCCCTTTGTAGGGCCAGACAAGATTGCGGATATCCCCGAAAGAGTCCCGGAGGGGCGCGACGCCACGAGAACGATTACTTTGAACTACGTGTCGGGTCATAAGTCTGGACTACAGAGCCTGTTCCTTTTTTGAGGGCGTTAACCCCGGTTGGAGCGCCGCCTTTTCAAACACCTTCTCATCGGCGACGTTTAAACAGAAGGTGCTAAAGGTAATGCGGAAACACGGACGATACCTTATACGATAAAGTGCGGTCAAAACGATCGGGTATTTTACGCGGATGATAGAGGACGATTTAAAACATCGGATCGAAGGGTTGAAGCGAATCTCTATCGTTCAATCCACCCTGGAACTGCTTCGCGCGCAGCTCCCCAAACAGCTCTTCTATCATGGCCCGTCACACACTGAGGACGTGCTTCAAGAAGCCGTTCGTTTTGCTCTGATCGATAAACTCCCCGACAGACAGATTGAGCTGCTAGCCATAGCGGCGGTCTGTCATGATGAAGGGTTCGTGCAAAGCCCGGTGATGAATGAGCCAATCGGAGCAGCGCGCGCGCGCGAGCGGATGACCAAAGCTGGCGGGTATTCAGAGGAAGAGATAGCTCTCGTGGAACGCATGATTCTCGATACCGCGCTCGTAGATACGGGGAACGGTCCTCGGCAAATTCCCTCAACCGATCTCTCCCGCTATCTGTTGGACGCGGATTTAAGTAACTTCGGTCGAGATGATTTCTTCGACAAGGGGGAGCTGCAACGAAAGGAGCTCGGGGTCGACCAAGAGATTTTCAGGAAAAACTCTTTCGCGCTCCTTAATAATCATCGGTGGCTAACCAAAGCCGCTATGACACTTCGACAGAAGAAAAAGGAGCATAACATCGCTCTCTTGAAGTCGATGGTCGAAGGAAAAAAAGACTCTCACGCGCTCAGCTTTGACCGCCTTGGATTTTTGGCGAAGCTCCCTACCCTTCTCAACTCAAGTCTTGATACGCAACGGGTTGTTAAGATCGCGCTCGGAGAGCTCAAAGCTCGATTGAACGCCAAGGCCGCGACGATCTTTTTGCTTGATGAGGATGGTCTTACCCTGAGTTTTTGGGCCCTACAGGGCGCGGAGAACCAACGACTCGAGGGAAAAAAAATACCCGTGAATGTCGGCATCGTAGGCTGGGTTATACAAAATCAAGAAGCGATTATTATTCCCGACGCGGCATCCGATCCTCGGTTTTTCTCCCAGATTGATAAAGAAGGTGGTTTCATAACCCGCTCGATGATGTGCGCGCCCCTGTCGGTTCGAGAGCATTCAAAGCTTGGCGCCGTTCAGGTCCTGAACAAAGAAGATGGTGAGTTCACCTCCGACGATCTCAGATTTGTAATTCAGTTCTCTCATCAGGTGGCGCTCGCTATAGAGAACGCTCAACTCTATGAGGCTGTGACTCTCCGCTCACAGCAATTGGAGATGGTTGACTCACGAAAGAGCGAATTGATGTCTCTTTTAGCGGCCGAATTTAGAGATCCAGTTACCATGATCGGAGATTCCGCCGAACTCCTTGGTTCGGGCGCGTTAAACGACGGCCTCATGGTCCAGCGCACATGTTCAATGTTGTCCACAGGAGTACGGCGCCTCTCGAAGCTTATCGCTGACTTTCGCAATCTCTCACTAGCGACCTCGTTAACGCTCCCTGTTCATAAAGAGCTTTGCCTGGTTAGCTCTATAATCCGGAACGCCATGGGTGGATTTCAAACCGTTCTTATGCAGCGCGGTATATCAATCGTGGTGGAGTGTCCGGAAGCTGTGGGAGCCGTTGAAGGCGACCTGAATCTTCTCTCAATAGCGCTGAGCAACCTTATAGCTAACGCAATCCGCTTTACGCCTGATAATGGGAATTTCGTGGTGAAAGCCTCGCGCGTGGATGGCTTCGTCTCCATTGAGGTGATCGACCATGGTGTTGGCATGACCACACAAGCCGCAACAAAGATCTTTGATGGTATTCAGGAGCTCCCGCCTATAACGGAGATTGCCGCGTCCTCTTTTGATTTTAATTCGCGCGGCCTGGGATTAGGACTTCCAGCCGTAAGGACGATTCTGCGCTCACACGAAACTTCGCTTGAAGTTCGTACCCGGCCAGATACCGGAAGCACCTTTTCGTTCTCGCTCCCCGCGGCGTAGGGCGCTTCGACCGCGGCGTTTGCGCTACAGGGACTTGCACCACGCGTCAAAATCAGGAAATCCATTTTGGTCGAGTAGTCGTTGCTCTACGCCGTGCTCAACAGCCTCCTGGAAACGCCTCGGGGAGATGTGGGCTTTGAGCTTCGCTAAAGCGGACTCAACATCCGCTTGCATCACCTCAATGGTTGAGGGTGGCGTTCGCCCCTTGAGCTCATCGAGAACCTTCTTACGCTCTAGAAGGTATGAAATCTCAGCGTCAATGTGCTGCTCCTTAGAAGCTTTGCGTGGTTGTTGCTTTTGCGATTGGGGAGTAACACGGGCGTCTAAAGAGAGCTCTCCCTGAGCGCCAGGCTCCTTCGTGTGGGAGTGCTTGTCATTTGGCAACACAAAGTCGAAAGGTTTTTCAACCGCTCGGTAGAGAAATCCGGCGGGGTTTCTGCTTACCAGATGGCTCTCACTTCCAACCAAGTCATCAAAGTAGAAAACGATGGAGCGAATGCGCGCCAGGGTTTCAGGCGACCGTTGGTTCACCAACCGCTTCGCTTGTTTCTCCATGATGCCGCGTTGCATTAACATCTGCTCGACAGCGGCGTCTGCCTCGTTGCCCCCGGACGGCTCAAGATTCGCTTGAGGCATGGACGCGGTTTGTGGCCCCGCTGTGCTTGGAGTCGGCGCGGCCAATGTTTTGCGAGGCGCGTGCGCCGCGACTAAGACCACTTCGGTTGATTTTCCTTTGCCAATGAATTCGTACTCACTCAAGAGTCCCTTGTCTTTTAACTCGTCAAGAGCGGGCTCTAACTGTTGGCGGAGAGAGCTCGCATAGACATAGTTACGGGAGATTCCAATCTTTTCGTGAGCCAGAACGAAGAGATTTACCTGCATACGAGAGCGATACCAGAAGTGTTTATCGAGGTAGCGGTACAAACGTTTCGACACCGCGCTTTGGAGGTCGAGATAAAATTCTAGATCTAGTTTTTTGATGAAGCCTACCTGGAATGACTTGAAAAGCACTTCGCTCCACGTGAAGAAACTGGGGCGCGTGTCTCGTCCATCGTTGATTTCGTACGCGTCCAGGATGCCGAAGTTTCGGGTGCTGTGGAGCTTTGTTTCATTGTCGTAGAAGGCGTTTGTGGCTTTGATGCGCACACCACTCAAACGATCCAGGGCGTTTTGCAAGCGCACGTAGCTTCGGCCCTCGGTGGTCCAGCGCAAAATTTTTAGAAGTTCGTACCGCGTGAAATGAACTTTTGGGCTTCGCAAACCATCATCGGCGGTGAGCTTGAGGAGTCCTAAAAGCACCTCATCATCGGAAGAGGTTGGGAGCCCGAATTTATCCGCGCCGGTAATAATCCATTGTCGATTGATGACGTCTCCGTTTTTGCCTTTTACGGAGTCGGTGAACTCGAGTGTTTTGATTGAGGGGTCCGCGCGTTTTGAGAGCACCGTGAGCGGAAATTCCGCGAGGTTCATCTCGTCACGAGAAATTTTGAGTGGAAGTGGACGAACTGTTTGAGAGTCGTTAGGCGAAACTGGAACGGCTGGAGAATCCAAATTCACCGGATCGGAGAACATCGGCTCCGAGTGAGGGGATTTTGGATTCGCGACCGACGTGGACATGCAACTATCAACTATACGTTCGAACGCGTTCGCTACAAAGCTTCTCCTACACGCTCGCGTTCATCGCGTTCGGAGTTAACCAACTCTCTTGGCTCAAGAGCGGCTGTCGAGAACATCTACCAGAAAAAAGATTAAACACCAAAGCTTAGTTTTAGTTAGTTAAACAATCTTTTGATCAATACAAGTTGTTAGATGAGCGAAGAAAAAAGCACGTGAATCCAATGTGATAGACGTTTTTTTTTATGTCAGCTCACGTGAGTTTTATTCCCGATACCCGATAGTAATTTATCTGATCTCCCGATGCCATTTTGTGTGGTTCACGATGCAGTGCGCTCCAATTCACGAGATGGCTTATGTGGACACACGAGCCTCGACGAATTCTTATCTCGATGCACGAGACTCTGGTGCTTATCAGAGGTCGTTCCTCGGGTGGGACAGCGGCTTTGAGCTTTATATCGTGTCTTGAGATCAAAAAAAGGCCCTTTCTCTTATGTCGATGCACGAAAAACTCTTATCTCAAATCACGAA
The DNA here is from genome assembly GCA_947488865.1 of Deltaproteobacteria bacterium. Classification (GTDB taxonomy): domain Bacteria; phylum Bdellovibrionota_C; class UBA2361; order UBA2361; family OMII01; genus OMII01. The sequence goes on along the minus strand of CANLCB010000012.1, from coordinate 20,060 downwards.
AATGTAGCTTTCCCCCCTACTCTCTTCTCTGTAGATTTATTCATCGTGATTTGACTTAAGTATAGATTTTACGACGGATCTTTGCGAGATTCCTTATGTCGATTCACGATTGTGGAGGTGCTTTGTGGCTATCGCGATAAGCGTTGTTAACCAAAAAGGTGGCGTTGGAAAAACAACGACTACTGTCAATTTAGGAGCTGCCTTAGCAGGCAAAGGAAAGCGGGTTTTATTGATTGATATTGATGCTCAAAGCAACATGACCACGCACCTGGGAGTTGGCGCTAAGGACGATCCGTCGGACCTCTCGGAAGTTCCTCAAGGTCCAGAGCTCACTATCTATGATGTGCTAAAAGGGAATAAGCGGATTCAAGACGTTATTATTAAGCGGTCTGACAATCTTGAAGTTGTCCCTTCAAGCCTTCTTTTGAGCGCTGCGGATCTCGAGCTTGGTGGGGTTGTCGGACGAGAGCTCCTACTCAAGCGAGCGATTGAAAAGGTTCGCGACCAGTATGACGTAATATTAATTGACTGCCCCCCTACCCTCGGCCTTCTGTCTTTGAACGCCTTGGCGGCAGTCGACAAAGTAATTGTGCCAGTGCAGAGCGAGTACTTAGCTCTGCACGGCGTACGACAGCTTCTTGATACCATCGACCAGGTTCGAAATGTGTACAACACAAATCTCATCGTAGGTGGCGTTCTTATTTGCCTTCACGACAGTCGGAAGCGACTCGCGCGTGCTGTAGCCGATACGATCCGCGCTTACTTTGGACAACTCGTGTTCAACACGGTCATCAGGGAGAATGTTGCTCTGGCTGAGGCGCCTGCAAAAGGACAAACGATCTTTGAGTACATGCCGAAGTCGTCAGGAGCAGAAGATTACCAAGCGTTAGCTGAGGAGGTTCTTAATGTCAAAGCGTAGTTTCTCGTTTGCGAATAACCCTTTAATGCAGGGCCCAGGGCTTGAAGAGCGAGTACGGGGCGGTATTCCTTATCGCGAAATCCCCCTCTCTGCCATTGAAGCTGACCCGAATCAGCCACGAAGGACGTTCGATGAGGAGAAGCTGCAGGAGCTGTCTGAGTCCATTAAATTGTATGGAGTCATTAGCCCAATCCTCGTTCGTGCGGGAGCTTTGCCTGGTCGATACACAGTAATATCTGGAGAGCGACGGTATCGCGCCGCTACGCTTGCGGGACTTACTTCCATTCCAGCAATGGTAAGCCAATCTCAAGATGAAGATAGCAAGACTCTCGCTATTCAGCTTGTTGAGAACCTACAACGCGCAGATCTCACTCCATTAGAGCGTGCTCAGGCTATTGGAGCGCTTCGAGACGGTCATAGCCTCTCAGTTCGAGAGATCGCGGAGAAGTTGAGCATCTCTAAGAGCGCCGTTCAGCGCAGTTTGGAGATTCTTCAGCTTCCAGATGACCTTTTGAACGCTCTCAAAGAGGGTGCTTCTGAGTCTAAGGTGCTTTTGGTCTCGAAAATTGAGGACCCGGCTCTTCGAGCAAGCTATCTGAAGGACATCGATGTTCTGACGAGAGCCCAACTTGAGAAGAGTATCGATGGTAAGAAGGGGCCAGTAGCCTACGAATCCGTCGTTGAATCGAAGGTTGTTAGCGCAGAGGACTCTCGAATCTCTGAAGAGATTCAAAGGTCTCTCGGTATGAAGGTTCGATTGACCCGTACGAATCCAAATGCCGAGGGTGGACGCCTTACTGTAGAGTTCTATGGTGATGGCGACCTTCAAATCCTCTTCAGGAAGCTGGTATCTGAAGGGTAGTGTGCGTCCCACCGTGGGACAAAGAAGTAATATCGTGATTTGACCAATAATTGGGACGCTCTTCGGGGCGTCCCACGGTGGGACAGTGAATAAGGTACAACAGGGACTATCCTACTTAAACACCCTAACCCCCTGGAATGGCAGGGGAGGGTTCGCTCTAGAGGCAATTTCTAAGATTCTCAAGCGCCTCGACAACCCCCAAGACAGCTATCCAACTATCCATATCGCAGGAACAAACGGAAAAGGTTCCGTTTCCTCTGCCACAGCTTCGATTCTTGCCGCCGCTGGATACAAAGTGGGACTCAATACATCCCCGCATCTTCAATCTTTGAATGAAAGGATCGTTTTCGACGGCCTTCCGATATCAATGGAGACATTGGGGGAGTTTGCCTACGATATTAGGTCGGTTTCAGCCAGGGCTCTGGAGGAACTCTCCTTTCATGAGGCTATTACAGCGCTTTCGTTCCTGGCTTTTAGGGAGATGGGAGTTGAATGGGCTGTTGTTGAGGTCGGATTAGGCGGAAGGCTCGACGCTTCTAATGTCATTTCACGACCCGCCGCAACCGCAATCGTTACTATCGACTTCGATCATCAACATATTTTAGGTAACACCCTTGCTCAGATTGCAGCGGAGAAAGCAGGTATTATTAAGCCTGGAGTGCCGCAAATTACGGGAAATCTCCCGTTAGAAGCGGAGCGGGTTGTTCAGCGAATCGTGAATGGGGGTAAGCACTACAGATTCGCCACAGACTTCGGTTTTTCGAGTGTCCGAGGGGAAGAGGGGACTACATTCGAGTATTGGGGTAAGGATTTCCCAATATCCCCGATAGTTCGAGAGGTATTTCGGAGTCCTTTAAGGGGTGAGCACCAAGGGCACAACTTGGCTGTGGCTGCTACCGTGGGTCTTGCCGTAGGAATGTCCGTCGAATCGGTATCCAAAGGAATTGAAAATGTGTACTGGCCAGGGCGATTGGAGAGGCTCGAGGTAGAGGGTAGGGCTATTGTAATGGATTGTGCCCACAATCCTGCGGGCGTGAAGTCATTTATTCGTTTCCTTGACCAGCACGGTATACGCAATATCGACCTTACTTTTGGTGTTTTGGACACTAAGAATTGGCAGGAGATGGTTGGACTCCTAAAACCGTACGTTTCGCACTGGAGATTGGTACTTCCTGACTCCGAACGGGCTCTTCCTTTGGAGCAGGTGCGAGATGAAATAAACCTATCGGGAACCGACATAAGGGTTTCCTTGTACGGAAATGACTACGATCGCCTTATCCATGACATCATCGACGAGGGAGAAGGGGAGGAGCGATTCGTTACGGGCTCTATGTATATGGTGGGACGGTTGCGTACCATGCTTGGCATCGCCATTAAACCGCTATGGCCTTCCGTGTTGTGACGCTGTTTGATTTGAGTTGGTCCATCTGTACGAGCTGCTGGGTGGACTGATACTGTCCCCGTGGTTTTTGGAACCTAAGAAGTAAAAGATGAGCACCTGCGTTGAGCCAACAATAGAGTCACAACTACAACAGTGGCGTTCGCTTATTGATTTGGAGCTCGTATCGACAGCTTCGCAAATTGCGCCTCACAGTCGCACACTTCAGGAGGCCGTCACGTATGTGCTTGAAGGGCAGGGGAAGCGGCTGCGGGCCCTCTTAGTTCTCGCTCTCGCGCGCGACGTTGATGGTTCTACGGACGCGCGGCATTCTGGAGCGCTTGCTGCCGCGTTGGCCGTTGAGATGCTTCATGCGGCTTCCTTAGTTCACGATGATCTTCCCGCCCTTGATAACGATGATACTCGACGAGGTCGTCCTTCGTGCCATCGAGCATTCTCTGAAGGTACGGCGATTCTTACGGGTGATCTGTTAGTGGGGCGAGCTATGCAATTAGTAGGTGAGGTGAGTGCTCCCGCTGAGCGTGTGTTACGTATCGCGAAAACGCTTAGTCGCGCGTGGAGTGAGCTTTGCGTGGGACAGCAGCTTGATATTGAAAAACCTACCGACGCGGCGACAGTTCAATCGCTGATGGAGCTCAAAACAGGAGCGTTGTTCGGTGCCTCCGCGGCGGCGGGCGTGTCGTGCGGCGGGCTTTCCCCCGAGAAAAGTGAGGCGTTTTTCGCGTGGGGTGTGAAAGTTGGAGTGCTCTTCCAGCGACTCGATGATATCTCTGATGGCGATGGAACAAGTGGAGATGGTTTTGACGCTACTCGCGAGTGCGTCACGCTCCTCGAACAATTGAAGAGTTTATCAATGTCGAAGACGCTTCCGCACACTGAAGTCATATATCGAAAGATTGTAAACTTGGTTCTCTAATTCACCGCAGTTTTTATTCGCATAGAGCCACGATGAGTTTTTCTACTGACGTCCGATTCACAGAGCTTGAAGATGTAGTGCGAGAGGCTGGGGCCTTTCTCATGAGTAAGTGGCCTGGTGGTTCAGCTGGAAAATCAGACCTTTCAATCGTAGCGAAGTCAGACGGATCGTTAGTATCGGCCGCTGATATGGGCTCGAATGAGATCTTGATGACAGCTCTTCGTCGATTGTTTCCCGATGACTACATCTTGTCGGAAGAAGTCGCTGTGGACCTGCCCGCGTTGCGAGCGGCAAAACGTTCGTGGATCATTGATCCCTTGGATGGAACGTCGGCGTTTTTAGAGGGGCGCGATGATTTTTCGATTTTGGTGGGCTTGAGTGCGAATCAAAGAGCGGAAGCGGGACTAATGTTCTTTCCCGCTCGTAACCACATGTATCGAGCGGTACGAGGTTTTGGCGCGACAATGAATGGGGCGCGTATCTCGGTTTCATCATCAACAACGCCGCGAATGAAGTGTGTGTATGCCCGTAACTGTTCCCTCAAGAATAAAGAGCTCGAGAGTTCGATGATGGATTCGGGACTCGCTTTCGCGCTTGTGGCACGAGGAGAGCTTGACGGTGTTGTTTTACGGATGAAGACCCACCGTGAGTGGGATCTTGCGGCACCAATGGCTGTACTCGCTGAAGCTGGTGCGACAATCTCAGATGAACACGGTAATCCCATTCCCATGGGGCTTGGTGAGATATCGTATCAGTATTTCGTGGTATCCAACGGATTAGCGCATCAAATGCTACTCGACGAGATAGACAAATAGCGCTTTTCTTTCAGCGGGTTGCGGGCTGTAAATCCCGAGCCCATTTTTTGCTCATGATTCTAACCTCTTCGGTCGATCTATTCCTATGAAAGGCAATTTTGTCTGGAATCGAAAGGATTATGGGAATCAAATACACCGAGGACCAGAAGCTTCTCATCACGGCGGCTCGAGAGGGACAGTATGACGTCGTGAAACGTCTCATGGACGAGGGGTTCGACGTTGATTGCGAACTCAAGTACGGCTCCAGCGCGCTCATGATAGCCGCGTCGCGAGGGCATGAAAGTATCGTTCGTCTGATTGCCGCCGCGGGCGGGAAGGTTAATCGCAGAAATAAGTTCGGCATTAGTCCGATGTCCGAGGCGGCCGAAAGAGGCCACCAGGCGGTTCTGCGTACTCTCGTTGAGTTCGGGGCGGATATTAACATGTTGCTCAATAAAGGTGGCACCGCTGTGCTTGCGGCAGTCATGAGGCGTGACATTAAAACCGTCAAGGTACTCCTAGAACTGGGGGCCAATATCGACATTGAAAACTTCGATGGCTGGAGCGCTCGCAAGTGGGCTAAGTCTGAGTCCGATCCCGCGCTACTCGACGCTTTCGGAATGCAGAAAGCCGAACCCGCTGAAACTGTGGTGAAGCTAGAGGAGGTCGTCGTTAAAGAGGACCCGCCCGTGACTCGCGTAGCGGTGAGCTCCGCCGGACAGGCATTTTGGACGGTCTTCATGAGGGCCGCGTCGGCTGGCGATGTCGCTACGGTCCGACGTCTGGTTGATGACGGCGTTGAAATTAATGGACAGAGCCCAAATGGGACTACCGCTTTAATAGCGGCAGTAAAAAATGGTCAATCAGCGGTGGCGTGTGAGCTTGTAGAGCTGGGCGCCGACCTTGGTCTTTGCGATCAGGATGGATTTAACGCGATTCAATGGGCGCAAAAGAAGGGGCTCGTCCCATTCATTCAGGTTCTTAAAGACCGCGCCCTCGTGGGGTCTGAGGAGGATGAAATTCACTCAGACGAAGCGTGTCAGGCCGCGTCCTAACAGGGTGGTGAAAGAAACTTGGGTCCGGGAGATCTTCTTGGGCCCATAAATCTCCCATGCGATGACACCTTCGGGGATGACCCCTAGGCTCGACTGTGCAAGACTACTCCCCACGGTTCACTTTACTGGGGAATGTCATGGATTTTATCAAAAGCTTTATCAGTTTCTTCCTCCACATTGATAAGCACCTCACCGAGCTTGCTCAGAACTACGGTACTTGGGCGTACGCGATTCTCTTTGTCATTGTATTTTGTGAAACCGGACTGGTCGTTACTCCGTTCCTTCCTGGGGACTCGCTTCTCTTCGCGGCTGGCGCTTTGGCCGCGCAGGGGGCTTTTGATGTAAATCTTTTGGCTCTTCTCCTCTTTATTGCCGCTGTCGTTGGCGACGCGGTGAATTACTCGATAGGTCGCCGCATGGGGCCAGCGGTATTTGAGCGTCAAAATTCACGGGTGTTCAAGCCGGAATACCTCGCTCGTACGCATCGTTTCTTCGAGAAGTACGGTTCTAAGACGATCGTTCTTGCTCGTTTCGTTCCAATCGTTAGAACCTTCGCCCCTTTCCTGGCTGGAGTTGGTACGATGTCTTACGCCAAGTTCGCGGCTTACAACATTACTGGCGCGGCGCTTTGGATCTCTCTTTTCACCTACGCTGGGTACTTCTTCGGTACAACGCCGGTTGTCCAAAGGAACTTTAAGTTGGTGATTCTCATGATCATCGTGATTTCGATCCTCCCTGCGGTGTATGAGGTGCTTAAGGCTCGAAAAGAGGCTCGTTCGGCTGCCCAGAGCTAGGGCACAATCCATAGGTTCCAGGCGTTGTTTCGAGTATACTAGTCCCGTGACATGCGCGAGACCAACAAAGCTTCACGGTGACCTCCCTCTCTTAGAAAGAGTTGCGACGTTTCTCGCCCTCGTCGCTTCCTTGATGACTGTCACTTCATCTCTGACGTCCGCTCAGGCGGAAGAGTCGCGATACGTTGTACGTATTCGAGATGTGAAGGCTCAGTATTCGGCCGCAGCCCTCATGGGTGTACCGGAAACGCTTGGGATTGGGAAGGCGGTCGCCGCTATCCCTCGGGACAATTCCCTGATTCTCGCGCTCAGTGAGGGACAACGCGCGTTGGTAGAACAACACGTGGATGTCACGGGTGTTGAGCGAGACAAAAAGGTTCATGCGTTCTTTTCGCCGAACGACCCACGATACTCCGAACAGTACAGTCTCAACAGCACGGTCGGTATCGATGCGCCAGACGCCTGGGACCGCACGATAGGGTCGCCTTCCGCGTTAGTCGCGGTTGTGGATTCGGGAGTGGATTACATCCACGAAGATCTGCAGACCTCGATTTGGACGAATCCGGGAGAGATCGCCGGCAATGGAGTCGACGATGATTCGAACGGTTTTGTGGACGATGTCCACGGGTATGATTTCGCGAATGAGGATGGAGAACCCCTCGATGATAACGGACACGGGACTCATGTCGCCGGTACGATCGCCGCGGCTGGTAATAATAGCGTCGGCATGATTGGGGTAGCCTGGGGGGCGCAAGTCATCGCGATTAAGTGCCTCGATTCGGCAGGCTCTGGTTTTAGCTCGGATCTAGTTCGGGCGATCGACTACGCCATCACACTTAAAGGTCAAGGATATCCGATCGTGGCCATTAACCTGTCTTTAGGTGGCGAGTACACGAGTTCGCTTGAGCGCGCGGTCTCTCGAGCCGCGGATCGAGGGATTTTAATAGTCGCGGCCGCTGGAAACGAGGGGAGTAATGATGACTCCTCACCTACATACCCCGCCAGCTTAAACCTCCCGAATATTCTTTCGGTAGCGGCGACAAACTCATCAGGAGAACTCGCGGACTATTCTAACTACGGCCGTTCTTCAGTGGACGTGGGAGCCCCTGGATCCGGCATCTTGAGCACATTGCCGCGACAAGGTGGAGTTAGTCGCTACGGATATGAGTCTGGAACTTCAATGGCGACCCCGCACGTTTCTGGTATCGCTGCTCTTGTGGTAGCGGCGAATCTGTCGGCGTCGGCGACGTTGACCCGTTCTATAATTATGTCGACGACCCGCGCTAATATCTCGTTGGCTGGAAGAACGGCGACTGGAGGAATGGTTGATGCCTTCGGGGCGGTTCTAAAGGCTCAGGGCCAAGAGGCGTTTAAGCTCTCGGGTGTGGTCAAGCGTAACGGGCGTGGATTGTCGCGAGTGACAATGATCGTGAAGTCAAAAGGGGGCGCTACCACCTCACGCCGAACAACGCGAACCGATAGAAACGGTAAGTACGCCCTCTCTAACTTGCCGATTGGTAGCTATACCGTTCAGCCGCGGTACACCGGACTCCGCTTCTCCCCGCGCGTGGCGACTGTTGATATCTTAAAGAATACCCGCAAAAATTTTACAGTCTCTCAATAGCCTCCTTACCAAGCGGACGGGACATTAAAGTTTGTTATGAGTTCGGACCTACTCTCTACGGCCACAGCGGAAGATATTTGGAGCCCTCAAGGCGCGACGTTGCCAGCAGGACTGTATCTCGGAACCAGCACGTGGGCGTTTTCAGGTTGGAAGGGGGTCGTCTACAAAGAGTCCTATAAAAGCGAAAAAGACTTTACGGCGAGAAGCTTAAGGGAGTACGCCACCATTCCGTGGTTTCGCACCGCCTGTATCGACAGCTTTTTTTACGCCCCACCAAAACCAGAAACGTTGGCATCCTACGCCTCTCTCGTTCCCTCAACCTTCAGGTGGGTTTCGAAGGTGTGGGAGCGGATCACGATTGGAGTCTATCCGAAACATCCCCGGTATGGCGCTTCCGCCGGAGGGGAGAACTCCGACTTTCTTAACGTCGATCTCTTTAAGGACAAGGTGTTAACTCCCTACGACCAGCCAGGGGTATTGGAGCGTACAGGCCCATTTGTGTTTCAGTTCCCGCCGTTTTCACCGCGCGCGATGCCTTATGAGGCATTCGTTGATCGATTGGGGGAGTTTCTCCGCCGATTGCCCACGGGACTTCAGTACGCTGTGGAGGTTCGAAACCCTGAGCTCCTAACAGGAGAGTACTTTCAGGCACTCAATGAGGTCGGCGCTACCCATTGCTTTAATCATTGGAATTCCATGATTCCGGTCCATCAACAGATGAGGCTCGCCGCGGCGGCAGGTGGATTGACGGCTGATTTCTTCGTTGCAAGACTGCTTACACCGCTTGGTACGAGTTATCAAAACGCGGAAGAGCAGTTTGCGCCGTACGACCAGGTGCGGCAGCCTAACGCCCAGATGCGGTCGGATGTAGTAAAGCTCCTGATGCGAGCGGTCTCAACGAGTAAACAGGCTTTTGTGACAGCCAACAATAAGGCCGAAGGGAATTCTCCTTTGACGATGGTCTCGATTGGGCAAATTTTTTTAGAGCGGAGCGCCTCATAACGAGACTTTTTCTTCATGCCACACATTTTTCCTTTTCAAGATTTTTGGCCGTTGTACGTTCTCTTTGCTCTCGGGATATCCGCTATTTTGTGGACTTCTTTGCGAGCGTTTCACAGAACTCCCAAAGAGATTTCAATTCGCGAAGCTACCATCTCTGCGCTCAATTGGTTCGGACTCGCGCTTCTCTTCAATGTCCTGCTCTATATTATTACCTATCTCCATGTGAATTCCTTCGCGTCGCCTGTTGAGACCCTCGGCGGGACGGCGGGAGAATTAGCTCGTCGCACGGCGCTTGAGTTTTTGTCGGGATACTTGGTCGAGAAATCGCTGGCTGTCGATAATCTCTTTGTCTTCATCGTGATCTTCCAATTTTTCTCCATACCTAAAGAGAACCAATATCGGGTTCTCTTTTACGGATTGTTTGGCGCGCTTGTGCTCCGAGCGATCTTTATCGCCATGGGCTCAGTGCTGATGGATATTAGTTGGGTAGTCATCGGCTTCGGTCTCTTCCTGATATTTCAAGGGTTCTCGGTTCTTCGTGGAAAAGAACCAGAGATTCATCCTGAAAAGAACAAGCTGCTACTTTTTTTGCGGCGCGTACTTCCTCTCTCGCCAAAGCTTGACGGTCAGAATTTCTTCACCCGAGTCGATGGCCGATGGCTGGCAACGCCACTCTTTCTCGCGCTCATTTTCGTTGAGGTTACGGATATTATGTTCGCTTTCGACTCTGTTCCGGCGATCTTTGGCCTGACGAAAGAGCCGCTGGTGGTGTTCACCTCTAATATCTTCGCGGTGATCGATTTGCGGGCGCTCTATTTCCTCCTCCTCGCGTTCATTAGCCGATTCCACTATCTGAGCGTGGGTCTCTCGTTTGTCCTCATATTCATCGGAGCAAAGATGGCGTTGCTCGATGAGGTGTTGCACTACGAGCTGCCAACTGAGATTTCACTTTTAGTAGTGTTGTCCCTAATTATAGGGTCTATCGTGCTGTCGCTAGCGCGTCCGTCTACGGGAACTAAAGAAAGCGAGGGGTAATGAACGAGTACTCGGATCTCTTGTGGGCTGGAGGGGGGAGCGCCTTCATAGCTCTATGGTTCACTTGCCTAATTATCGAGCGACGGACTGATCGGCACTTCAAGGCTCTCTTCCGCTATGTTCGCAATATCATCCTGCCGGGGTTCTTCATTTTGTGGGCTCTGGAAGCATTGCTGGGGATTCAATCTACCGACAAGGTGGCTTTGGTAGCAAAGACCCTGTTCGGTTTTATCCTCGTATGGTTCCTCGCTAACGTCTTGAAGGTGCTTTTCTTCGCTGACCGGGGGCAAAACTCGATTCGAGCTCGGACGCCTCGCCTTCTAGTAGATATTGTCCGGCTTTGCTTCGTCGTCATCGGATGTGTGTTGGTGTACAGCAGCGTATGGCACAAGGACATCTCTCCTCTTCTCACTACATTCGGGGTTGGTTCTCTTGTTCTTGGTCTCGCGCTTCAGGACACCCTTGGAAATCTATTCTCAGGGCTCGCGCTCGTTTTTGAGCGACCGCTGAGTGTTGGTGATTGGATTCAGGTTGGTGACCTTATTGGAAAGGTGCAGCAGATTAATTGGCGCTCCGTCCGAATTGTCACTCGGGAGCTTAACGAGATAACCATTCCGAATTCCGCGATCGGCAAGGACCGAATTACTAACTTTTCAAGTCCAAGTAAGGTATTTGGATTCAAGGTATCTATCGGGTTCTCGTATGACGCCGCGCCAAATATCGTACGGGAGATGCTGGTAGAAGCGGCCCTAGCGACCCCTGGAATTCTAAGTACTCCGGATCCAGATCCTCGCACGTTGGAGTTTGGGGCTTACGCGGTGCAGTATGAATTGCGAGTTTTTATCTCAGCGTATGACGATTTCGTTGCCGTTCGTAACGAGCTCATGACTCGAATTTGGTACGCCGCTCGACGTCGTGGTATCGCGATTCCTTATCCGATTACCACCCTTTATAAGACAGAAGTGCCCTATGCTCCTATCTGCGACGATAGTAGCGGGTTGGTGCTTAGCTTGTTGGGTAAAGTGCCGCTCTTTACGTCGTTGAATGAGTCAGACCTTGGAGTTCTCGCTCACGAGGTGAAGATTGAGCGATACGGCAAGGGTGAGTTCTTGATGCGCGAAGGTGAAGTAGGCGACTCCTTCTTCCTTATCGTCCAGGGTGACTGCACCGTGTTAGTTGGAGCTCACGATGGCCGAACTGTCCCAGCGGCAATCCTGCAAGGCGGAGAAATTTGTGGAGAGATGTCTCTGCTTGCGGGGACGCCTCGTATCGCGTCGATACAGGCTCGCGCCGATATAAGTGTAGCACGAATCGGCAAGAATGCTTTGAGCGTTTTGTTGGCTCGTCGTCCCGAGCTCGTCCAGACCTTCGCGCACTACGCGGCTGAACGAGTTGACGAGATTGAGGCCGCGCGAAATCTTAAGAGCGCGGTTACAGAAGCAGTTCCTACACAAGGAGATGAACGCGCGCTCACAGAGCGTCTACGACGCTTCTTTGGGTTGGCGTAATTAAGGATACAGGACAGCTGTCCCTTTCCTAGTTACCTAATTTACTCCCGCTGCTTTTGTTTGATGCGCCTGAGCCCGGTACGTACCCGGACCGTCCGCTGCTCCCACCGTTGTTGCCTGCCCCGGTATTACCGCCAGCGTTGCACGCTGGTTGTTGCCCGTCGGAGCTGCACACGCATCGTGTGCAAGAGGCGTCAGGTCCGGTACTTACTCCCCGACAGCCGGTATCGCCTACGCAGCTGCCTAGTGAGCACGCCATATCGCAGCCGTTGTTGCCTGCCCCGGTATTATCTCCAGCGTTGCACGCTGGTTGTTGCCCGTCGGAGCTGCACACGCATCGTGTGCAAGAGGCGTCAGGTCCCGTACTTACTCCCGGACAGCCGGTATCGCCTACGCAGCTGCCTAGTGAGCACGCCATAGCGCAGCTATTTTGTGGTCCACTGCCTCCACCGATTCCGCCACCAGGCGCACCGCCGCCCCCGCCGCTTAACACGCAGAAGAGGGAAGGTGAGAGGAATGCCGCGTTCGTTGCCTTAAAGAATCGTACTCGTTCTACCCCTTTGGCATCAGGGAGTGCCTCTGAGAAAGTATATTTGATTGCGGTCCCGTTCGGCACAGGAATGGAAACCTCTTGTTTCGAGTACGAAGCCGCAAGTTGACCGGTGTATTCGAGACAGCCGGTGCTCATCGCGCATATATGACCTGTCAGTGATCCAGCGCCGTTATCGGTTGCCCCTCGTAGGTAGCCCGAGCCTGCGCCGAGCCCCTCAAACGAGCATGCAACATTCACCTGTGTTCCTGGTTTTCCAGCAGTAGCGCCATCGTTACAGTAGGTCACGTATGAGCCGTATTGATACACCGAATAGGACCCTGTTATGCACGAATTGCACGGAACTCCACGCGGGCCGCACGGTTCGGGGCCGCTTTGGTGAATACACTCCGTTGATGTCCGAACGTACGAAAATTGGGCAACGACTGTTAGTTGACGCAGAGAATTTGCGGTGAAGCTCTTTCCTGCAATGTAGGTCCCAGTGAACGGAAAGGACACTCCAGTTGGACTGGTTAGCCAGAGGCCCTTTACTTGTCCCGAGGCCGCCGCATTCGCATTTCCGATTGGAAAAGTTCCGAGGTTTCCCGATGTGTCTTTTTCGAATATCCAACACCCGACGTCTTGGGCCATCGCGGTAGGTGCTACGATACCGCACAAGTTCAGCACGACGAAGGATAGGAAAAGTAATACTTTGTTCACGGGTCGTCCCCCTTTGGTTTTGTCCAGCTTCCACGGGGAAGGTCGGCATAAACATTTGAATCCTGAAGGGGATGAGATTGAAAAGATTAGGAAGGGGTAGGGATATGAAATTCCAAGGGTTTTTGCGGAGCTTTATGTCCTATTGCTGACGTGAGGGCTATGCCGAGAGCGTCTAGGACAGTTTGGGAGGAGCTTGCGCGGAATTCTCTATATCAACCGATGAGCCATCCATTGCGCTGCCCTCAAGAAATGGCTTGCGTATACTATTTGTTAAGCCGCTTTGATCTTAGCCGTGGTCGTTGATTGCGGAGCGGAGCACACGTTTGTAGACGAGAGTGATTCAAGGCCCTCTCCGTGCTGGCTTAGGTCGAGTCCTATCTCCTCTTCGGCTTCGCTCACACGCATAGGAATAATCGAGTGTGTTGCCAGATACAGGAGGTAACTGCCTGCTATGGTGAATGTGGCCACAATTCCGAGCGCGTACAGGTGGTTGATAAATGTTGTTGTCTCCCCGTAGATAAGCCCCACTTTATCGGCGAATACCGCGGTGAGAATCATCCCCACAACGCCCCCGACGCCGTGACATGGAAACACATCAAGGGTGTCATCAAGATCGCTCTTTGTGCGTAAGTGCACCGCGATATTGCTAATGATGCTTGCGGCGGTGCCAATAAAGATACTTGCGCCCACAGTGACGAATCCTGCGGCTGGTGTTATCGCGACGAGTCCCACGACAGCGCCAATGCACGCCCCGAGAGCTGAGGGCTTTCGCCCCTTCGCACCATCGAAAAAGATCCACGCGAGCATAGCGGCGGCGGAGGCCGTATTGGTAGTTAGGAACGCTTTTGCAGCAAGTCCGTTTGCGGCGAGCGCTGAGCCCGCATTGAATCCGAACCAACCGAACCACAACATCCCGGTTCCAAGAAGAACGTAGGGAATGTGCGCCGGTACCTCAGGGGTTTGTTGTTTGTGAGAGTTTCGTTGTCCGAAGAACACGGCGCCGGTGAGGGCCGCGAGTCCGCCAGCCATGTGCACGACTGTTCCTCCAGCGAAATCGAGAACTCCCCACTGCCTTAGGAATCCTTCGGGATGCCAGGTCCAGTGAGCGAGTGGGCAGTAAATGAAGATAGAAAACAGGCACACGAAGAGCATGTAGCTTGAGAAGCGAACTCTGCCGGCGAAAGCGCCGGTGATAAGCGCTGGTGTGATGATGGCGAATTTCAATTGAAAGAGTGCAAAGAGCGCGAGAGGAATTGTTGGTGAAAGGGCAGGGTGGGGAGCCTCTCCAACGTTACGAAACATGAAAAAGGTGGTTGGGTCTCCGATTAAGCCGCCAAGGGAGTCGCCAAAGGCGAGACTGAAGCCCACGGTTACCCACAGGATGCTGACTAACCCCATGGCGATGAAAGACTGAAGCATCGTGGAGAGGACATTTTTTCGATCGACCATTCCGCCATAGAAGAAGGACAGGCCGGGGGTCATCAGGAGCACGAGGGCGGTGGCTGTTAACATCCAGGCTGTGTCGCCAGTGTCGATGGCGCCACCGCCGGTCGCCGGAGTGCTGGGGAGGACCGCTCCAGTGACCCCTACCAAGGCGAGCGCAAGAAGGGGAATTGCCCAAAGGGAGGGGGTTGAGGGAACGGTACGGGCCGCAGCCATGGCGTTATCTCCTGCGTTTAAGACTAAAGCTTTGCGCTATTAATATAATTATCGCGCTTTTTAGTCTAAATATAGAGATGATTATGCTATCGGTTGTGATTTTTAAGATATTCCCGAATTTGCCTGGCGACTTTGAACTTGTATAAGTGCTCGACATCACTATTGATTAAAATCGAGAAACGAACCTGTTTTTGAGGGGTTAGGTCAAAATACCCCGTGAGTGTGTTGACCCCCCGCAGGCTGCCGGTCTTGGCCGTGAAGTCGTCTTCGACGTTTAGCAGTTCTCGATACGGTTCAAAACGCTTCAGCAGCTGAGTCATCTGGATAGGGGTGACTTTGTTAAGGCGCGAGAGGCCTGAGCCTTCTTCGACATGGAAAGATCTCCATCCGACCTTCTCTTCAAGGCAGGCTCTCATGGCTTTTTGAGATTTTTCGAGCGAGGCAGGCGCTCCATACTTATGCGCTCCAAGAACAAGGAATACCTGATTGGCGGTGAAGTTGGTGGAGTACTTGAGGAGTCCCTGAGATATCTCTTCGAGGTTTTGTGACGACTGATGAGAGTAGAGCAATTTAGCGTCAAATGGGATTGAGCCGATGCTGACAGTCATAGCCCCTGTCGAGCCAGCTCTTCGTAAGAACGCTGCGAGCAGCTCTCCCCCATAGATGGAGCCGTTACGCCAAGAGGTGCCGAGGTTAATTCGCTCGGAGCCTCCCTTAGCGAGTCGTAGCCCTGCTTGCGCCGCAAGCGGAGTAATCGGAGTTTGTGCTTCAGCGGTTTCCACCTTTCCATTCTTTCGGCGAATAAGGTGCGCACTGCTAAAATTCCCAACAAAAGCGGCGTTTTTTGAGTCGTACGGGTTAAGCGAGGCGGCGGACCCATCAATCGCAATGTCTGGATCGAAGAATGAGGGATCGATCACGATCGATTGTATTACAGGAAACGACGGCGCGATCTTAGCCGCGATCTTTTGCAACTCTTCAGAGACAAGAGATGGATCTCCGGCTCCTTTAATGTAGAGGACGTTGCCTAGGCCCTTAAAAAATTTAGTGGTGAATCGATACTCTCGTCCCATCTCCTCAAGGGCGCAAAATGTAGTCGCAACTTTGAGCGTGGAGGCGGGGATGAAAGACTCTGTGTCTCGATAGGTGAGGAGGGGAGTTCCGTCCTCAAGTTCAACGCGTGTGCCCCCGTTTTTGAGGAGTTTCTTCAGGTCGATTTCTTGGGCGGGTGCGGTATTGAGCGTGGCGCAGCAGGCGAGAAGAAGGAGGGGGATTATTACGGAAAAACGCATCCCTTGATCTGACCACAAATGAGAGGGGAGGAAAAGGCTTAAGGTGCTGGAATCAGGAGGGTGAAATTGCCTTTGTTTCTTGCTAGTGTACCGGGACTAACTGGCGATTTTTCGAGGAAATCATAAGGACGGACATGAAGGGGATTATTCTAGCTGGCGGTTCAGGCACTCGGCTTCATCCGGTTACTCTCGCAATTAGCAAGCAGCTCTTGCCGATATACGACAAGCCGATGATCTACTATCCGCTTTCGGCGCTTCTTCTGTCAGGCATCCGCGACATTTTAATCATTTCTACTCCACACGATCGTCCATCCTTTGAGCGTTTGCTCGGTGATGGTTCGCAGTGGGGCTGTTCGTTTCACTACGCTGAGCAACCGAGTCCAGACGGTCTCGCGCAAGCGTTCATAATCGGTAAAGAGTTTATTGGGACTGACCGCGTCGCGCTTGCTCTGGGAGACAACATCTTCTTTGGTCATGGATTTGCCGACGCGCTTCGTAACGCGGCGGGGCGAGCTGATGGAGCGACGGTCTTTGGATATCGCGTGAAGGATCCAGAGCGCTATGGCGTTGTGGAGTTCGATGAAAACGGTAAGGCGGTTCATCTTGTTGAGAAGCCAAAGCAACCAAAATCGCAGTACGCGGTCACCGGTTTGTACTTCTACGACAATCGGGTGGTGGACATCGCTTGCAATTTGAAGCCTTCGCCCCGAGGAGAGTTAGAGATTACAGATGTAAACTCAGAGTACTTGAAAGCTGGAAAATTGCATGTTGAATTGCTCGGACGTGGCATGGCGTGGCTGGACACGGGAACCCATGAATCATTGCTCCAGGCGTGCAATTTCATTCAAACGTTGCAAGAACGGCAGGGTTTAATGGTGGCGTGTCTTGAGGAGATCGCCTTCTCGATGGGCTTCATTGATCGCGCGCAGCTTGAGAAGTTAGTTGAGGGACAGAAGAAGAGTTCGTACGGTCAGTACCTCCAGACTCTTCTTAATAGCGATCGCGTTCACCGATAAGAAATAAGGAGTTGTCATGATCGGTCAAGCAATAGTCGCTCGAGTGTTAGAGCAGGTGATCGCTGAATTAGGGGGCGTTTCTCTTTCAGCTTCCGAGATCGAGAATCTTCTGGAGACTCCAAAAGACTCAGCGCATGGTGATATCGCCTTCCCGTGTTTCCAGTTGGCTCGCTCTCTGAAGAAAGCTCCTCCAGCGATCGCTGCCGATCTTGCCGCTAAACTCTCTGAGAAGCTTGCCGCGGAGAAAGAGATCGAAGCGGTTAAACCGATAGGCCCGTACATTAACTTTATTCTTAACAAGGCATCTCTTGCAGGAGTGCTTGTTCCATCGATCGTTAGTGGAGAATTCCTAAAAGCTCGCGCTCACAAGAAGACTCGGGTGATGGTCGAGTACGGAAATGTAAATACTCATAAGTCATTTCACGTTGGACACATTCGTAACGCGTCTCTTGGCGACACAGTCTCTCGGTTGTTTGAGTGGAACGGATATACGACGGTTCGCGCCAATTACCTCGGTGACGAGGGGACGCACGTTGCCAAGTGTCTGTGGTATCTTTTGACGCACCCGGAGCTCAAGATGCCTGAGTCTAACCGCTTGGAATTCATGGGGAAAGCGTACGTTGATGCTACCTCGAAGCTCGATTTGGGGACCTACTCCAAAGTTGAAATTCGAGGGATTAAAACAGCTCGTGTGGACGCGCTTGTGCCTCATCCAAACAATCCTGAGTGGGTTGTCGCGACGCTGACTACGAGTGACGGAGTTGTCTCAGTTGTTACCGCGAAAAAGAACGCGGTCGATATCAAACCAGGCTCTCTCGTTCCTCACGCCGGTCCAGGTGTCGCGCTTGGCGCTCGTCAGATCGGTGTAGCGGACCGAAAAGGAGTTCAGAGTGTTGGGCTCATGCTTGGCGAAGAGGAGCTTGGGATTGGAGAGAACAATACAGTTCTTAATCTTACCTTGTCTCCGGAGCTGCTAAAAACCAAGCCCGACGGAATCGGGATCGACTTAGTTGAATTGTTCAAGATTCCTGGCGCCCTTCCAGAGGGACAACTTGTTCTTCCAACCATCGACGGCTGGAATAAAGAGGTGTCATCAGTTCTTCAACGGCTAGAGTCGAACGATCCAGAAATGAAGGATCTGTGGCTCAAGACCCGACAGTGGTCTATCGACGAGTTGAAAGAGACCTTCAAATGGCTCAACTGCTCGTTCGATCACTTCTTCTATGAGTCTGAATACGGAGAGTCCAGCAAAGAGCTTGTTCGTGAGTTTCAGCAGAAGGGAATCTTTAAAGAATCGCAAGGCGCGGTCGGAGCAGATCTCTCGAAGGAAAATCTTGGGTTCTGTCTTCTTATCAAACGCGATGGTACCGCGCTCTACGCGACTCGTGACTTGAAGCTCGCTCAACGGAAGTTTGAGGAGTTCAAAATTGATCGATCGGTTTACGTGGTCGATGTCGCTCAAACTCTTCATTTTCAGCAGGTTTTTCGCTGTTTAGAGCTCATGGGGTATGAGCAGGTAAAGAACTGTTTCCACTGTTCATATGGTCAGGTTGTGACCCCTGAGGGCAAGATGAGTAGCCGAAAGGGAACTGTCATCTTGATGTCCGCGTTGAAGGATAGATTGCTCAATCGCATCAACACTGAGTTCCTCGATAAGTACAAAGATGAGTGGCCTGAGGCTGAGCGAGTAGAAGCCGCAAGAAGAATTGCGCTCGCGACGATGCGCTACGGTATGTTGAACGTGGATAACACTTCCCTTGTTATCTTCGATCTCGACGCGTGGACGGCGAAGACTGGTAACACGGGGCCGTACATGATGTACGCCTACGCGCGCACTCGGTCGATCTTAAGAGAAGTTGGAATTGACGAAAAACAATTTACGACAGCGAAGTGGGATCTTTTAACGCACGAGACAGAAGTCGATGTGCTTCGTCTTATTAACGAGTATCACTCTGTGGTTGAGTCGGCGTGTGAACGATACAGCCCACACCTTGTGTGCGCGTTCGTGTACGATCTCGCAAAGCGATTTAGCCGAATGTATCAAAACTGTTCAGTGCTTCACGCCGAGACTCTCGAGTTGAAGGTTGCTCGAGCCGCGTTGGTTGACGCGAGTGGTCGAGTCATTCAACACGCTCTTTCTTTGCTTGGTATCGAAACCGTAGAGCGAATGTAGTGAAAGGGTAGGGGAGACAGGCGGCGAGGGGCTCGAATTCTCAAGGAGACTCGGGCTGAGCCGCTCTGTTTCTGCGCCGTTGTCTTGCTACAGGGGGGGCGCTTTGAGGGCGGCGTCGGATGCTCGGGGGTGCCCGGAACCCGAGCTGTTGTTCTACTTTTTGCCCTCAGTCGGGCCAGCCTCGAAAAAACTCTTCACCTTCGCAGCCGCGCAAAATCTGCGGCCCGCCTGCTTCACACTGTCCGCAATCAAAGTTCCCGTCCGACGGTCGATTCGTGCCTTGCTGGCGTTGGAGCATAAAAGCTCGTCAAAACAAGTGCTTGTCTGTCCGATAGGATACTCCGGCAGAGCGTGCTGTTTCGTGTGAACGCGGCATTTTCGAACAACAACCCCGCACCGCCTGCGAGTGTCAAAAATACCCCTACAAAACGCTCCGAAGAACCCCGTTCTAAGGCTCCGTAAACCCCCTAAAAACCGACGCTTCCGGCTCGTTTTTCGCGTCTTAAAAAGACCCCAAAAAGTCGCTCGGAATCTCAATGATTCCGCGAAGTAGGCCGACATAAGAGGTACGGCTGAATGGGGTCGGATCAAGTTCACCGAAATCGATCGGTGAGTTCGTTTTTTCAGTGACGAGAAGGCGTGGTTTTTTTCCCGAGATTTCGGGAGCGGTTTTGTCGGAGAACTTTTTGGCGCACTCCCTTATTACACGCACGAGCGATCGCGAAAGCAGAACCGCTGCGTGGCTGCGCCTTGTTCAAATTCT
>CANLCB010000011.1 GCA_947488865.1 Deltaproteobacteria bacterium | reverse complement strand
TGAAGGAGATCGTATGAAGTTACACGTTCGCTTACTAGAAAAGATCATTGAGATTCCAGACTGCGCTCCTGAAAACGCGAGCCGCTCTCAACTTCGACAGCTCCTCGACGATATCGGGCTTGAGGTGAAAAATGTCGACGTCTCAAACGACAAGGGGGTGGTGTTCACTATCGAGACTCTCGCGAATCGTGGAGATCATTTGAGCGCTCAAGGTGTGGCCCGTGAGATCGCCGCCCGAACTCTCGCTCAGCCAAAGATTCCAACGCTTGCCGCTAAGTTGAGCGAGCGAAAGGCTGGAATTCCGGTACGTCGTATGACCGACAACTGTCCGAGATACGCTCTCCTTGAGATGAGCCTTCCGGCTGAGATGCCGCTTCGTAATGATGTCGCCGCGTTCGTTGATGAGCCGGGAAAGCGTCAAGCAATAGTTGATATTCTTAACTATGTGCAGATGGAGTGTGGGCAACCAATGCACGCCTTCGACGCCGACAAACTTGATGGTGAGATTATCATCGACTTAGCTACTAAGGCTGAGGAGATCGAGGCGCTTGATGGAAAGACCTACACAGTTCCAGAAGGTTCAATCCTCATTCGAGACCGAAAGAAGATCGTCGCTGTCGCGGGCGTCATTGGCTGCGCTAACAGCATGGTAACCGAGACGACTCGTAAGGTGTTCATTGAGGCAGCGGTGTTTGATCCAACGAGTGTGCGAATTACCGCGCGCGCTATGGGAATCTCAACCGACGCTTCTCACGCTTTCGAGCGCGGTATCGATCCTGAAGGAATCCCAACAGCGCTCAAGCGGCTTGTATTCCTTGCGGAGGGCTCCGCCGGAACGATTCATGGAGCGGAGTCCGCTCACGCGCTCGGCTATACGTACCTAGAGAACGCTCCAGCCGAGAAACGTCGAGTGGTAGTGACGCTTGGCGCTATGAAGAAGGAGTTGAATCTGCCTCGGCTTGAGGAGGTTGAGGTAGTGACTCGACTCAAGCATCTTGGCTACGGAGTCGAGGCTAACGCCGTCGGAAAGGACCGAGAGTTCACACTCACTATTCCATCGTGGCGTCTGTGGGATGTTCGAAATCCGGAAGATGTCATTGAGGATATCGCTCGTTCGGTGAGCCTGAATCGTGTACGGCCTGAGCTTCCACCTCTCGACTATGAGGCTCCGCCACTCAATCCAATCGAGACCCTTTTCGCGAGAGTGCGCCCGGCTCTTGTCGGTAATGGATTCTTTGAAGTTATTACGAAGGGCTTCTATTCAGCGGCGGAAGTCGCATTGCTTGAGGGATTGGAGAAAGGATCAAGCGCTCGTCACGTAGCGCTTAAGAACTCTCTCGAAGTTAGTAACTCTCACATGAAGTTGACCAATGTGATTCACCTGACGAAGCTTCTCGCGGTGAATCGCAAGCGCGGAGTGCGAGCTCCAAAGGTTTTCGAGTTCGGAAGAATTTTCGAGAAGCCCACTGAGCAGCCGTCCGATGAGCCGAAGGAAAGAGATTCCCTCGATTACAACTACGAGCGAGACGTGCTCACGTTCGCCGCCGCTGGACGTTGGGCGGATGTTGAGTGGCGTAAGGGGGAATCGCTGGAAGAACAAGCTCGCCTCTTTAAGGGCGCTATCGCCGCGATTATTAAGAGTTTGGGTGGTAACTTCTCGGCAGGAAAGAGCGAGGAGAAGTTCCTTCACCCAGGTATGCAGGCGTCCGTGAAGATGGGGCGCAACGTCGTTGGCTTGTTCGGAGTGGTTCATCCGGTAATCCGAGAGGCGTATGACATACATGAAGAGGTGTTCTTCTGTGAGTTGGACGCGAAGCTTATGTATCGATTTATGACGAAGGTCGAGGCTCCTGCGGTGAGTGACCTCCCTCCGATAAGTCGAGACATCACGTTAAAGATTGATCCCAAGGAGCAAGCTGGCCGTGTGTTGCGAATCATCAATGAGGCGAACCTCGAGTCTCTCGCTGAAGCCTCGATTATCGATGACTTCCGTAAGCAAGAAGAGAGTTTCCGTCGAGTGACGTATCGTGTGACTTTCCAGCGCCTAGATCGGACGTTGAAGCATGAAGAGGTCGATACCTGTATCACGGGGCTTCTTGATACGCTCAAGGCGAAGCACAGTATTGAGATGATCTAAAAAAGGGGAGCGTCCCCTTTTTCCGCGCGTGAGTGCATTGGAGGGCCGGCGGCCTCGCCGGCCGCGGGTACAAAGGCCGCGGACAGACTGGTCCACGGTCACGATCCTGACGTTTTGTTCTAGGCGCTTCTCTTGTGAGTCTCGCTCTCCCCCTGCGCGATGACTTTTACCGCCTCACGAAGCCTATTTTTAGTGCGTTGGATATCGCGTTCAGGGGCGCCTTCTCGATCTTGAAGGTGCTTAACGAACGACAGTAGCTCGAATAGGCCGCGAGCCTCATCTCTGCTCCCTCTGAAAGCCTGCCATCCGATGTCGCTCGCTCGGGCCGCGTTAATCAACGCTCGCATCGAATGGCCCTCTTGGTGGTAGTACACCGCTGTGCGGAAGAAGGATTCGGCCACCGAGAATCCTGGCTTCTCTAGTCTCGGAGCGACGCTCTCTACAAACTTCGCCTCAATTCTTCGAGCTTCCTCGAAGCGTCCGGCAGTGGCGAGTCCTTTCGATGCCCACACGAAGCAATCGTGAAGTGTGCCACGTTTGAGCCACTGCTCTTTGCCTTGCACGGTTGAGAATAGAGTCGCGGCCCATTCTCCCGCTTTTTCCGCAAGTCCTTGGTGAACGAGTAGCTGAACGAGTTGCGGAAGGTAATCCACTTTGTCGAGCGCGACGCTTCCAGACGAATTTTTTATATCCTGAAAGACCCTGAGAAATATCTCGGCTGCTTGTCGGTCGAGCTCCGCGTCTCCTCGTGCGTACAGGTCACGAGCGTTTTGTAGCTCTCTTGTCTGTTGGTCGTCTGATGGAAGATTGATCTTTCCGGGGCTAATATCCGCCATGAGATCCTCCTTTTGAAAAAATGTCTTTGAATTTTGCCGGAATGTTTGGAGTGCGATAGCCGGTATTGGGGGTGGAGTGGATCAGCTTTTGGCAGTGGGTGGAGCTCATAAATCTGATCACGTACAGAGATTCGTTTGTCTCCTGTCCCCTGAAAAGTACAGCGGCAGTTCGATGATTCCCCTGCATGACACAGATTCGTTCCTTGTCGAACCTATCTCCAATAAAGATGACGGGTCCGCCGATGTTCTCAAGAAGAAGATCGTATTCCGGATTCATGGGGAACGAGATGCTGTCAATTTTCTGCTCGTCGAGAATGTGCTCGCACCATCCGATCTTTCCTCGCTGATACAGAGCGGCAAGCCGATGCGCCGAGTAGGCCTCGATTGAAATGTATCCAGCTTTTCGCATGGTGTTGTAGCGTTCCATCGTCTGTTCGATTTCTTCCGGAAGCGCTTTCGGTAGCCACTTTGAAACCACTTGGTTTTCGAAACGGGTGAGCGGATCTAATTCAACACCTCGGTCGTCGCTCTTTCCCACTTGCGTTCGGTCTCCACTCCCCGTGAGAGGGAAAGCGAGTGAGAAGCTCAGTGAAAGTTTGCCTGCGACGACTGGAATATTCACTTCAGGGGCAGCAGATTTGTTGTTGTTGTTGTTGTTGTTGTTGTTGTTGTTGCGGAGGTCTTGACTCATTTCGTCACAACCCGTCGAAGGGCCTCCTGCATCGATGGCCAGATCTTGATTTCTCGTTCGGGAGCCCGCTCCCTTCGTACGAGAGCCAACGCTTCCTTGACAGAGACGTGTGTATGGATCGCGATGTATCCGATAGCTATGGCGGGAGACCTGCTCTGTCCCGCATGGCAACACACGAGCACTGGGGAGTGGTGAGCGACCAAGTCCTCAAGTGCCTTCACCCCGTCGAGGAGGTGGTGTTTCGTGAAAGCGGGTCCGTCAGGGATATCAAGCGAGGTGATCTTTTTAACTCCAAGCGCCTCTGCCCATTCGGGTTTCAATTTACCATCGAGGCACAAAATTGATTGAATGCCGAAGGCCCGCAGAAAATCGGGATTGTGGGAGGGGATCCAGTGAGAGACGTAAATGCTCTCGGTAATCTTGTACCCTCTTGGAGTGGCTGGGACAGCGAGATCGCTTGGTTCCATCTCGGGGTAGTGCTGTCGAGCCGCGAAGAACACGTCCTTGAGGGATATCCCCTCAGGATGCAGTAGCTCGCTTTGTTTTTGCCGTTGTTCTTGGGGGTCCATGCCGTTTCAGCCTACTACACCGGTTAATGCTAATCATGGGCATCCAGAGGCGTTTTTAGTTCTGAACGTGTGCTTATGGCAACTCTTAGCGGAGAATCTGGAAGTATCGCCTACGGTAAGTCCTTGACTGTTGGATACGTAAAGCCAAGGCTATAAAAGCTACTCTCTCGTGACTTGAGGTCATAATAGGGGGCACGGAGAACAAACTATGGGTGTGACAATTCACTTTGAAGGCTCGCTTAAGGATGAGACCTCGTACCAAAAATTAGTCGAGGTGGTGAGGGCCTTTGCTGACCAGCATGGATGGTCATATGAAGAAAACTCCAACTACGACGCGGTGCTTGAGCGATTTGACCAAGAGGGGGCCGATGTTTACGAAGGGCCAGCCAAGGGTATCGTGGTCATGCCGCACGAGGACGCTGAGCCGTTGCGCTTTGAATTCGATAGCGATCTCTTCGTACAGGAACGCATAAAGACTCAGTTCTCAAATGTAGAGACTCACATTTTGGTGGTGACTCTTCTGAAATTAGTAAGGCCGCTTTTCTCTCATCTTGAAGTCTCCGACGAAGGTGAGTATTACGAGTCGGGTGATGTTACACGGTTGGAGGCGGCCTTTGAGTCGTGCTTCGCCCAGCTGGATGAGCTTCTTCAAGACCCTGATCGCTTCGAGGGGCCCATTCGCCTTGAGGACGGAAGCATTATTGATGTTATAGCTAAAGAGAATGGAGTCGAGGGGTAATATTCACGTTTCAACCACCTGGAACCATAGGGGGAATGGTTCGCGCAAAGTATAGAATTGCGCTTGTAGTAGAGGAAAGCGCGGTATCTCTAGTATACTGAGAGGTATCCGTAGAGCTGACGGATTAGTGATGTCAAAAGTAACAACTGGACAAAAATCTGGTTCATTTTTGGAGGTGGGTTCCTCTCCACTGAGTCCAGTGCTCGATCTCGCTGCAGAGATCCATCGCTCTCTAGCGACCCTCACGACGCTTCCAGCTCTGAAAGACATCTTTGTTGAGGCGCACGGCGCTGGCGCCGTCGCTCTTGAAGCGGTGTGGAATGCTCCTCGGAAGGAGGTCGGCAACTTCCGTGCATGGCCAGTTTTTCTCGGGATGCGGCACAGTATCGTCGAGGGTGCAGCGTTCAACCGAGGGGACTTAGAGCGCTCCTTTCCAGAGTATTACCCTGATGGACAGCCTAGTCGAATTCGCGGCGCGATAGGTGAAGCTGTACGAAACATTGGACAGCACGGACATCGGTATCAGGATGGCTATCCCGCAATCGTAAATGGAGAGGCGGTATTCGCTCCTGGAGCGGTGTTTGCGCGAGAGATAGTAAGTCAGGATTCTCAGGGACAAGCCCACAAAATGCTTGTAGTCATGGTAACGGACGAGGGGCGAGGGGTGGCCAAGCCTCAAGAGAGTCTTCTTCACGGAGTTGGTGGCTGCGAGGGAACCGAACACCTCGGTATGGGGTATGAGTTAGAAGGAACCCTTTTATATCTGGTAAAATCTCGCGTGGATAACGGTGGAGGCGAGTGGATCCTTTTTGATGGACTCCACACGCAACAAGCGGTCCCTGAGAATTCTCGCAGTGGTGGTTGGGGACGCTCCGCTGAGGGGAAGTGCATAGATCCGATTCAAACTGTGGATCTACCGAAACCACCTCGCGGTTGTCAGAAGATAATGTTCTTTGCGCATCCGGAAGCGAATACCCAAGGCGCTTTTGATGAAGTGCAAAAAGCTATCTCTCAGCTCGCAAGATAAGCTGATTTCCACAGCATTCCGGTGATCAGCCCAGGGCTACTACAACCAACAGGGCTGATATTACTTAAACACTGGTGCCGTCGACCTTAAAACCAGCGCCATGCGATGCGCTCACGGTGGGGGCAGCCTACACCTGATGAGTGAAAAAGGTGTAGGCTGTAACCAAGGCCCCAGCAAGGCAGGGAGGGAGCCGCCTTATTTACTTGGAAGCTAGGAGCCCTGAGCTTGAGTAGTCATTTGCAAATTTCGACCCAATCTAATGGTCCTTCGCAACTCCTTAATTGGTCGCCCAGCATGGAGCAACTACTTGTAAAAAAGTGCGGGTTTCTTAACTGTATCGCAGACGATTACTACGGTGCTAAGCGCTCAGAGATAATCGTAAACCCATTTTTCTGTGACCCAACGATATTGTAGATCGTGAACTTAGAGCGCCCTACACCAGTAAGCCGCGCTATCGAGTGACGGCTTGACCCCGGATAGATATTCGCTGTGTACGGCACTCGGTTCGATAAAACGGCCAAGGCCGCCTGCTTGCCATTTCGGAGCCGCGAGTTTTGCGACGAAAGCAACTCCGAGCTGCTAAACTTCACCGCCACGCTACCTGCTTGTGCTAGGTGTCGGACGATAACCGTCGACGGGAGTAAGAACTCCGAGACATTAAAGACCGCTAGCTGCGGCGTCCCACTGCTCGACAGGCTTGCGACCGCCGAGAAAACTCGCACATTCTCAGGGATGGTAACCTGCTTCGTGATTACGGCTGCTTGAGAGCATGATCCGTCGGCGAGATGTACGGTAATCGTGTAGTCCGCTGGAGCTAGATCGACGATCGCGGACTGCTTGAATTTCACTCCTCGCAGCGAGCAGTTTCCATTTACCGCGATATCAACTGGGAGCGCCCGAGCGAGTCCTAAGTCTCGGCCATCGATTCCGTGTACAACGTTAACGTTAGCCGCAGAGGCGAGTGGCGCCGCGCTCAGAAGCGAGATCAGCCCACATGCAATTATTCCCAGTGATATTCGCATATATGTACTTCCTTTTTGTTAAGCCTGGTTTAATTACTGCCGTATTGTAACAGTAAAATACGCTATTGGCTTCCCTCTAGTCAACTATTGCTGTAAAATAAAGGCAGCCTTACCGTAGTTGATGCATATCAGGCAGTTAGCATGTCCTCACTTCCCCCGACCAGCCTCATTCGAGCTCTTATCCGACCTCTTGTGTCGTGGTGTATGCATCACGGTGTGCGTTCGGCGCAGGTAGAAGAGCTGATTCGAGAGGCATTCGTTCAGGCTGCCGAGAATGAGATACGCAATGCGCAGGGGGCTTTCAGTATAAGTAAAGTAAGTGTCATGACGGGGCTTCATCGCTCCGAGGTCTCGCGGCTTCTCTCTGGTGAGAGCTCTGATCGAGGGCAGCACGACATTCTCAATCGAGTTATCGGACTGTGGTCTACCTCTAAATCGTATCGAACTAGCGATGGTGCTCCGAAACCGCTCACACACGAGGGGCTCGGAAGCGAGTTCGCGGTGCTTGTAGCGAAAGTGAGTAAAGAAGTGACTCACTACCCGATCCTCTTTGAACTAGAACGGATCGGCGCTATCGAGTATCACGGAAACCTCGTTCGGCTTGTCACTCAGGAGTATACGCCTCAAGGAGATGTCGACTATGGACTTGAACTTCTGAGCGCTGACACCGCGGACTTAACTGCCGCTATCGAGTCGAATCTTGTAAAAAAACATCCTGAGCAAAGCCTCCATTTGCGAACCTCCTTCGACAACATAAATCCTCAGGAACTTCCAGGCATCCGTCGCTGGATCCTGCAGCGAGGCGCCGAGTTCCAGTTGATAGTACGTGATTATCTCTCTAAATTTGATCGAGACACTTCAGGTGAAGTCGCAACAAGCGCGCCCCCTGAAGAGCGGGCGCGTGTCACTGTAACAGCTTTTTCATACGCGGAGCCGGTGGAAACGGCGAAGATAATTATGCCGAAGAAGAGAGGACGTAAGAAATGCGAGCGGTAATGAACCAAACCAAGAGGCAGCGAAAGGAAGGTCGAGACGTAGTCAGCCAAGCGCTCTTCCGTATGCGTGCAGGTATCGTAGCGCTATCACTTGGAATCCTCGCTGCGTGCGGCGGCGGAACCACGGGAACCTCATCCTCCGATTCACTCAGGTTTTCAGGGTACGCAGAGGGAGCTGACGGCGTTCGGGCAGGACGGCTTTCTATGAGCGTCGCGTCGGCTGCCACCAGTGAGAGCCTAGTCGACTCGGGCACAAACGACGCGGGAGATTTCTCGATGGAGCTTCCCGCTGAGGAAGAGGCGTTTGTGGTCGATGTTGAAGGTGTCGGCGCCACTCAAATAGCACGACAGCAACGTGGTGCTGGAACCATGGCATCGAAGCTCTCTGTCACGAGCACGGGCGCGTTAATGGCCGAGAATGTTTTTGAAGTTCAGGCGCTCGGCTCTGTTCTGTGCGCGAGCCTCACACTAAACGGCAGCGCTCTCGTTGTTGTAGGAGACGTCGGCAGCGCTCCGTGTAAGGTAGCGTTCAGCGTCGCGTCAAAATCTCTTCCGCTAACCTCTTTCCGTGGAGAGGTTGTGGCGTTATGCGCTGGCTCAATGATGACAATCAGTAGCGCTGCTGCCTCTTCTCAAGGGGTGATAACACTAGATCTGAATGAGGCGTTTACTCGAAGTTGTTCGAACATCACGGTGTTCATCGCTAGTTCGCGCGCGCCGGGTCTTCAGAGTGAGTTTCCGGTGTTGTAGCGAGATATGTAGAGCGAGACAGCGCAACCAGCTTTGCAGTCCTTCTCTATCGGATGCTGAAGAGTTTTTCCACGTTGCTTAAAGTTGCGGACCGACCGCTTCTAGAGAATCCATTGTGTCCAGCGTGTCAGGGGACGTATCTCAACGATCTTTCCATATGCTTTTAAAACATATTTGAGGTGGATTGTTACCGCGCGGTCTTACCGCGCGGTCTCTGAGAGAGGAGATGGAGGAGAGGAGACGGCGGAGAAAGATTGCAAAAAAGCCGAAAAGGATACGTTCATGTACTCCATGAACGTATCCTCAAGTAAGAACGTACGGCCGCCGTCAGTCGAAAATACACATCGAAAGCGCTCAGCTAGCTATGAGTAGTAAAGGGGCGTTGGTATGGGAGTGCTCCCATACGCGGCTGTTTAAAAGGTAAATTTCACGCCAGCCAACGCGGTGCGCGGTGCCCCAGGTCGAGCTCCCGCCGGTCGCCACGCAACGATGTAATCGTTGTCGAGGATATTTGTGACATCGACATAGAGTCGCAATCCTTTGTGGAGATCCGGACTCTCAACGTGCGCGTCGAGAACGAAATACGAATCCGTCGAAGGGGCTTTGGACACACCAGCGTCGGGGGCTGGCTGCGTTAACATCGACTCGACGTAGTACGACCGTAGCAGGAACTTACCGTACTTATCGTGCTCTACACCCGCTCCAACGGCGAATTGATTTGGAGCGATGTACGGGATCTGGTCTCCTTTTTGAACATTGCCGTAGTAGTCGCTCTTGAATGATGATCGAAACTCAGCGTCGGTAAATGTGTAGCTTCCGTAGACAGGCAGCTTTAACTCCGTCTTTGCGCTTTCAAGTACGTTGTATTGAACACTTGATTCCACTCCGTAGGTGAATGCCTTTCCGAGGTTAAATTGTTCGCCTGTTCCTGTCCCGCCGCTTGAGAGGCTATCAACGCCGAGGAGGTTTTCGTAGTCGTTGAAGAACACGGTAACCTGCGAGACGAGGGAATTCCGGCGGATATTAGTACCTACCTCGTAGGCGAGGCTCTTCTCTTCTTCGACTCCCTGTTTCAACGTAGGTCCCGGAGGTGAGAATCCTTTGTGAATACCAGCGAATGTCGCTAGGTTCTCGTTGATCGTATATTCGGCGCCAACTCCGGGAATAAACACATTGAGGTTCGAGTTGTTTTCAACAGCATCGGTGCCCAGTCGATTCGGGTCATTTTTACCGTAGTCCTTCAGATCAAGGCGAATCCCCTCATATCGAATTCCTGGAACGAACTTCCATGAACCCTTCGTGATGCTGTCTTGAAGGTAGAGCGCGGTGGCTTCGGCTGTGGCTACTCGATTTGTCTGGCTCATGGGGGCGCCAGCGGTTGTGAGCACCATCGTGTTATTGCGCATCTCGTATTTGTTGTCCTGTTGCTTTCGATCCTCCTGGTCTTGGTGGTAGCGAGCGCCGAACTCAAGTCTGTGATCGAAGAGCGAGTCGTTGACGTTCGCGACCATCACTGATTGCACGCCGCCGGCATAATAATCTCGGCCTGCGTCTCGCATGGTAAGCGCGTCCGCTGGACTGTTTGCGCCAGTAAGCCAATCATACGCGTCCTGATTGTTTGCGGGGTTCTCCAGAACGGTCGAGAGAGACTGTCCATTAACGCTGTCGAGTTTGTTCCATCGGCGATCAACTGTTTGATAATAACCGGTCGTGGTTACGTCTACTGAATCTGAGGGCTCGATGTAGTGCTGGAGCTGATATTGCTCTTGAGTGATATCGACGTTGTCTAGCTGGGACGCGGCGTATCGACGGTCAGGGTTTCTGTCGAAATCCTCTTTGGTCAATCCTAAGTAGGTATCGTTGGCGTCTTGAGTATACCGACCCACTTTTAATTGAAGTTGCTGATACACATCTTCTGAGCGATCGGTGTTGATACGGAACTTTCCGATGTAATCCTGAAGATCAAATCCGGTGTCGCCTCCGCTGTCGAGTTCCTTAAATCCGTCGGTCCTCATCTGATACGTCTCAAGGAGGTAGCCGCCGTACTTGCCGGAGTCCCCCGCAAAAAGATGCGCTCGCTCAGTACCGTAACTGCCGGCGGCTGCGTCGGTGTATATGGTGAACTGATTTGGTATGGCGGTTGAGAGTAAGTTCAGTGATCCACCAGTTGTTCGCGGTCCGTACTTAATTTGACCGGCGCCTTTTACAACTTCCATGCCTGCCATTCGGCCGAAGGTCGGAAAGTAATAGGCGGCAGGAGCGGAGTAGGGGGCTGGGGCTGCGAGCACTCCGTCTTCCATCAAGGTGACCGACCCGGATCTGTCGGATGGAGACCCTCTCATTCCAATGTTAGGTCGCAGCCCGAAAGCGTCCTCTTCTACGACGTTCACTCCTGGGATCTGACGCAAGGCGCGGGTGATGTCACCGACGCCGGTCTTCGCGTCTTGTAGCGCCTCGCCCTCAAGAAGGGCTGCTGCCCCTGGCACCGAGCTCACGTTCGACGCATTCCCGACTACGGTGATGCGGTCCACGATTTTTTCGTCTTGGGCGGTCTCTGCGGTGGTAGGGCCGGTTACTAATTCGTCCGCGTATAGCTCGAAGGGAACGAGAATGGTTAGGGTTAGCAGCAGTAAAGGCCGTAATGATGTCAAAAGCTTCATAAAATCAGTTTGTTGCATATATCAATGGTCATGGTGCCGCATGCCGCATCCATGGCGGGCTATACCTATCCTGAGGCTGCTTGATATGTCAAGCAGTCCGATTGCATTTAAATGAGCGGATGTGATACTTATATTCGGTACCAAGTTGCGTTTAGGGGACTCGTTTGGGCAATAGCGCCACAGCCATAGCGTTTGATGTGAATGAATCGCGACACCTGTCGCTTGCGTATCCTCCTGCCCTGAAACCTCCTCCTGATCCCCTGAAGAAAGCTCTCTTACTGTCCATTGGAGGACATGTGGTTGTTGCTTTCGCGTTTATCGCGGGTTCGTTTTTTAGCGACCCGGCTGCAGCTGTGGCTCCTCTTGAGATTGATGTGACTTTTGTTGAGCTTTCCGCGTTAGAGACACAACTCCCCAAGTCGGGCGGAGAGGCCGCGCCGTCGGTATCGCCCGTGGTTTCTAAACCGGAAGAAGAGAAACCGATCGCCGTCGCTCCCAAGAAACTGAAAGTTGAAAAGAGGCAGATAGACGAGAAGCCAAGGTCTTCATCGCAGTCGCCGCAAACACAACCTGCCGAATCAAGTGCGGGTGTTGGTGGAGGTCAAAGTGTACCTAACGGCGTGGCGAATGGAGTGGACGGACTTGAGAAAGCTCGATTGAATTATCAAGACATGGTGGCAACGATGCTTGCGCGCGCAAAGCGTTATCCTGAACGAGCAGTTCGCAATCGAATTACGGGGAATGGAACTCTCCGCGTAAAGATTAATCCGCAGGGCGAAGTATTGAGTGCCGAAGTTGTGAATTCCACGCAATCAACCATTCTCGATGAAGAGCTTCAACGAATGGTAGACCGGGCGGCTCCATTTCCGGCGTTTCCGCCTGACATGGGGATGTCGCAGGTCGCGCTTTTAGTTCCAGTATCTTTCCGGCTTGAGAATTAATCTTTCGAGAGATCTTTTGCGGCGGATTTAAGCTCTGCGACCGCGGCTCTTCGCTCTGCATCGAAACCGTGCTTCGCGAGTCTTCGGGTTGTTAGCGCGCGTCCTAGATCGCGCTCGTCGCTCATCAGCTCCACGCATTCCCGCAAGAAATCGAAAGAGTGGCGTCCCTGCCGGAGCGCTGTAACAACAGCCAATGCTTTTGTGGCGTCTGCTGACGATATTTCAACGTCGATGGTGCCGAGAAGGACTGGCACTGGCGAAGCGGGACGCCCCGCTTTTCGAATAACGTCCACCTCCGCGACCGTCTGAAAACGGCGCCCCTGATATTCGATGTGTCCATTCACATGAAAACGTCTTTTCTCTACAGAGCCTGCAGTTGCTAGCTTAATCAAACTCCGATAGACATCCTTTGAGATATCGATGCCAAATTCTCGACGGCAAATGCCGTCTTTGGGACCTTTAAATTCAACTTGATATTCTGTGTTTCCAGATGAGGGCTCGGTTCGCCGAATGCGGGCAACGGTGAACGCACTGCTGTCATCCACGAGCGCATGAAGAGCGAACTCATCTTTGAGCTGCTGAACAACATTCTTGGGAAAATAGTGTTGCTCCAGTTTGATGGACGGGGTGGTTCGAATTATCGATTTTACTACATGTTCCGGGGCAAAGAATTTGACTTCGATTTCCGTGCTTTCAGAAACTTTACGTGGTCTTTCGTCGCGAGGAGGGGATGTTAGTTCGTTAACATTGAGCCCGGAACACCCAGACGAGAACGGTTCGGATGGGCGTTTATTTTGAAACTCTCGAACCATACGTAAACAAAACTTTGTACAACTGTATAAGAGCTCAAAGGTTACCTCAGACCGGCACCTTATGTCCTTATCTGTTTGGTGAGAAATTTGTTTGGATTAGGGCCCGTCCAGGCTCCTGAGAGCCGCAAGTTCTGGAAAGAACCTTACTTTCTGATTTGGAAATCAGAAAATTGAGGTTTGGGAAGATTCGACCACGTCGCCTCTACCGCGTTTACCTTGGCTAACGCGGGTCCTGTCTTAAGAAAGGTTACAAAGCTCCGTAAAGCCCCCTCCGGACCTTCCGCTGAGAGCTCTACATCTCCCTCCGGGAGATTCCGTACCCAGCCATTAATTTTAAGAAGTTTGGCTTGGCTGTAAGCCCAATTGCGATACCCCACTCCTTGGACTCGACCTCTTACTGTGACGTGGACGCGATGAACCATAGCGGAATACTGTTCCTTGATGCGGCGCTTACGCGATGACCCCGGTTCTGCTGTGCCGAGCTTAACTCAGACATTCCGCCTTGTATTCGCATCCCTCGGGCGGTGTGGGGCGGAGGTCGCAAGTGCTACGCCCGACGCTCTATGAAGTGGAATTCGGCCTAAAGCTGCGTAGGGTTTATAGAAGAGGGCGTTATTCGTTTTTCGGTTGGTGAGGAATTGGAGCTCCCTCTAATTCAGCGAGAGACTCCTGATACTTATCCCAAATAGATACCGGAATGATTGATGACTGTAACTCGGAGCCGTCTACGTTCAGATAGAGCTGATTATCGATAATCGTCACGCTCCACAAAGGGCTTGTTCGTTCAAGAGGAAGTAGATCCTCAAGGAGTTGTGGTGAGATCTGATAAAACTGAATGTCTCGCACCCAATTCGTTTTGCTACCTCGAAGCATGTGACAGAACTGCGTGTCCTGAGAATCTTCGTAGAAGTAGATTCGATGCTCCGCTTGCGGCGAGGAACGGAGCGTGAGTTCCAGTTTGCGTTTATCCGGGGAGCCGAGTTGGACCCAGAGGAGAGTGTTTCCAAGGATGTCCTTCTGCCAGATCGTTGGTTCCTTCGGTTCGAAGAAGCCGTGAGAAAAAGCTTGTCCCTCCCTGAAGCAGTGAATGTAGGCGAGCATGCGCGCATAAAGATGTTGGAGAGGCTCATGCGGATGAAGCGGCGTTTTGACGCGAAAGCGCGTAAACACCTCACGATCGTTGTGACTGAGGTCTACGGTAAAATTGTAGAAAGCGGCCGCGAATGACATATATCCTTTGGCGCAAGCTATACCCTCTAGAAAGGTAAGTCGTCAAAATGAATTGGTTATGGCGCGGTCGGGATGGGGTGTGCGACAGCCGGAAAAAAAACAGCGCGTGTATGCAAATACCTCCGATCCTCGAGGATGAGCCCGTAACATTTGTACGAGCGGCCGGCTGCCTGTCTTGAGCTTGTCGAAGGGAGGCCGCCGGCCCTCCAGGGGGGCGCGTGTCTACAATGAAGGCACGAGAATGCTGCGTGTGCATTGGAGGGCCGGCGGCCTCGCCGGCCGCAGGTACAAATGCCTCGGTTCGTTAAGGATGAGCCCTCAACATTTGTACGAGCGGCCGGCTGCCTGTCTTGAGCTTGTCGAAGGGAGGCCGCCGGCCCTCCAGGTGAATCGCGCGAAATAACGGTTACACTATGTGTTTTGGCTCAATATCCAACCCATCCTCCGCTTGAGTCGCGGCCTGATGGTGCTTTTTGAGCTGTTCACGCATAAGCAGACGAGAACGGTGCAATCGGCTCTTTACCGCAGGTACCGAAAGCTGAAGTACTCGACTTACGGCTTCGTTGGAGAGTCCGTCGATATCTCGCAAGATAAAGATAGCTCTGTAGTCCTCAGGAAGGTCCTGGATCGCCGCTTCAATCGCCTCGCGAAGCTCATGTCGAGAAGACATGAAGTCCACGTCGAACATCTCTGTTCTCGTACCTACCCAATTTTGTCGAGTAGTTGGTTCAATATCCTCAAGGTAGAGAGCGCGACGACGATTTCGAGCGCGGATCTTCATGAAGCTCGAATTCATGGTCACTCTGTATAGCCAGCTCGAAAACTGTGATTTGTGCTCGAAGCTGGCAACCTTTGTGAAGACCGTGATGAAGACATCCTGCAGGATCTCCTCGGCGTCTTCTTGGTTGCGGGTAATTCTAAGGGCGAGATTAAGCACCTTTGAGCCGTATCGGTTCAGGAGCTCCTCGAAGCAGCTTTCCTCTCGGTTCGCTACTCCTTTAACGAGTTCCGTGTCAGTTCTTTCAGTGGCCATGTTTCCCTCCCAAAAAAACGCTACGTGATGGGAATCAAGGTGCCATACGTTTTCATCGGAGTTGTCATGGATTTGTAAAAAGAAGACGTCCGTTCCCCGTTTTTCTGTTGGTGTTTTTAGTCACGAGGAGGCTTTTGCTATCAGGGAATAACCTGCCATCATTGGCGTAGAATGTGCTTCTATTCCCCTTGAGGGTAAGGATTTCGAATGAAACTTCATGTCCTTTTAGGTACTTGTATTGGGGTCGCCCTGACCTTTCTGCGCACGGCTGTGGCGCAGGAGACCTTTCCTATCCCTGGAGATGGCTTCGGCCCGTCGACTCCGGCCGTCGGCGAACTCGATAACAATCCCGCAAACGGCCTTGAAACCGTTCTGGTTTCGCTCAACGGCAAGGTGCAGGTTGTTAAAAATGACGGCTCAATACAGTGGGCTGTCGATCTACCTAATGTCGCGTGTCCTAACACTCCTTCAAATGATAAGGCGCACTCCTCCGCGGTGATAGGGGAGCTGTTTGGCGATGGTGTGAAGTATGTCGTCGTTGGATACGGAGGCTTCGTAGGTAAGCCGTGTGATGGTGGGGTTGCCGCCTATCGCGCGAGTGATGGAACTCAAGCGTGGACTTTCAGTATCAAGCGATGGTCTCAGCGCAGAAGGTTCTTCGCGTTTCGGCACGCCGTCTACGGCACTCCCGCGCTCGCGGATGTCGATGGCGATGGAAAATTAGAGATAGGCTTCGGAGCGTTCGACAGAAACATATATCTTCTCAATTCAAACGGCTCTGTCCGCTGGTTCGCTCAAGCGGCTGATACCGTTTTCGCAACTCCGTCATTCGTGGACATAAACAACGACGGAAAGCTGGAGATGATTATCTCTACCGACATCTCGCAGAACAAACGTCTTAGACCTCCGACCCCTAATGGTGGGTATGTGTACGCGTTGCGAGCGGCGATACGAGTCCCGCGAGGCACTCTTTTCGGATTTAGAGATTCACGTCTCCAGATATGGCGAGCTCAATTTAATCAAGTGATGCAGGCGTCACCGGTCGTTGGCGAGGTTCTGCCGAGCAATCCGGGCAAGGAGGTTGTGGTAGGCTCGGGATGCTTTTTTCCTCAAGGCGAGGGCGACCGTCGAGGGAAGTGGTATAAGGTGTTAAGCGCCAGAACGGGACGCATTCTTAAGACTCTGAACGTAACGGCATGCACCCCGACAGCTCCTGGCTTGGGCGACCTCGATCGCGATGGCGTCCTTGATATAGTCGCTGCCGTAAGTGGGGCGAGTTCTGCTGGTGGAGATGGCTCCAGCCACCTTGTGGCTTGGAGTCCATCGAGAGATCTTGTGCTGTGGGATGTGATTGTAAGAAGTGGAGGGCGTAGTGATGGGTTATCTGGTCACTACAACCGCACGCCAACGGTCGCGGATGTCACGGGGGATGGGACTCCAGAGGTTCTGATCAACTACTCCTCTGATGTCGCGATATTCAGCCATGCGGGGGAGATGCGGACGTGTCGTGAGCGTCCATGTTCGCTGCCGCTACTGCGCACCGGGTCGGCGCTCAAAGGAAGTCCTGTTATAGCGGATACCGATGGCGACGGGATCGCTGAAGTTGTAGTCGGCGGAGAATGGAGTGGGAACTCCTCGCTTCTCAAGTGGGAGAATCCGTTAAACTAGGAGACTTACAGCCGAAGGTAGAGCCCGACCACGAGACCAGCGACAAGTCCTCCAAGGTGCGCGCCATAGGCGACCCCACCTTGTCCGACAGGTGCTGTTGCTTGACCCAGAATTTGGAGTACTCCCCAGAAACCCAGAACGAGGAGCGCAGGAAGGTCGAGAAAGGAGTTAAAAAAAAGCACTCGAACACGATTGAGCGGGTGTACGACAAGATAAGCTCCAAGAACTCCCGCTATCGCGCCCGAAGCTCCAACGCACGGCAGAATACTTGATGGGTCCGACCGAACTTGCACATATACAGCGACTAGTCCTGCCACAACGTAGAAGACAAGAAACTTGAAATGACCCAGCTCGTCTTCAATTTGATCGCCAAAAATTATCAGATACAGC
Organism: Deltaproteobacteria bacterium; assembly: GCA_947488865.1. Lineage (GTDB taxonomy): Bacteria > Bdellovibrionota_C > UBA2361 > UBA2361 > OMII01 > OMII01. Next base: position 15,825 of record CANLCB010000011.1, on the reverse strand, counting down.
ATGTTTCCAATGAGATGCATCAAGGATCCGTGCATGAACATGGAAGAGGCCGCGGTAAGGTAGATGGGGGAGGGGCCGGGACCATTTGGAATGTCGTAGGTCTCGCCGTGAACATAGAGGTGTTGAGTGTCGATCAGATCCACGCCATGGGAGAGTTCAAAGGGGATCGCGGCCCACGAAGCGGAGAACGACTCGCCAAGGGTCAGTTGTAGGTACCAGACGAAGACATTGAGTAGCACGAGTCCAAGTACGATGAAGGGAAATCGTCGTCGTCTCGAATTGTCATCTCCAATCGGTATAAACATGGGGAATTTGCGATACTTCAGCCTGCGCATCGTGGGCATGACATCGCCCTAGATCCGTGACAATATAGGGGCTTCGACACTGTTTTCGAAAGAGGTACTATGGCTAGAACCGTCCTGTGTTCAAAATTTAAGAAAGAACTCCCTGGCCTTGAGAAGCCGCCCTTCTCAGGAGATATGGGTAACAAGATTTACGAGAAGGTCTCCGCGGAAGCTTGGAATCAATGGAACAAGGACGTTCAAATTAAAGTTTTGAACGAATACCGACTCAATATGGCGGACCCTCGTGATTACCAGGTGCTTGTTGACCAGATGCTCCGCTTCCTTGGGCTCGAAGAGGGACAAGTAGCTGAGGTTGAGAACTCTGAGCGAGGCCGTCGCCAATGAGGATCGTAGTCGTTGGGGTTGGAAATCTTGGTCTCGCGATCGTTCGGAGTCTTTTAAACTCGGGACGAACGAGTGATGAGTTGCTCCTTGTGGAGCGAAACCCCAACGATCGTCGAACCCTCGAAGAGCTCTTCCAGTGTGAGGTGGTAGGGGAACTGCCTCAAGGGACCCGCCTTGACGCTGGAGACGTGTTCATTCTCGCCATTAAGCCACAGGACGCGGAAGCCTCCTGTGCCGCCTTCCCAGGCGTTCTTCATCCAGGAAGCCTCGTGCTTTCTGTTATGGCAGGGGTTTCCACGACCCGTTTGTCACAGTGGCTCGACCACGCGAAGATAATCAGGGCCATGCCTAATCTGGGCGCTTCTATTAATGAAAGCGCTACCGCATATTTTCCAACCACGGATGTTACTGAGCAAGATTTGGAGCGCATTCAAAGAATCATTACAGCGCTCGGTAAAGGATGGAGAGTCGACAAGGAGTCGCTCATTGATGTCGCAACGGCTGTCGCTGGAAGCGGGCCCGCATATGTATGTTGGCTCGCGGAGCAAGTTGAGAAAGTCGCTTTAGAATTTGGTATCTCTCCCGAGGACGCTCACGCTATCGTTTTGCAAACGTTTCGAGGCGCGCTCTTATATCTGGAACATTCCAAACTTTCATTCGCCGAATTGCGAGAGCGTGTAACTTCCCCTCATGGAACCACGGCCGCAGCGCTGTCAGTATTGCAAGATAGTGGTGGGGATGTTGTTGTGCGAGACGCTGTGCGTGCTGCGTTTCGTCGAGCGCAAGAATTGGGCAAGTAGTCGCTTTCTCGTCGAGTGCGACGAAAGCACCAGCCTCTGAGTGTCTTGTGCCAGAGCCGCTTTCTATGGCTGGCCCTCTGTCGGCCTTCTAACTATCCGAAAATACACCATAAAAATCCGTCGTATTTTGTGCTTAAGGGTTTTTCTGTCAGCACCGATAGTACACATATGGGGGATGAGAGAGGCCGCCGTATCAGTAGCGAATCTCCTCCCCAGTGCATGGATGCAAAGCCGTAAGAGACCAGGATAGTCACTCGCTGTTTTCGTTGATGTGATATCAGCGGAACTCCTTACAAAGCTGTACGTCAGGTAAGTTTCCGATGAAGTCACTTAAAAGTGAAAAGTTATCGGTCTAACAAGAGATATCTATGTACGGAAAGAATCCTCACTCGACATACCAAGCGGTACAAATCACCACCACTGACCGCGGTCGTTTGTTGCTCATGATGTACGAAGGAGCAATCAAATTCCTCAAGCAATCTCTTTCAGGTCTTGAGGAGAAGGACATCGCGAAATTCTGCCGATTTCTTAGCAAGGCTCAGGCGATTATCGCGGAGCTTATGAATACACTCGATTTCGAGAAGGGCGGAACTATCGCTCAAGATCTCGATAGACTGTACGATTTCATGTTGTTCTACCTCTCTGAGGCGAATCTGTACCGCGACGGTAAGCGTATCGAGCGAGTAATCAAGCTTATCGATACGATTTACTCCGCATACCGAGAGATCATCGAGGGGAACAAGCATCTGACAGCCGATAGCGCCCCAGTTGATGAGGCTCAAAAGGTTGGAGAGGCGCTGCGTAAGGTTCAGATCTCTCTCTAACGGTTAGGAGCGATTCGATGCTATCTCACGGCTCGGGGCATATACCCGTCCGTGCTTGAGTGAGTACCGAGCGATACCTGAATAACGATTACAATGGATCAAGGGACGGGAACCGGCCGATCCGTTCGAGGGCTCGTCTCATAAATTCAAAAGGAGCTTGAGAAGCGCCTCTTTGAATAGCGGATTCTTCAATAATGTTAATCTCTCGGAGCGCGTCCAAACACTCTGAGAGCAGGAGGTATGAGCCCGAGAGAGGCTTTCCGCGAAGCTCTCCATTCGGCTGGCGTTGAATTGTTACCTTTGTGCCGTGGTATACCTCGTACTCTCCCGCTGGCGCTCCCGCCAGAGGGGAGCAATCACTTACAAAAATAGTGTGCCCTGGACGCAGGAGCTCAACGATGTTGTGCACCTCTTCGATGAAATCCTTTTTAACGTGCTCTCCGTCTGGAATGAGCATGACGTACATTCCTTTCGCGGAAAGCTGAGCCAATACATCCGCGATTTGGCGTGGATGCGTTCCCGCCTCTTTTGACCACCCGTTCCCCGCGTGAGTAACGCCGGTAGCTCCGGCGCTGACGGCCTCCCTAATCTGTGAGGTATTGGCGTCGTGGTGTCCCAATGACACGATAACGCCGCTTTTGCTGATAAATTCGATAAATTCAGGGGCTTTCTCGATCGCGGGCGAAACTGTAACGAGGACTACCGCGCCACCGGCGGCATCTTGGAACTTCTCGAAAAGTCCCGGCTCCCCTCGCTCTATTATAAATTCCGGTTGGTGAGCACCTTTGCAGCTCTTTGAGAAAAAGGGCCCTTCCAGGTGAATGCCTCGAAGGTCAGGATTTTCCTTCATCACCTCGGCGATAGTTCTGACGTTCTTCAGGACGACCTCACTTGGACTGGTTACGATTGTGGCGAGGTAAGACCGAACGCCCTTTGTCGCAAGGAGGCCTGATACTCTTTCAACATCGCGGGCGGTGAGGTCCGGGGACGAGAAGTCTACGACTTTGGGACGTTGCAGCTTGTCGAACACCGTTGCTCCGTTGACCTGTAGGTCGAAGAGGTGTGGTTGGTTGGTGATTGAGAGGGCACCGTTTGCCATACTCAAAAGTATAATCTCGCTGCCCATGTAATCAATCTTTTAGCTTCCAAAAGCACCCTCAGAAATCTTGTGTTCGTTCGAAGTCAGACACGCCCCGCGAATCATAAAAAACTCGCTATTTCAGCCGGTTGCGTTGTTTGCCGGTAGCTGCTCGGCGCGTGCGGGAGGCTCGTTTCCCCCAACGGTGAATTGATTCGCAGCTTCTGGGGCATCCCCCGCATCAAAACCGATGGACACTCAGTGCCCGAGGTGTACCCAAGGTTCGCCTTGGAGTGTTTTGGACCGTGAGGCACCGCGCTTCTAAACGGATAAAGCGCTTGAGAAAAGGATGACTCAATGGGACGTAACCCGCTTGATAAATTAGCAGATCAGATGCGCACCGACTGGGATCGTCGGGTTGGACACGACTATCGGTTTTGGATGGGCGATGGACATCTCGATGACGCGCATATGTGGAAGACTGGCGAGCGTGATTGCGCCACTGTCCTTGAGGGAATTCCTGGCGGAGCTACCGCCACCGCGTTGGAGATTGGGTGCGGTGTCGGTCGTCTTCTCAAAACTGCCTCCCAGCATTTCGGTAAGGTCATAGGTTTTGATATCTCCCGCCTTGCGGTCGACAAGGCTCGTCAACTTATTGGGTCAAACGCTTCCATCGAATTAGTTGTTGGATCTGGTATCGACCTTCAGCCCGTTGATTCAAACTCGATTGATTTCGTATACAGCTTCGCGGCTCTCGCGTGCATGCCGGTGCCGGTAATCGCGTCATATTTCAATGAGATTAAGCGCGTGTTACGCCCAACTGGCTCAGCTCGTTTGCAGGTATACCTGGGACAAGAGTTGTCCGTTCACGAGAGTGACACGCTTCATCTTCGTTCGTTCACACCTGATAATTTCCTCAAAGCCGCCAATGTGGCTGGATTCACAGTGCTTTCCTGCGTGAAAAACGACATCTCGGATGACGGAAGCGCCGGACTCGGAATATCGAATTGCCTTATTACGCTTCGCCCAAATGAGCAGTTATCCGCTTCGCCGGACGACATCGCGAAAGCGCTCTTGCCGAACGGTGAGTCGAAAGAGGTTAATCCAGTAGCCCTTGAGGCGTGGATGGCTCTGAATTACGCCGAAGCGCTCGCCGATGATGGGCACGCTCAGAAGGCACGAGACGCAGTTGATTACGTTGTCGCGCACTGTCAGAGCGCTACCATCGATACAAGGGATATACTCGACCGGGTCATCGCTAAGAGCAGTGCGGTAGTCGCTCCAGACTCCGCGGAGGTCACTGCTGTTGACCCGTCCGTGTTTGAAAACAACCTCGGTGTGTTGCGTGATAAGTTTCCCGCTGTGCATGCGCGAGTGTTAGCGGCGCGGGACTCTGTGCCTTCAACAATCTCTTCTAAAATGACGAAAGATGGCGTGGTGCTCTTTAGCGCTACAACGTGTCTGGACCATCCCGAGAAGCCCCGAAGCGCCGCGGAAGCGTGGGTGCGGCGTTCTTTGATAGAAACTCGATTTAACGCCGCGAAGCACATCGTGGTTACGGGCTTTGGCGCGGGATACCATGTCGAGGCTCTCATTGAGCAAGCGAAGGTTCCCGTTTCGTGCGTTGAGGGAGATACCGCTCTCTTTGTGGCCGCGCTTAAAGCCCGAGATGTGCGGCAGCTTCTCGCGGGATTGCATACCCTTGTGGTGGGCTCGGAGGTTAATGCCACGTCGATGGATGCTGGAACTGAGCTTCTTGTACGCCCACAAATGGCGGTGCTTAATCCGCGATTTGTTGAACAGGCTAAGTCTTCTGTCTATTCCAAGCGTGGGCTCACTGAACTGCATCCACGAATCGCCGTGCTGGGGCCGTTCCATGGAGGCACGCTCCCGACTGCGCAGTATTCAATGGCTGCCCTACAGCGCATGGGACATAAAGTGCGAGGCCTGGATGTAAGCGGATTTAATGACGGATATATGCTTTTCGACGGATTCCTTAAACAGGAACCTCGCCGCGCCGTCATGCGTTCTCAGTACATTGACGTGGTGTCGAATACCCTGCTTGAGGCGTTCTCTGAGAAGCCTATCGACATTCTTATCTGTATGGCTCAGGCGCCGATTTCGGCCAAAGCGCTGACTGAATTGCGAAGCAGAGGTGTGATAACTGTGCTCTGGTTCGTTGAGGATTATTTGCGATTTACCTATTGGCATCAGATGGCGAAGTTCTACGACTTCGTCTTCACCATTCAAAAGGGAGATTGCATCGATCGCATTCGAGCCGCTGGCGCAGGGGCTGTTCACTACCTCCCAACCGCGTGTGACCCGACCTTTCACGCGCCTCTTATTTTGAGTGAGGAGGACAAAGAGAAATGGGGCTCTCCGATCTCGTTTGTTGGCGCAGGATACCATAATCGTCAGCAGATGTTCTCCACATTCTCGTCGTATCCGTTCAAGATTTGGGGAAGCGAGTGGCCGACCGGGAAGCCGTTCGACCGAATGGTTCAGGAGGAGTCTCGTCGAGTTAAGCCTGAGGAGTACATCAAGGTATTTAACGCGACGGACGTCAATTTGAATTTGCACTCGAGTTCTGAGCGTGACGGAGTCGATCCGACTGGAGATTTTGTTAATCCTCGAACATTTGAGCTCGCTTCGGCGGGGGCGTTCCAGTTGTGCGATCACCGATCGCTGTTATCGGAACTATTTGAGGTAGGGAAAGAGATAGTTACCTTTACTGACCTTCCGGATCTTAAGGAGAAGATCGCCCACTACCAAGCCCATCCAGAAGAGCGTCGCGCTATCGCTGAGGCGGCGCGGATTCGCGCGCTCAGAGATCATACGTATGAACGTCGGTACGAGGAGATGCTTTCGATCATCTACGCCAGCAAGTACGAGCACCTTCGACAACGGGAGCATAACAGTCCGTGGGCCGAAATGATTCGTAGAGCTGATGGAGATACGGAGCTGAAAGAGCGTTGCGAGCGAGCGTGCGCTCGAGGTGAAGAGCCGGCGCTTGATGGTCTGATCGCGGATATCGTAACAGGGCAGGGTAAGTTAACCGAAGTCGAGCAAAAGCTTCTCTTCCTTCATCATATTCGAAGTCAAGTCCTGCGAATGAAACGAGAAGAAGCTGGTTTAAATAATTAACCGTATGAAGAAGCGTTATCCTCACAAGTCGCGTGTCCTTCTCGTGAACATCACACGATTGGGAGATATGTTGCAGGCTACCCCAACGATCGCTGGAATCAAGGCGGAGAATCCGGGATGCCACATCACGGTGCTGGTTGAGAAACAGTTTGCCGAGGTGTGCAAAATAATTCCGAACATCGATGAGATCGTTGGAATCGACCTCAATTTCGTTTGTCGTTCGATCTCGCGCGAGAAAGATGGCGTGATCGACGCGTACGATTACATGACAAAGTTCGTCGACGATCTTCGGAGTAAGGACTTCGATTACTGTTTGAATATGTCGTCTTCGGCGTACACGGCCCTTTTGCTTAACCTGATAGGTATCAAGCGCAACGGTGGCTGGACTTCCGACGAGGAAGGGTATCGTGTCATTGAGACTGAGTGGGCTCGATTGTTCGCGACATCGGTATTTCATCAGAATCGTCAGTACAACTCCCTTAACCTTGTCGACGTGTTTCGGTGCTCCGCTGATGTCGACCAGCATCCTCAAAAGCTTCTGATTAATGTCGAAAAGCACGCTCTTGAGCATTGCGAGAAGCTCGTTCAAGACGCGCGATTCACGAACACTGGTCCGCTTGTGGCAATTCAGGCTGGCGCTAGCCAAGGGAAGCGCCAATGGAATCCTGGACATTTTGTGAGGCTCATTAAGATTCTGACTGAGCAACACAACGCTCGAGTAGTGCTTACCGGAGCGGAAAAAGAGCGAAATATTATTGATCCGATAGTCGCTGGATGCGCGTCGCCGAATGTAGTTTCAGTAGCTGGCAAGACAACAGTGCCGCAGCTTGCCGCTATGCTGAGCATAAGCAAGGTGTTAGTCACAGGTGATACTGGTCCAATGCACATCTCTGTCGCGGTTGGGACTCCAGTAATCTCGATGTTCTTAGCTTCCGCGTATGGATTTGAGACAGGCCCGTACAGCGCTGGAAATATAGTCCTTCAGCCAGTAATTGGTTGTGGCCCGTGTAATCCAAACAAGCCATGCAGCAAGCCGGATTGTCACGACACTATTTCACCAGAGTTAGTCGCCTACCTTGCGGTAGCTCGAACTCAAGGTGAGGTGCGAAGCGTGCCAGCAACAGTAGCGGATCCTCGTAACGTCGTTGTTTACAATTCAGTATTCGATGAGTACGGTTTTATGGACCTTGTGGCTATTAACGGTACTCCCGTTGATCCGCATACTCCGTACCGAGTCGCGTATCGAAAATTGTGGCTTGATGATCTCGGTGGGTTCGATGTTCCAAAGCCGGTCGCGAAAACCGGCCTTCGAGTTATGGACCAGGGGCTGGACGGACTTGGGCGCATCCAGGAGTGCGCTACCCACGGGCAACAGTTGATGGATGTGCTGGTTTCTTTAGTAAAAGACGACCGTAGCAGCGTCGTGTCGCTAAAAAATGTTAATGAACAGATTTCTGAATTGGATCGTAAAATCGAGGAGTTAGGCTTCACCTACGGTCATTTCGGGGCCCTAACTCGCATGTTTGTTTTCGCGAAAGAGAATTTACAGGGATCCGATGCGGTGGATCTCGCATCTCAAATGAAGAGTATCTATGGGGATCTGGAACGGCGATGTCAGAAGTTCGCTGTTTACTACGCAGGTGCTTAAAAGGGCGCTGACAAATAGTCAGCGAGGGGAAGTTTTACGAAAGAGTTTTTAGGAGCGTTAAGCTCAGTCTTTAAAGAGGGTAATCCTATGTTGCGTGTTCGAATCAACGGTGAAGACACAAATGTTGACTGCTCCTCAGTACCTCGGTTTACTGATCTGATCGAGCTTATCAAGGTCAATATTGACCCTGAGCACATGATGACCAGCATCCTTATCGACGGTCGAGAGTTGACCGACGAAGAGTGGTCTCAGAATGTAGCGCAGCTTTCTGGCGACGTTCTTGAGATTCAGACTGGATTTCCAGAGAACTATGTTGCTGAGCGTATTCAAGACGCTTCTCGAGTGGTTCGTTCATGTTTCTTCGAGTTCCGTGACGCTCGCAAGGGCTTCCAGGACGGCGACATGATCGCTGGTAATAAGCGATTGAAGAGCGCGGTTGATACGCTTCGCGCTTTCTTTGAGTGGTATGGAACACTCCTTCAGCTTGTTCCGACACCGAAGCGCACAAAGCTTGATATTACACCTCAGGTTCAGGAGATCTCCGAGACCTGTAAAAAGATCTGTCAGCAGCAGCTCTACCAATCATGGTGGGCGCTTGGTGAGAGCCTTGAGAAGGAGCTTGAGCCAAAGCTCGATAAGCTCGAGGACGCTTGCCGTCGCGCCGCTCGCGACATTCAGCCAGCGGCTCCAGCGATGTAACAAGGGGCTCGCCCCCTATGTAGTTCGGAGGATCCTACATGCTAGGATCCTCCGTTTTGATTTCCTTTACATTTATAAAGTTGTTTTTCTTTCACGGTAGTAGAGAGGAGGAAGCGCAGCACAGCCTGTAACTATCTGATTTCACTATCGATGGTGGTGTGTTGTTCTCTATCTGTTCGTCCCTCTCACAGGTGGCGGGGTCTCCCGACCAGCTAATTTTTAATACCCTAAAATCTTTGAGGCCATTCCATCGATCCCTGCATCGTAATCTCTGCTTCCCAAAGGAAGGGGGCAAGAAGGGTACGGATAGCAGTACCGCAAGGAATGATGATGACGACCTCACAGTTTAACAACACGACTCCAGGCGAGACGCAGGCAGTGCGTGTTGGCTTCATCACGCCATGGAATCAGGTGTGCGGTCTGGCGACGTACGCGAAATTTCTTGTTCCACATCTTTCAAATAATGTAGTGGCGATCTTCGCAGAGACAGGCTGTGCCACTGTTGGACAAGACGAGTCGTTAGTGACTCGTTGTTGGCAGCGTGTAGGAACGGGCCCAGCGGCAAGCGATTACTCGAAGCTTGAGTCCGCGATAGAGACCGCCCGCATCGATGTTCTCCATATAAATTGTCAGGGTCGATTCTTTGTTCAGCCCGTATTCTCGGAGATGCTCAAGCGTCTTGAGTCTAAGGGCGTAAAGGTTGTCGCCCACATGCACCAACTTTATACGGTAGCCGCCGAGAATAAGGCGCTCGTGAGTGTGGTTGACAGAGTATTCGTTCATTCTCCAGAAAGTCGATTGGAAGCTATAGCTAATGGCGCTCGGCCTGAAAGTGTGGTTGTTGTTCCGCACGGCGTAGAGATTCGTCACGATCTTGAGAAAGAGTCCAAGTCCGCATTGCGCGCTCGTCTCAAGATGGGTCAAGAGGGACCGATCCTCACAAGCTTCGGATTCATTCAGCCTCACAAGGGAATGGAAGCCGTTATTCACGCGGTAGCGCACCTCCGAGTGCGAGGTGTTCCAGCTCGTGGATTCATTGTTGGCGAGGGCCGAGAGGACTCTCCTCAGAGCGGCACCTACCTGAAAGCCCTGAAAGATCTCGTTGAAGCGTACAAGATTGGGGAGTTCGTCACCTTCGTTTCGAGCTTTATCCCAGACGCGCAGGTTGGTGAGTATCTCGCCGCTTCCGATCTCGTAGTAATGAACTATCAATCCGACTACTTTGAGGCTTCGGGCGCTTGCTCGCTCGCGGTTGGCGCAGGAGCGGTAGTTCTTTCATCGCTCGCTCCCGCTCTCATGAGCTTTGGTGACGCGGTATGGCACATGACGGGCGGATATCCCGCGGGACTTTCCGCCGAGATCCTTCTGTCTGATCCTGTGCTGTATGAGACTGTTCGAGGCAACGCGAAGCGCTACGCCCAAGAAAACGCGTGGCCAGTAATCGGACAAAAACTCGAGCGGATCTATGACTCGTTATTCGAATCAGTCGCGCAACGCCCAAGCCGCAAGGTTGAGACGGTGGTTGTCGCTCAACCGGTTACATCGCGCACTCGTCCACTTCGTGTGTTGATGCAAAATAGACCAGGCACCTTCTCTCATCGTGGTGGGGACACCGTGGTAGTTGAGCGCCTCAGCCAAGGTCTCAAAGCTCGCGGATTCGACGTGACGGTTGATGTGTCCGGCGCGGCCGACCCAGCCGGATTCGATCTTGTGCATCTGTTTAACTTCGCTACAGCCGAATTCACCCAGTGTCTTGGTGAGCGTGCCAAGGCGGCCGGCGTGCCATTCGTTGTCACGACGCTCTACGAGGATGTTCCGGAGTTTCATAACCAATCTCACCTGGTCGCTATACACCTCATGGACTACGTGAGAACGGGACAAAATAAGAATTGGTGGAATGAAACTATTCTTGATCTCATGACAGTGCCTCGCGCTGAGAGATTTAAGGCTGATTGGATCGCGGCAAACGCGAGCGCCCTCTTCACAAATGGCTCGGGCGAGTCAGCGGCGATTGAGAGAGATTTTCCGAATGCTCAACAGGTGGTCGAAGTGCCACTTGGGCATGAAGTAGGTTGTATGGTTGGACCAGAGCTCTTCGAGCGCGAGTACGGGGTGAAAGACTTCGTATTCTGTGTTGGAAGGTTTGAGACTCGGAAAAATCAGTTGATGTTGTTGAAAGCTCTTGAGGACTCCGAATTAACGGTAGTTCTCGCGAGTGGCGGTTTTTCGTACCAGCCGGAATACGACGCTGCGGTACGCTCATTCAAGAGAAAGGGTCGCACGATCATTCTCGATAGGGTGAGCCCTGAGATGTTGTCCTCAGCGTACGCAGCATGCCGTATTCACGTGCTTCCGAGTTGGTATGAGCTCCCTGGCTTGGTGTCTCTTGAGGCAGCGGCGCATGGAAAAAATATCGTAGTAACAAGGACTGGTACGTCAGCGGACTATCTCGGTTCAAAGGCGTTTTATTGCCAACCTTGGGATCCTGATTCGATTTACGCAGCCATTATGGCTGCCTTCTATGCGCCCATTAAGGAGGGGCTTGTAGAGATGGCTAAGAGTTATACGTGGGATAAAGCGGTGGATTCGACTGTGGCGGCTTATGACGGGCTAACCAAGCCTGAGGGCGTGTCCCAGGTTGAAACACCTCAAGCGACACCAGTAGGAGGGGTCTACGATATGAGCGTTGACGCAAAAGAATATGAGAGCCTCATCGAGCAAGGCGAGATGGCGGCAAGAGAGGGAGACTACGTGCGTGCCGAGGCACTTCTGCGGCAGGCCGAGGGGTGGGACCCTTCGTCCGTGCGTCTCCTCAAGGCTCGCGGCGCCGTGGCGTTAGCCACCGGCAAGATCGCCGAGGCCAAGTCGCTTTTCGATCGAGCGTTGACCACTGCTCCTACCGACCTGAACCTCCTTACAGGTAGCGGTATGTGCATGGTTGTCGCCGGAAAGCCATCCGAGGCGATGCCCATGTTTGAAAAAGTTTTAGCTCAGTGTCCAGATCACCTTGTAGCGCTTCACCAGCTCCTTGAGTGCTCGTACGCCGTAAACGCGTTCAGCAAGGCTGAGAGCGCGATTCGACGATATCTCTCTGTGAAGCCAGGAGATGTAGCTATCCGCTTTTGTCTCGCTGGGGTGCTCTATAAGCAAGGGCTTATGGCCGCCGCTAGCGCGGAGCTCACACGAGTGCTCGTTGAGAATCCTGGGAACAGCGCCGCTCTTGAGCTTCAAGCTATGATCGCTAAGCAGACCGCTCAAGTCGAGACAACCCCGACTCGAGACTGTATCGCGACTTCCATGCTGGAAGCGGCGAAAGAGTCGACAGAAGCTTCAACTGGCGCTGCCGCCGAGTACTTCCTTACCCGGGATGATCAGCAGGCGCAGGGCATGAGCTTTATCGATGGTAAGCTTGAGGAGATCGAGGATCTTAAGCGCGAAGGTAAGCATGACGAGGCTCGGGAAGTTCTTGAGACCGTGCGACGCAGCGCTGGTATCACCCAAGAGCAGCGAGAGCGCTTCATGTGCGTTGAGGCTGAGTTCCTGGTGATGGACGGCGAGCTTGCTGAGGCTGAGCGTTCTTATGACATCATCCTCTCGCAGAACCCAAATGCTCCACGAGCTTTGTGTGGAAAGGGGGCATTAGCCGCTGAGCGTCAAGAGTGGCAGGTTGCGCAGGGTTACTTCGAGAAAGCTCTCGGGGTTAATCCTAAGCACGATGTCGCTCTCGCCGGCCTTGGTCTCTGCGCTATGATCGGTAATAAAGAGGAGAAGGCTTTCGAGCTCTTCACTCAGGCTGTATCAGCGAATCCAGAGAATCGCCGGGCGCTTCTTGGGGTTCTCCAGCTCGGATACCCTCTCAAGAAGTACACTGAGATTGAGAAGGCTATCAACTCGTACTTAGAGCTTCACCCAGCAAACGTAGAGATGCTCTACTCCTTCGCTGGAATCTTGTTCGCCCAGGGCAAGATGGAGCAGGCTAAGTCTGAGGTTGAGAAGATCCTTATCTTCGAGCCTCAGCATCCTCGAGCGCTTGAGCTTCGTGACCTTATCAAAGGTGAGAAGCCTCGCACTGGCGTGATGGTGTAACTCCTACACGGGTTCACTGAGAAGAGGGGCGCTACCGGAGACGGTGGCGCCCCTTTTTCTTTAGAGGCTGACTGATGAAGGCGGACCTACCAGCGAAGCGTCGCTGGGAAGTATTTCCGAATCAGGTCCGTATAAAATGGCTTGAGCTCCGCTACATTCGGCGGATTTTCAGCCTTGGAGTAGAGGTCGTACGGGTTGAACTTTCGCACCCATTCAAACATGGACTTGTCGTGCTCGTTCATGAGGTACTCATGCTCACGATGGGCCGCGTAAAACGAGTGGTAGCGCAACATATAGAGACCTTCGTCAGGAAGGTACGGTTTGGCTACATGGTAGATGTATTCATCGTGCCCCCACGAGAGGTGCACATTATCGAGCCCGCACCCCTCTGAGTAGATGCCCAGACGAGTTTGAATCGCTGGGTTTTGAAAGTCGGGATTCAACTCAAAGAACTCTGGGAAGACCACCTTGTCAGAGTATTTGCAGCCAACAGGGAAGGTGTCTCCCACAACAGCCCATTGAGGTTCTCCAAAGAGGCAGAGGATCTTTCCGAGGTCGTGAATAAAGCCTGTAAGAACGAACCAATCGGGGTGTCCATCCATCCGAATAGCTTCTGAGGTTTGTAAAAGGTGTTGAAGTTGCGACATCTCGGTATCTGGGTCGCTGTCGTCGACGAGCTGGTTCAGAAACTCAGCCGCCTCCCAGATTCCCATCTCTTTGCGAGAGAAGGAGAGAAACTCTTTTTTCTTCGCTAGCACGAAGTCGAGAGTCTGGTGCTGGTGATTGATTCGGTAGAACTCTTTAACTGAAGGCCGAGCTTCTTTACGGTAATCTCTAAATTGCGATTGCTCTCGCTTAATGTTCTTCAGAAAGTCTGATGAGGATTCGGGGTAGGTTTCCTTTACAAAGTCCTCCCATTCCTCCAGCGAGGCGAGGGGTGAGTGTGCTATTTGCTCAGAGCTTTGAAGAGATGCTTTCGAGTCAGACATACGTAGTATCCAGATCCTAATATCGCTACCGCACTGCTCGGTATAAATTTGATCACCCGCTGAAAGAAGAGAAGGGGGAAATCGATCGGGTGTTTATAGCGCCATTGTAAAAAGAGGAGTTCCTCTGATCCTCTCGATTGGTGGGGTCTTATTGGACAGGACGCTCCGATTTTTCAGGAGGCTGGCGCCGGAGAAGCTGAACCTGCTTCATTTGTCACACGGTCTAATTCGACCCTAAGTCTTTTCCCCTTACCCAATCGACGCTTCGTTGGGAGTAAGATGCGATCGATCGTGGCGGGGCTTATCCGCAGTAGCTTCTCCGATACATCCGGCGCCAATACCCCACAGTGCATTTGATACGTGGCGATGTAGAACTTAATCGAACGCTTCAGAAGCTTCCCACTCAGGTACCTGGTAGCCCCCCAGATGCGCTTTAACGCTTCCATAAACTCGGGGTCGCTCGCGTACCGACTTTTCCTCCCCGGCTTACGCCTTTTCGTCTTATAGCCCGACAGCAAAAGACGATTCAGGTAGTTACGTTTTAGACCCGTCACAAGCTCAAGGTGGTCAAGATGCGCAATCTTCTGCGCCTTCGTAGACTTCCCATAAACCTTCCTAATCGCCTGAATCAGCTCGCGTTTAGAACTAAGCGTCATCTCTCGCACCTCACCTAAATGCCTAAAAACATTTGTGAGGCAACCACTCCCCTAATCGATGCTCAAAGTTCTACTTCCCTTTCTTTTAATGTGAGGCATATCGACTAGCGTTACTTAGGGCACACCGCCCCTGAATGTTGACATATCTCACGTATGAACGACGAGGGCCGCCGATCGAGAGAGAGGCCCATATACCTGTAGGGGACACCGATGTTTACTGGACCAAAATTATCACCAGACGGAGCCGGCGCCGGAGTGGCGACCTTACCCGGTGTGAACCCCAGTAATAGTACCGCTGACCTCGCGGGCCTTGCAGGAGTCGATTCTCGCGCGACGCGCTCCGCCGAAGCAGATTTCGTTAGAGGTCGTGAACTCGCGAACGCTGAACAGCGGGCGTTAGGAAAAAGAATGCTCTTTGCTCTTGTTGGTGATGAGGCGCTCCATGCTCAAGCGAGCCAAGAGCAATTCGTTAAAGGAGAATCGTACTTAAGGAACGTAATAAGCAAACACCGATCGGACGCGGAAGATCATCAAGCGTATACCAATTACGTCAGAGGTTGTGGGACGGGGGAACGTCCTTGGAGCCCAGATAAATTTAGCGAAGTAAAACTAGGAATGGCGAATGACCTTCAAGGGATTATCGACCGGCATAGAGAATATCCATCGGATATAGTCAGGGATAAAGAGAATTTGGAATTCGATGGCAGGAAGACGTATTGTTTTATTCCGATGTCTAATCAAGGTGGTGGATTCTCTATTCTTTACAGCAGTGCCACGCCTATAATTCACCCATCGGACCTCGTTCATTCTTTAGCACGATCTGTACATAGTGATATTGATGCTAGGAAAAGCAAAGGGCACCCAATGGATCTTAAAGACTCCCCTCAGTATCAGGTACTGCTTGGTATCGCGGAGGCCGCAAAGCAGCACTCTATTGACCTAGAACGTCCAGGGATGGGACGCAGCGGTGAGGGCTTCATGCGCACTATGTTATCCCGGATAGAGGATGCTGTGAGCAGCCTTCCGGGGAATACGCGACATAAGAACTAGCAGGAAATCTTTTCTACCCGCTGCTATAGTTCTCCTGTCTCGTCTGTTTGAGTAGGGCCAGGAATACTGAGCGGCTGTTCACTGTATTTTAAACAACCGCAACTGCCGACTAATTACGGGCAGAGCCGCAATTTGGAACGGGCGCTTCTGGCGCACTATTTG
>CANLCB010000010.1 GCA_947488865.1 Deltaproteobacteria bacterium | reverse complement strand
GATTCCCTTTCCATGAAGACGATATGCGATACTACCATATCGTTCCCACCACCAAAGAAGCGTCCAACGCGGTGATCTTTTGCATCATGGACACGTCTGGTTCCATGGGGACGGTGAAGAAGTATCTCGCGCGTAGCTTCTACTTCCTTCTGTATCAGTTCGTTCGGCAGAAATACGCGAACGTGGAAGTGGTGTTCATCGCTCACCATACGGAAGCCAAAGAGGTGAGTGAGGAAGACTTCTTTCACAAGGTGGAGTCGGGCGGAACGTACATCTCGTCCGGTTATCGCAAGGCTCTCGATATCATAGAGGATCGGTATCATCCATCGTTGTGGAACATCTACGCGTTCCACTGTTCGGATGGAGATAACTTTTACTCCGATAATGAGCGGGCTCTCCAAGCCGCTGAGGAACTCTGTTCGGTGTGTAATCTCTTCGGCTACGGAGAAATTAAGCCATCGGGAAGCGCCTACTACAGCGGAAGTATGTTGGAGGTCTTTGGGCAGATTAAAGCGCCTAATTTTCACATGATCACCATCGAGAAGAAGGAGGATCTATGGGAAGGCTTCCGAAGCTTCCTACTTAAGGACAAGGCGAGCACCGTTTCAGCGCACGGAAAAGTATTTGGAGAAAGCAGCGAGGGGGCGGCGTCGGCCGCGCCATAGGAGGATATGTCTTTCAACATTGAAGAACTTGACAAGTGGGATGAACGGATTCGCAAGCTTGTAGAGCGATACGGATTGAATTGCTATCCACAAGAATTTGAGGTGTGCGATCACAATGAGATGTTGGGGTACATGGCGTACACGGGTATGCCATCACATTATCCGCACTGGTCTTACGGGAAGTCCTTTGAGCGTCAAAAGACGATGTACGACTACGGAGTGTCGGGATTGCCCTATGAAATGGTGATCAACTCCAGTCCGTGCCTCGCGTACCTGATGCGTGACAACTCGCTACTCCTGCAGGTTTTGACCATCGCGCATGTGTATGGACACAACGATTTCTTCGCGAACAATTTTACGTTTACATCAGGGACTGATGCTCGGCACGTTCTTCAAAGCTTCAAGAGCCATGCGACCCGTATCGCGAGCTATATGGAGGATCCGTCTATCGGTGTTGAGATAGTTGAAGCCGCTATCGATGACGCCCACGCGATCTGTTACCAGCGCTCCCGTAATCTGGCGATTCAGCGGTTGTCTCAAGATGAGCAAGTCGCGAGAGCCTGGGAACGCGCTCAGCCGAGTGAGGATCCGTGGCGTGAAATTCATCCCAAGAAAGAATACGAGGCCCCGAATTTGACAAGGATTCCGGCTGAGCCCGACGAGAACATCTTGCAATTTATCGCGAAGTACAACCCATACCTGCCCGAGTGGAAGAAGGATGTCCTTCTCATCGTGGACGCTCAAACCCAGTACTTCATGCCTCAAATGGATACTAAGATCATGAATGAGGGGTGGGCGAGCTACTGGCATCACAAGATTCTTAATGAGTTGCAACTGCCTCAGGAGATGCATCTTGAGTTCTTGGTTAGACACAATCAGGTGCTTCGGCCGCACCCCGGAGGTCTCAACCCATATCACCTCGGTTTTGTGATGTGGCATGATATTGAGCGTCGTTGGAACATCGGCGATATCGGTCACGAGTGGTCTGACGACACGCCTCCGACCGCGGCGGACGCGAAAGATGAAAACGACACGCCGGGCCGGAAGAAGATCTTTGAGGTGCGCGAAGCGGACCGTGATCAGTCATTCCTTCGACGGTTCCTCACGCGCGAGCTTATGGAGGAGTTGAATCTCTTTCAACATGAGCGGCGTGGAAAGGATCGTGTCGTCACCAAGGTCCCCAGTGAGGAAAGCTGGAGAGAGGTTAGAGAGAACCTCATTAAAGGTGTGGGCACAGGCTCTATCCCCGTTATTAAAGTTGAAGATGCCGACTTCGGAAGGAATCGAACGCTCTATCTTAAGCACTATCACGATGGGCGCGATCTTCAGCTTGAGTACGCTGAGCACACATTGAAGCATGTCGCTCGATTGTGGGAGCGTGAAGTGGTTCTTGAGACCTCTATCAATGGCAAAGACTCTCTCCTGAAAATCGTTGGAGAGTCTTTGAAGATTGAGCGTTTGTAGTCGCCGCTAAAACCTTACTGCTTAGTTATCCAGAGGTCCTTATCTCGCATCAGGGTAATAAGGCTCGTTCCAGGCTGAACGTGGGCGGTTATCTCCACTGTGTCTCCAATTGATTTCACCGATACCATGCCGAGGCCTGTGAAGTCCGATGGTGGGTACTGAGGAAGCGCCAATCCTAACGAACCAAGTCCGCAGCTTGAGATTGCGATCTTATACGTTGTGGCGTCTACCTTGCTGACCTGCGCCTGAGCTCCTGGTTGATTGATAGTTACTCGGAACGCTTGCTGGTGGCCTGGCTCCAAGGTGTCAAAGGTGGCTTTGTCGACCGTAAACGAAGTGATGGGCGCTGTCGGTACCGCGTTGGGACGAAGACCTTTCGCTGGTTCTACCGTCGCCCCTGTCTTTGGCGCCGCGGCAGCTGGTGTCGCTGTCGTCAGGCTCTTTTCGACTATTTTCGTGGAAGTTTTTGCTGGAATTTCAGGAGCTACTTCTTCTTCCGCCGCTGGTTCGTCAACGTCTTCGGAGCCGTCTTGATCTGCGGATTCTTCCTCCTGAATTGGCGTTCCAAGAGCGATTGATTTTGACGCGTTCGCGACCTCCTGCTCAAGTGCCGCCTCGATCTCTTTTTCGTCCGCGGAGTCGCCGAGAGTGATGCCTACATCTTCTTCGCTCATCGTTGGAAGTTTGGGGGCGGGGGTGTTTCGAGCTGTCGCGGTGTCTGCGGTCGCTACTGGTGGCGGGGTTGGAACAGTCGTGGCGGTGTCCGTAGGCGCCTTAGTTGGAGTGGCTGTGGGGACGGCGATTGTTGGAGTTGCTGGTGCCTTTGTGGGCGTTGCCGCTACTTTTGTCGGCGTCGCTGGGACTGATGTTGGTGTCGCTGGAATAGCTGTGGCCGCTACAGGTTTAAGTGTTGGGGTGGCTGGGATTGCTGTTGGGTTCTGCTGCGGAGCGGCGGCAGGCGCTGAAGGTTGAGTCCCCGAACTCTCGGCGATTCGTAGTAGGACCTGCCTCGATCCAGCTTTCGACTCGTACTGAGGAGGCGAGTCGGCGTTAAGGTCGAGAACTACGCGAAGTTTGTCAGGGTGAGCGCCAAGTCGGATCTGTTTTACCGCGCCGTTTTTGGGAGGTTGAAGATTCTCACTCTTTTTCAGCTCAAGGCCTTCGAAGTCAACGACGAGGCGTGGAGGATCCGAGAGCATGAGGGTCGAGGCTTTTGCGTCCGAGGGAACCATTATCTTCACGAGGATAAACGATTGGGCTCCATTCTGATCTCGGTCGATAATGAAGGTTACCTTCTCTTTGGAGGTCAGGGTTGTTGCAGCGTTCAAGGAACCTGCTTGGGCATACGCCGGAGTTGGAAGGGCTGAGAGCGCCCCCGTGAGGACAGAGAGGCCCAGTGAGGTGCCTATAAGGGTGGTTCTTACAACCGAGGAAAGCGGGGATGAGCTCATAAGCGCAGGATGTCGTGGATATGATAATTCTTTCCCTGAATCATCCCCTGAGGAGGTGGTTCTCGCAAGTTAGGAATACGAGGGTGAGGGCCTAAAACGGCATGGTGCCTGTCTTTCGAGTTGGGGCTTGCCCTCAGGGGACCGGTGGACGGCCTTACTGTTGGGCGCCCGCTTCAAGGAGCTCCGAGGCGGCAGTTGCGGCTAGGGCGGCTGCCTTCTGTTCCGCGGCTAGGGCTGCTTGGGCTTCCTGTTCCCGTTGGAAGTTTCGCCGCTCGATCGTCTGCCGGAGTTTGCGCTCACATACCAACAGACTAGCTTTGCTTGAGCTGGTGAGGGTCCAATTCGTGACTTGGCCCGATGCTCGCTCAAGCGAAAGTAGGAGTCTTTGCTCAGAATCAGATTCATCTTCGAATCCCTCTGAGGAGATGTTGAAGTTCGCGTAGAGTGAGCAGGCCAGCTCCTTGCGAGCGCCTGTTGCTTGCTCGGAGAATGCGACAATCGAGTCTGGGAATAACGTGACCCAAACCTCTACGGGGCCGGTGTCTCGCTCTTCGTCCAGCCAAGTATTCCTTTGAGGCTCCTCTTGGAGTCCTTCTTCCTTTTTCAACACTCCCTTGAAAATGAGGGTCGGGGTAAGGTTTTGGCCCCGAACCTGAGTGGCGAACCATGTCGCAGATGTTCTCACCGCCACGTATACGGCCATAAGCCGGACCCGCTCCATCTGCCATGCCTTGAACGAGGCGAGCTGAAAGGAGAACGGGAGGGCGAGGAACATCCCCCAGAAGAACCAAGGGTTTTTGAGCCCGATAGCGGCGCAGGCGCTAAAAACTATAAGGATTAGGCACGCTGAAATTCCGGTGGATTGGGATTTTGCGATGAGGGTGACCTTCTCCTCGGGCGGTATCTTTTGCCATACCTCTGCTGCCATAGCGGCTGATTCTGGAGAAGGTTTTTTCTTGGCCACGGAAAATATTACCCTTTTTAGGCTTGAGATCTCGCTAACTTATTGAGTCGCGTTGTCTCAGCTGAACGTCATGAGTGGGTAGCACAACTCGTACCGAGTAAAGGGAAAAAATATCGAAAATAGTCGAAACTTTTTCGAGGCTTCGTTCGAATAGCCAACATGTTTGCCAAGGCACATTCCAGCTGCGTTGTGGGGCTCGATGCCGTCCCTATACAAATAGAGCTCACTCACCGAACGGGCGAGCATAAATTCACCCTTTTAGGTCTTGGCGGAGCGGCCGTTAAGGAATCTCGAGAGCGGATTGTCGCGGCGCTTGAGTACTCCGGCTTTGATGTGCGTGGCGAGATACTCGTCAATCTCGCGCCCGCTGAGATTCGCAAAGAGAGCGCAGGCTTTGATCTCCCTATCGCCGCGGCGTTAGCAGGTGCTCGAGGAGCGTTCCCAGCGGAAAGGCTTGGAGATGTGGCGATGTGTGGCGAGCTGTCACTTACCGGTGAGATAAAAGAGACTCCAGGAGTAACCGCTCATACCTTGGCGGCGGCTCAGCAAGGATTGGGGACGATCATGGTCCCAGAAAGGTCAAGCGCGGAGGCCGCGGTTGTTTCAGGAATTCAGGTGATCGGCGTTCGATCGCTCTCTCAAGTTATTCACATACTAGCTGGTCGCGAGCAGCCGGAGTTTGTGACTCCAGTAGCTCCGGTATCGCATTCGCGTACAGCTACCTTTAATGATGTCATCGGACAGCTGGCGGCGAAGAGGGCGCTCACAATAGCGGCGGCGGGAGGGCATAATCTTCTGATGATAGGCCCGCCCGGTTGTGGAAAGAGTATGCTCGCCGAACGTATGGCCTCGCTGTTGCCCAGTTTGCGGGGCGATGAGCTTCTTGAGGTGTTGCGAATTCACAGTATCGCGGGGCAGCCAACAGAGAGGATTCTTGCGGGAGTTCGTCCATTCCGTGCTCCTCATTACGTCATTAGTGATGCCGGTCTTGTGGGTGGCGGCTTAGGGCCTCGACCTGGGGAGATTAGTCTCGCGCATCGGGGAGTGCTGTTTCTGGATGAGTTTCCTGAGTTTCGTCGAGCGACGGTCGAGTCGCTTCGCTCGCCGCTCGAGGCGGGGAGTGTTCAGGTCTCGCGCGCCCGGTCATCGGCGATATTCCCGTCTCGCTTTCAGTTAATTGCCGCTATGAATCCGTGTCCGTGCGGACGGTTCGGGACTAAAGCTGGTGGATGTCGCTGCTCACACAACGCGATTCGTGATTATGTGGCGAAGCTCTCTCAGCCAATTCTTGACCGGATCGATATCCATGTAGAGTTAGAGTCTGTCGATGTGGCTGATTTAGTGCGAGCCGCCCCCAATCGTCGAGAGAGTGTCGATGACCGAGTAGCCAGGGTGGCGGAAGTCCGTCAGCGGCAATACGCTCGGGATGGAAGGCTTGCGAGTGAGCTTTCGGATGCCGAGATTCGCGAGAAAGCTCCTATTACTGACGGGGCGAAGATGCTTCTCTCCGAAGCGGTGCGACGGTTGGGTATGAGCGCTCGAGGCTATGTGAGGGTGCTACGAGTCGCGAGAACAATCGCGGACCTCGCCGAAATCGACGAGATCAATGAGGACGTTGTCGCGGAGGCGATCTCGTACCGTTCGTTGGATCGACTCTCCACCTTGCTTCAAACGGGACGCCCGTTTGGATATGGCGTGAGTCACGCTTAGTTAATTAGAGTGCAGTCTCAATTCTCGGGATGAGGAGACCTCGGCGCCTTCTTCGTTGAGCGTCTTCTCCTCGACCAGTACTTTCCCCGCCTCAATGTCCACAACTCTTGCTCGGGACGGTCCGATCTCGGTTCCCGGCCTGATGGTGAATCCAATTCCGACGCTGTTCTCGAGTATGGCGAGTCTTGAGAGGCGGTCGGTGGTGATGATTGCGGTAAGTTTTAGCTCCTCAAGGGGGTAGTCGAGGATGTTTCTAGAATCCGACGATGGGGGAGGCGGGGTGGTCCGGACTGGAGGTTGAAACGGATTACGCGACGAACGCGGGCGATGAGGGGCACTCAGTGCCGTTGATGGAGTCGCGATAAGGTGAATTCCTGTTGCTAGGACACATAGGCCGAGTCGACGCATGAAGCTCTCCAAGAAGAAAACGGACGCATTTTCCTAGTCGGCATTTAAGCGCGTATGGTGCGTGGTTGGGCGATTTGCGTTTAAGGGGTAGTATTCGCGCTTTTTTGGCGCTACTTGGAGGCGACGGCGTTGCTGGCGCAACGCACGGAGGAATTTGTTCAGAAGAGTCTTTTCTGGAGGTTCGGCCTGATGCGGCCTCAATGATGTGCGGACAAAAAAATCGGGGTGAGAGGATTTGAACCTCCGACCCCTAGTTCCCAAAACTAGTGCTCTAGCCGGGCTGAGCTACACCCCGATACGTCCTAACGTCGAGGGAGGTTAGCGCCTCTTCGGGAGAGAATCAAGGACCTGAGCGCACTCTAGATGGGGGGCAAGTCGATTTTCGTGTGGAAAGGGGGTGGGTGGCACCTACCCACCAAAGGGTGTTATACGAAAATCCTGGAGGAGTTATGGCCAAATACGTCGCTATTCGAGACATCGTGCAGGATAAGGTCCCTGTGGGCTTCCTTGAGCTCGCTGGATGGATTAGGACCCACAGACAGTCCAAAAGGGTATCCTTCATCGAACTCACTGACGGGTCAGCAGTGAGCAATTTACAGCTCGTGGTGGACCCTCAGCTGTCTGGGTATGCCGAGGTGGCTCCCAAGCTTTCAACAGGGGCCTCTATCCGTGTCTCTGGAGAGCTCGTAGTCTCTCCGGCGAAAGGCCAGAAGTATGAGTTTCAAGTAAAAACACTCGAGCTTCTTGGTGAAGCGGACCCTGAGAGTTACCCGCTCCAGAAGAAAGGCCACTCGCTAGAGTTTCTTCGCGAAAATCTTCATCTCCGTCCACGCACCGCGACCATGGGAGCGGTGTTGCGAGTTCGCTCCGCCGCGGCTTTCGCGGTTCATAAATATTTCACAGAGCGAGGGTTCTTTTACCTCAATACCCCAATCATCAGTACCTCTGATTGTGAGGGAGCGGGTGAGATGTTTCACGTTTCCACCTTCGACGCTGAAAATCCACCTCGAGTGAATGGGAAGATCGATTATTCGCAAGACTTCTTCAAAGAGCCGGCGAGTCTGACGGTTTCGGGGCAGCTTGAAGGTGAGATTTGTGCGATGGGACTCTCAAAGATCTATACCTTTGGGCCAACCTTCCGCGCTGAGAATTCCAATACGACACGTCATTTGGCGGAGTTTTGGATGATCGAGCCTGAGATGGCCTTCTATGAGCTCTCCGATAATATCGAGCTCGCTCAAGACTTTGTTCAGGACGTTATTCGGCAAGTGATGACGGCGAGCTCATCAGAGCTTGAATTCCTCGCGTCGCAAGAGTGGGCTCAGCAGGGACATATCGAGAACCTCCAGAAGGTAGCGGAGACCGCTTTTACTCGAATGGACTATACCGATGCCATCAAGATTCTTGAGGCGAGTGGCAAGACCTTTGAGTACCCGGTCTCATGGGGGATCGACCTGCAATCAGAGCATGAGCGATTCTTAACGGATGAGTATGTGAAGGGCCCAGTCACGGTCATCAACTATCCAAAAGACATTAAGGCGTTTTATATGCGCCTTAACGAGGATAATAAGACTGTGCGAGCGATGGATCTCCTTGTTCCCCGGTTGGGTGAAATTATTGGAGGTTCTCAGCGTGAAGAGCGTCACGACGTGCTTCTCGCGAAGATTCGAGCGATGGGGCTCGATGAGTCCGCGTACTGGTGGTACCTCGAACTTCGTAAATTTGGAACAGTTCCTCACGCAGGCTTCGGGCTTGGATTCGAGCGTTTGTTGATGTACCTGACTGGTCTGCAGAATATTCGGGATGTAATTGCGTTTCCACGATTCCCTGGTTTCGCTAAGTTTTAGGTAGGTTAATTTAGATTCAGAAACCGCAGAGATCGCTGGATCTGTCGTGCTGATCGCGCTATGCGGGATCAGTTTAGATAGGTTATACTTGAAAGCATGGATACAGCGGTCAAAACCCCAAAAAGCATGAAGGCTACTGAGATGGTCGCTCGAGACTACATCGAGATGACTGAGACATATTCCGCCCAGAACTACGGTCCCTTAGAGGTCGTAATCAAGTCAGGGAAGGGCGTGTGGGTGGAAGATGTTGAGGGGCGCCGTTACATCGACTTCCTCAGCGCGTACAGCGCCCTTAATTTTGGGCACTGCAATCCTCGCATCAACAAGGTCGCTCACGCGCAACTTGATGCGCTCACTCTCACGTCGCGCGCGTTTTACGCTGACACTTTGGCGTATCTCGTTCGAGACCTTGCCAAGTTTTGCCGCAAAGACCGAGTTCTTATCATGAATTCTGGCGCGGAGGCCGTTGAGACGGCGATCAAAGCCGTTCGACGTTGGGCGTACGACATAAAAAAGGTTCCAGAAGGGCAGGCAGAGATTATCGTTTTCGATGGTAACTTCCATGGTCGAACGACTACGATTGTTGGTTTCAGTTCATCGGCCGATAGCAAGCGAGGGTTTGGCCCGTTCACGCCAGGATTCAAGTTGGTGCCGTTTGGCGATATCGACGCTGTAGCGTCGGCTATTACACCCAATACCGCGGCGGTTAGCGTAGAGCCCATCCTTGGAGAGGGCGGGGTAATTATTCCACCAGATGGATTTCTCAAGCAGCTGAGAGAACTCTGCACGAAGAACAATGTCCTTTTAATCGCGGACGAGATTCAGACTGGAATGTGTCGAACGGGGAAAATATTCGCGTGCGATCACGAAGGAGTTGATCCGGACGTCCTGATTCTCGCCAAGTCTCTTGGTGGCGGAATCATTCCTATCTCATGTATCGCGGCGAATGATAACGTAATGCAGGTGTTTAATCCGGGCTCTCACGGAACGACTTTTGGCGGGAATCCGTTCGCCTGCGCTATCGCGCGAGAGGTTATCGCGCTTATAAATGAGGAGAAGCCTCATGAGCGCGCTGCTGAGCTCGGCGCGTACGCAGTATCTCGCCTGAGATCCATTAAGTCCAAGGTTATCAAAGAGGTTCGCGGACGCGGACTCATGATTGGTATTGATATCGATCCAGCCGCTGGCACAGCGAAAGACTTCTGTAAGAAGCTCAAGTATGCCGGGCTTCTGTGCAAGGATACCCGCTCACAGACTCTGAGAATGGCGCCTCCTCTTGTTATAACTCAAGAGGAGCTTGATGCGGGGCTCGCCATTATTGAGAAGGTCTTAGGAGACCATCCATAATTACGAAATTCCCCGAAGCGCCTTGTCGTCTCGACAAAGCTTTCCAAATTCGTTCGAGAGGAACGCGGGTAGAGGAATGTCCTCGGGCTTCACAAAACCAGAGGCTTTCGGGATTGCTCCGGTCAGAAGCATGTCCACAGGGGCGCAAATTCCAGCGGCCGTAGTAATCTGAATGGCCGTAAAGTGGCGGTTGTTAATCATTTGATTGTAGACGGTGCTTGAGTAAGTCTTCGCGCATGTCCTCCCACGCGTGACGCCGGTGACTTCAACGAAGATAATGCACTTATCCTGATTCGTCGTCGGAATGCTCCTTTCGAGTACTTTCTTAAGAGTATCTCGATCTCCTTTGAATTGCAGTTCCGAGAGAAGGAAGTGTACGAGATCTCTGTGGCCGGGATAACGAATCGTCTTGTAGTTCAGCTCTCGCACTTTGCCGTGAAGCGCCTCCGCTAACGAGCCCAGTCCGCCAGAGGTGTTGAATGCTTCATATTCATCTCCATCGAGTGAGAGTCGCTCATAGCCTTCAAGCGGGGCGGCTAATTGCTTCGTCCCGTTTTGGATGACCTCGCAGGCATTGCAATATTCATTAATGAGTCCATCCGTTGACCATGTGAGGTTGTACATGAGCTTGTTGGTTGGGTACATGGGGAGAGCGCCGACCCGGAGCTTAACGGTATCAACGGTGTCGAAGAGTCCCGTGAGGTGAGCGGCCGCGATACTGATGAATCCGGGGGCTAGCCCACACTGGGGCATAAACGCGGAGGTCGAAGATGACGCCAGATGGGCGATGAACTTTGAGGTCTCAACGTCTTCAGTAAGATCGGCGTAATGGATGTTCAGGTCGGCGGCGGCTTGAGCGACCGCCTTGTTGCAAAAGAAGGGAAGGGCGCTCAATACAATCGAACACCCTCGTAAAATCTCTTTTGTGGAATGAGGGTCCGCGAGATTTATGGCGTGAGCCTCGCAGTGGGCGAGCGTGCCTACCACTTGTTGAGCGCGGGCAACATCGACATCGCACACCTTAACGCGATAGCGTCCAGAAGTGGCGAAGAGCGCGGTGATGGCTTCACCGATCTTACCCGCTCCGATCAGCGCGACAGTATGCATCGACAGTCTCCTTTTCTAACGATAGTAACGCATCCTCGACGGACCCACACTACCGTTGGAAATTTAGGGAGGCGAACTCATGTACGCGTCCATTAGATAAGATTCCGCCCTGTATCTAATAGCTGCGTCCGTCCCACCATTATCCAGGCCAAGGGAGGTTGGGAGCAAAACCATTTTTGGGTTTTGTGGTTACACGTCACCTTTCGCCAATATGTTATCTGTCTTCAAGGGGGTAGTGCGGGGTTCTAAAGCGCTAGTGCGGGCGCGAGATACTGTCTTAGTTATGCCCCAAAGGGTTTAAAAAAATGGACAGTTGTTGAGGGTGTTTAGGCAATTTCATGCGAAGGAACTGGGTTTTTGGTACCGTAGAGCTTGAAGCGCGAATAATGAAGCGCTGGCTAGGTCGTTTTCAAGAAGTCTGTGGTGAAAATGCCCACTCATCAACCAGAGAAGCGCTCCCAACGTAATGAGCCTTTGCCAATCGAAACATTTCGAGAAGTGCTCGCTAAGCCTCACTACGAAATGGTGGAGACGATTGGGCGCTATGTGCGGGATGGCCACGCCGAAAAAACTCAGGAGATTTTTGCCAGTATCGCGGGTAGCAATGCGACTCGTGCTGCGTTGGTCATCGCGGATCTCTACGCTTCTTCTCCTGCCGATTCTGGCGCGTGGAGAGAAATAACGAAAACCTGCTCGGATGCTACATGGTGGAAGGCCGTTGAGGAGAGTGTGTCTCGCCTGCCAGTGGTGGATGCGCATCGTTTCCGAGTTGAGATGCTGGGTCACGAACCCTCTGAGAGCATGGCAAAAGTCGTGGCGGCTTTCGTTAATAAAAAATCAGAAGCAAAAATGCCTCCTTTTCGGAACGGCTATGACGAGCGTAAGTGGAGGAAGGAGGAAGTTGACGCTATTTCGAGCGCTCTTGAGTCGAAGGTGCAAGGAGGTGGAGCGCTAGTAACGACTCTCCAATCTCTTTCGGGTCGCGCACTAGAGCTTTGCCGCGAATTTAATGAGCGCGTCGCGGCCCTTCATTTTCCTCTCGAGAAATACGGGTACAGCACTGGGGCCCGTTCTCTCAAGGTTGATAAACCAGCGACTCGCCTGTCCAGATTGTCTGGAGAGAATGATGGCGAGGTTAAAGAGAGTCCGAGGCAGATGCTCGCCCGCTTGGCTTCGAAAGTTTTTGTTGAGTGGGGGGCTTCTCCGGATTTGCCGGGCGCTTATGGCCATCAGTGCGTAGACTCAGCATCGGCAGCGCGAAGTTTCTTTGTTGCGCGAGGTGTTCCTTGTGACGTTTATCTTATAGGCCTTGGTTCTATCACTCATAATATTGCGGTGGCCTTTTTTGAGAACCGCAATGGTGGTTACCAACCGGTCGTTGTAGACGCTAGTCCATTCAAAAATTCGTATCGTCTCTCTGGTCCTGAGGCTCCGGCGATTTGGAGGCCGCAAACAATCTCCGACATCTATGAGGTTCGGAAACACTCTATGCCATTTGCTCAAGGATATTTCGGGGGCTTCGGCGGAGGGGGAGGGTATCTGCCGTGGTCCTGTGTGGAGGTAAAGGGCGTGGGGATAATCGTTGGATTTGCGGGGATCCGAGACGAGCATATTAAGATTCGTAATCGAATGATCGCCGGAACCGACGAGTTTTATGGACGGGGCGCGCGTGTGCGGGCTCCCGCACTCTCTTATGCGCTAATTCCCGCGCCTGTGGGCGGAGAGCCAGTGCCGATGGCGCATCTAGTGGTTGAGGAGCGGGATAAAAAAGTTGTGACTGTGGAGCAAACCGGAGTGCTCTCAGACTCGCAAAAGCGCGCCGTTCTCGATGTGGCCAAAGCGCAGATGCCCCATCTTCGAAAGGCTATTAAGGGCTTAGATCTTCAGTTGGGAAAAGTAACCGTCTAGCCCCCTCCTAGAAACGATTCACCGATTCTTTACTATTGCTACGTCGAATCCTTGGAGGGCCGGCGGCCTCGACGGCCGCGGGTACAAGAGCATCGGGCATTCACTCTTAACCCGCAACATTCGTGCCGGCGGCCGGCGAGGCCGCCGGCCCTCCACTGCAATTACGCAAGCTGCGGATGCTGTCTAATCAGGGTTCGGTTGCAGCTCGAATGCTTGTAAGGGAGATCGATTCCCGTTACGCTGTTCCACAGGCGTTTGGAATATGCTGTGGGTCGGTTAGAATGTCGGGGATGTGAGGCTCTGTGAGTTCAGGTCAGTTCGTAAAAAAGAGTGAAGCCCCTTTCCGGATAATCGGAAAAGCGAAGACCTCCTCGTGGGGTAAGGTAGGACGCGAGTCTCGCATATCTGCGATCGTTCCGGGGCATGCTCCTGAGGCCTGTCTTGCGGAGTATTGGCTTGGCGCTCACGACTCCATGCCTTCTGAAGTGCTCATTGATGCTGAGACGAGAGGTCCGCTTAATGCTTTCTTGAAGGGCAATGCTGTCGAGTTGCTTGGAAGTGTCGCGGCCGAGCGATACTCGTCTGAATTGCCGTTTCTCCTTAAGGTGCTTTCCATCAATGAGGCTCATGGATTGTCGATACAGGCCCATCCTGACGCTGTAAGGGCCAAGCGGCTGCATGCGCTCGATTCTAAAAATTATCCCGACGCTCGTCACAAACCTGAGATTGGTCTTCCACTTTCCCCGGTAACTTTGCTGTATGGGTTCAAGCCTATCGGTGATTTGCGGGAAGTGCTCAATCGTTTGCCCATGCTTGGGGCACTCTTTGGCGGAGCTTCTTTTGAATTGGCTGGTCGCGATCTGTATCGGACCGTGTTCTCAAGCCTCTTCGCGCTAGGACCTGAGCGTACGGCCTCACTGGTCGCCGAGATCGCTCGCGAAACCAAACACGGTAAAGGCGAAGGGCTTGAGACAGAAGTCTTTCATCGCCTTCGAGAACAGTATGGTGACGAAGACCCCGGATTAATTGCTCTGTTTATCATGAACGTTATTACGATAGAGCCGGGCCGTGGAATTTTCATACCCGCTAACCTTCCTCATGCGTATTTAGCCGGTGATCTGGTTGAATGTATGGCCTGCTCTGACAATGTGGTGAGGGGAGGGCTTACTCCGAAATACAAGGACGTCTCTACTTTGCTTGAGATGGTTACGTATGATCCCGTAAGGCCGCAGCCGATACTCCCGATTCGAGATGCGGAGGGGTTCTTGGTGTTCCCGACCCCCTGTTCGGAGTTTGAGGTGGGGTATGTGCCTGCTGGGCGCCATGTATTCAACGTGTCGACAGATGGGGGCGCTCGGTTGCTTATGAGTCTCGGCGCGGCTACCGTTGTCACCAACCTTGCCACCGGAAGATCGGTCTCCCTGTCGGATGGGGACGGCGCGCTATTGCCTATAGACACCGGACTTTATGAGGTTCGAACCCATGATGCCGCTGTATATCGGGCGAGCATTGGGCGTGAGTAGCCAATCCTTAGTAGTGCGCAAACCCATTTTTTTTAGCATGATGCTGGCGGGCTCGACTAGAAAGTCCCGGGTGTATGTTCATTTAGGAAGGAGTGTCTCGTGGTGAGTGAAGGAGAACGAGGGTTAGAGCTTGCCTCTCAAAAAATGCGAGAGGATGGGTTGCCGGCTCCAGTGATCACCAACTTTGAGCGATTGTTCCATTGCGTGCTCAAGGGGGAAACCGGAATCATTCAAGAGAACGAGATAGAGCCCATTGAAAAGCTGGATACGTTAGATGAGCTTCTGCGGCGAAAGGAATTCTCTATCGAGGGACGAAAGTTGCTCGATAAGTTAGTAGTCGTTCGACTTAACGGCGGTCTCGGCACCACGATGGGGTTGGAGCGAGCGAAGTCTCTTCTTAAAGTCAAAGATTCGTATACGTTCAATGACATCTTAGCGTTGCAGCTGCGAGCCCTTGGAGATTCCATGGGTGTTCACATCCCGCTGATCCACATGACGAGCTTTTCGACCGACTCGGATGTCCGGAACGCTATGAAGCCATACGCGGACCTCTCTCCATCTGGTCTGCCGAGCTCCTTCTTGCAGCATCGACATCCCAAAGTTTACGCGGATACCTTCATGCCCGCGGCGGAGCCTAATGAGGAATTGAATTGGAATCCCCCTGGGCATGGGGATATTTACGCCTCATTGTTGGCCACTGGCTTGGCCGAGAAGTTGCTCTCACTTGGGAAGCGATACCTGTTCGTAGCGAACGCGGATAATCTCGGAGCCAGTGTGGAGCCGGCAATTCTTGGGTATCTTGCGCTGACCGGCGCTCCGTTCTTGATGGAAACAGCCGAGCGAACGAAGGCCGACGCGAAGGGAGGTCACCTGGCTCGACGGAAATCGACCGGTCGTTTTCTCCTTCGAGAGAGCAGTCAGGCTCCTGTTACTCCAGATGGTGGAATAATCCCGCAGTTCCAAGATGTTTCCCTCTATAAGCACTTTAACACTAATAACATCTGGCTCGATCTTGAGGCGGTGTTAAAGGTGGCTCGTGAGCACGAGGGGGCCATTCCGTTGCCGCTCATTAGCAATCGTAAGACCGTTAATCCGCGGGACAAGGGGAGCCGCAAGGTAATTCAAATAGAGACTGCGATGGGAGCGGCGATTGAGGTTTTCGAGGGTGCCACAGCGTTGCAGGTTCCAAGAAGTCGATTCGCGCCAGTAAAGTCGAATAATGATCTCCTTGTTGTGCGTTCCGACGCGTATACTCTTTCGAAGTCATACGCCTTGGTGGTGAATCCTGAGCGGTCGCTTCCTGGATTGCCGATAGTTACTCTCGATGCGCACTACTACGGGCTTCTGAATGACTTTGAGGCTCGTGTGAAGGTCGTTCCGTCTTTAGTTGACGCTGAGTACTTTGCGGTTCTTGGAGATGTAACATTTTCTCATTCTCTGCGAGTTAGTGGAAAGTCTAGGTTGTCGACCGCCACGCCGGGAGGTTGTGAACTTCCGGCGGAGATCACATCGTTGGATTCTGAAGAGTGTACAATCTAGGGGGAACCCAAATGCGGATAACTCGTAGCCGAAAAGCTGAAGAGTTCTTTGCAGGTTGGGGGCGGCAGACTATCCTCTTACCATGACCCTTTTCCTACTACTCTTCTCTTTATGTAACCTGGGGTCATCGCCGTTGGGCGACTTCGTTGTCTCAACGGGCGAGTCGATGGGCGCGGTATTCCCGCGTAGTATCCTCTCGTACGACGACCAGCATCTCTCCACACTCTTTGAGGTGTTGCTCCACCGAGTCTCTGTGGAGCCGTTGAACCTGTTTGCTAC
Organism: Deltaproteobacteria bacterium; assembly: GCA_947488865.1. Taxonomy (GTDB): domain Bacteria; phylum Bdellovibrionota_C; class UBA2361; order UBA2361; family OMII01; genus OMII01. Next base: position 18,904 of record CANLCB010000010.1, on the reverse strand, counting down.
TCTTATTTTCTTCGCCGCGGTTGTGCATACCTTTTGTGCCCCCATCTTTCTGCGCTGGGCGAAGCAGCGTGAGGAGGCCGAACATCTTGAATGGCTCTCGCGTCGAGAAGGGGAGCAGGGGCGAGAGGCGCCTCTAAATTTTGTCACCGTAGTGCTCCACTATCTTGGAGAGCTTGAGGCGGTGTTCGGCATATGGGCCATTCCGCTTATTGTAGTGATTAGTCTGTCGAAGGGATGGGCGCAGACCAAAGAGTATCTTGAGCATTCGGTGCATTTTACCGAGGCCGTTTTCGTGGTCGTAATAATGGCGATGGCCGCTACACAACCGATACTTTACCTGGCGGAACGAACGCTCTCGCTTGGTGCTCGACTATTGGGAGGCTCTCCCGCGTCGTGGTGGGCGACTATTCTCATAGCCGGTTCGCTGCTTGGTTCCCTTATTACAGAGCCAGCCGCCATGACCATCTGCGCTCTTTTGCTGGGACAGCACTTTTTCAAATACAAGCCCTCAAATCGATTGGCGTATGCTACCGTGGGGCTTCTCTTCGCTAATATCTCGGTAGGCGGACTGCTCACTCATTTCGCCGCTCCGCCTGTGGTCATCATCGCTCGTCGGTGGGGATGGGACACCGGATTTATGTTCTCAACCTTCGGGTGGAAGGCCGCGGGAGCGATTTGTTTCTCAACCGCCGCGTGTCTCTACCTATTTCGAAGGGAGTTCCGCACCCTGGCGCGTAGGGTGTCACCATTTGACGCGGCTCATCCAGTATCCGAGAAAGCCGCGCCCGTCGCGGTTATTGTGGCCAATCTCCTCTTCATGCTGTGGACGGTGGTTAACTCTCAGAGCTCTCAACTTGTGATCGGGGGGTTCTTGTTTTTTCTCGCGTTTGTGGACGCGACTAGGTACTACCAACGAGCTGTGTCGCTTAGGATGCCGCTCTTGGTGGGGTTCTTTTTGGCTGGTCTGGTGATTCACGGATCGTTTCAGGCGTGGTGGATTGAACCTCTACTGAACCGTCTTGGAGACGCCGCTTTGTTGTTAAGTTCGATAGTGCTCTCAGCGTTCAATGATAACGCGGCCATCACCTATCTTGCGTCCCTGGTTCCTCACTTCTCAGATGATCTAAAATATTTAGTTGTCGCTGGCGCGGTTTCCGCGGGAGGCCTCACAATAGTCGCGAACGCTCCTAATCCTGCTGGAAACGCTATTCTTTCTCGTTATTTCGATGGCGGTATCTCTCAGTTCTATCTGCTTGTGGCGGCGTTATTCCCCTTGCTCGTGAACTTGATGTTCTTCATCTCTTTTCGGTAGGGTGGAGGGGTGGACTTTCGAGCGATCAATATCATCGGCTGTGGCCGGTTAGGAAAGAGTATTGGAAAACTGGTCTCCTCTGTGGCTGGTATTTCTGATGTTCGAGTATGCAACAGCACCTTTGAATCCTCAGAGAGGGCGGTCTCGTTTATTGGCTCGGGGGCTCCGGTTTGTTCGATAGCTGAACTTCCTCCGTCTTCCTTGTGGATGATCGCAAGTCCTGACCCCGCCATTCAAGGCGTCGCTCAAGAGCTCGCCCGTCACTCGAGCCTGCGAGAAGGGGATGTTCTGTTTCATTGCAGTGGAGCTCTTTCGTCGCAGGTGCTGGAGGCCGCCCGTGAAAGAGGCGCTGATGTTGCCAGTGTTCATCCAATTCGAAGTTTTGCGGAGCCGTCCCTGGCGGTTGATCAATTTAGAGACACCTATTGCGCCTTAGAAGGAGACTCCAAAGCCGTTTCATGTGTGCAATCTCTTTTTGAGAGAATTGGTGCTCGGGTGTTTCAAGTCGATACTGAGGCTAAGGTCGTACTGCATGTAGGTCATGTCTTCTCCAGTAACTACATCGTCACGATCCTCGAGTGCGCAGAGCGTCTCTACGCTGGCGCTGGGATATCTCCTGAGGTCTACCGCGCCTTCATGGCGCCACTGGTTCAAAGTGCTGTGGACAACTCGCGCGTTCTTGGAACCGCTCGCGCCTTAACTGGTCCGATCTCTCGAGGCGATGAGGAGATGGTGTCACGGCACATTGAGGAGCTGCGTTCAAAAGGTGGTGACTTCGTCGATGTATACGTTTCGTTGGCGATTCAAGCGTCGTATCTCGCCGGTAAACAGGGACTCGACGCTACTGTTGTGCACAAGTTGATTGAGATGCTTCAAGGTATGGTGCGGAGCTAGTTGGCTTCGCTTTCTGAGATGAAGAGGCGTTTGTAGGCGAGTAGTAAGATTGCGGCACCGAGAACCGAGATAACGAAGCTCGCCGGTTGATCGCTATGTCTAAAGCCTAGTAGCCGTCCAATAGTGGCACCAATCAAGGCTCCAGACATTCCTAGGCCTGTAGTTACGATGAAGCCCGCAGCGTCTTTGCCAGGAATTATCGCTCTGGCGATAAGGCCCACGAAGAATCCGAGGATAATGATCCAGACAATGTCCATCTCGGAGATTTAAAGGGGGCGCGATCCGTATCGCGCCCCTTGTTTAGGTGTTCACGTTATCCAACGTGCGGTGGAAGCACATTCCGCAATTCGTTTACATCACGCTCAAGGTCACTTGGCATTTTGGAGGTGAGCGTTGCTTCTCGTGTTCCGTAGAAGGCACGCTCATCGCTGTCATCGCGAGAGATGTTTACTCCATCAATGCTCGCTCCGAGGAATAGTCCTTCGGTGCGCGAGTACGCGACCACTTGCGTTTGTGGAGCAACGACCGTTTTGTCGTATGTTCCCGCTACGGCGCTTAATTCGCCACCTACAGCGAAGCTCCCTTTCTTGAGGGCTTCAGCGGCTTTGTCGCCTGTAATGTACAGCACGATGTCAGCGGATTTTACTCCTGCCTGAATTCCGAGGCTGCCGCCGGTTAGATTAAGGAACATAGGGTTCTCCCAGGTTCCGGCGGAGGACTTGCAGAAGCCGACTCCGTCTCCGTGTGTTCCGCCAAGTCCCGCGGAGATAGTTACTGTGTCCGGGAATACCGCCACGCACTTGGTGCGCTCAAGAATAGAGGATGGGACTCGCTTCCCGTCTCGTCCCTCTGAGATCGCTTTGTACACTTCTGTTGAGTGAGTCAGAGATTTCTGAGCTTCTTTAAACGCGCGCGATTGGCGGTCTATCGCGACATCTTCCGCGTGTGAGGTTGTGACTGAGTAAAAGCTTGAAAGTGAAGTTGCCAGTGCGAGGAACAGATGTGATCGTTTCATGATTTCTCCTTATTCGTGCGGGATAGTGACACCTGCAGAGTGGGAGAGAGCGCTTCAAAATAAACGTATTCTAGGCGCTCCATGCCCTAAGCTCTGAGGTGCCCTGACGATTCCGCAAGCGCTCGGATGTCGCCATGAGAGGGCACAGGCCATGGGGCTATCGTGTGTTGTTTAGTGATACGGGGAAACAGTGGAGGGGGTGGGAAGTTGGAGCCATCTGTCGGACTCGAACCGACGACCTGCGGTTTACAAAACCGCTGCTCTACCAACTGAGCTAAGATGGCTTAAGGGGTCTTTCCAGGCACCGATAGGGTGGGAATGACTAATCCTCCTGATTTCTCTCAAGCTTTGAGCTCCGGGTCAAGGTGTGGAGCTCAACTCTTGGTAATTATAAGGGGGCGATATTATAAAAGACGGCCTCCGCTTAAAATCCTCCAACCGAGCGTATTTACTTGAAGGGGGGAATTGCCCATAATACCCGCGCGTTCAACGACGAGTGCCCATGTAGCTCAGTCGGTAGAGCACTTCCTTGGTAAGGAAGAGGTCACGGATTCGAGTTCCGTCATGGGCTCCATTTTGATTGCCTCTGATTGAAATTATCTGAGGCTAGCGTCGAACGTCCACTTCCTCATGGTGAGGTGCCCGAGTGGCTAAAGGGGGCAGACTGTAAATCTGCTGGCTACGGCCTACGGGGGTTCGAATCCCTCTCTCACCACCACCTTCTTTTTTCCAATTTCATACTTTGATGCTCTGTGCGGCTAAATGTTTAGACTGCCTGAACAATGCCATTTGCGGCATGTGTATGGCCCGCGTTCACCTATCGCCCGTCCCATGAGAGTCGAAACTAAGGCTGGGACAACAGCGATGTGATCTGAAGAGTTTCCTTTTCTGACAGATATGATAACTTCTCCGCCGATTTACGGCCTTAGCTCAATTGGTAGAGCAGCGGATTCCAAATCCGCAGGTTGGGGGTTCGATTCCCTCAGGCCGTGCACATCGCTTTCATCCGTACTCCTCTCTAAAAATTCTCCGCTCTGAGGCGCGGAGGATGAGCCGGTAATCCTGATGAGTGTTCGCCCAGAAGAACTTGTTGTTGAGGACGATTACGCCGTTACGCCATCTGAGCAGCGTCGGCATCGCTCTCCTCTCTGGATGGTCAGTCAAGAACCTCTCCTGAACGATTTAGTCGCTTATTTGTCTCATCTACGTGACGACCTTGAGCGCGATCCATCCAAGCATCATGAGATCGTGTTCTCTCGGGCTCATCTCCGTGCTTGTAGAGCCGCTTTCGACCGAATGATTCGGCGAGGGGAGGAGAGCCTTCATAGACTGTGCGAACTGTTCTGTAATTCGCTGGTCGGGCACTATCAGCTTCAAAGTGTGGTGATTGGTGAAACGCCCAAGAAACACGAGCGTTTTACACTTACGCAGCTTCTTTCTCGTCAGGACCTTTATTCGACCATCGACCTCGATTTAGGGAATCGGCAGCTCCGAAAATTACAGTATCTCGAAGGGGACGCTTGGGGCTCTCCTACGCTTGTGGCTAACATGGTTGAGTATCAACCTACCGAGCCAAACTCTCATGGGGTGCACAAGATCATCAGCCGTATTAAAGCTGAAGAGGAATTGTGGAATAAGGTTGTTGACGAAATTTTTGGACTCGATTCGCTCGTCACGAAAGACAAGCAGCTTCGACACCTGAGTTACTACGTCAAAGATATCTTTGGCGTGAAGATAGTTGTTGGAACGCCGGAAGAAGTTGTCGCCCTACACCGTGAGCTTGAGTCAATTACATGGGACACGAAAGCTCTAGAGGCGGTAGGGGAGGCCGTGAGCGATAAGACAATCTCCCTCAATTTCCTCGAAACGAAGGATTACCTAAACTCAGTAGGTAAGCAGAGTGGATGGGAAGCAATGAAGTCTGTGGTCATGTGGGGCGGGAAGATCTTCGAGGTCCAAGTTCAGCCTCTAGCCAACTTTTGGAGGGAGCGAGAGCACCTCACCCAGGAGAGTCATGCCGGATTTAAGAGTCGCCGAGAGCAGGTTCGACAGCAGGTCGCTGACCAGATCCCCCTCTTTGGGTTTTATCAGAACTTACTAAGGTGGGTTCTTCAGGCCTCCTATGCGGAGGTTCCGACCTTTCCGGGTGTTTCGGTTGTTATAAGCGACTGAAACTAGAGAATGTTTCTTATTTTTTAGCCGTAGGTGCTATACTTGAATAAAATGCTCAAGATTGGTACCTTGCTCGGCGCTGGTGAGCATTTAGGGTCTTTTTAAGTAAAAATGAGCCCGTAAGCCGACTTAGTACCGCGCAAGCGCTATACTACGCTCGGCTAGAGAGCCCCTTAGCAGGGGTAGGGCGTGAGTCCACCACACAGATTTCTCAAAGCTAACAAAGGGAGCTTAGTCAGTATGAGTACCGATGTCCTCGAGGATTTTACGAGCCAAGAGTACAAGTATGGCTTCTACACGGACATTGAGACTGAGTCGGCACCGCCGGGCCTCAACCCCGATATCATTCGATTCATCTCGGCCAAGAAGAATGAGCCAGAGTGGATGTTAGAGTTGCGCCTTAAGGCGTACGAGCGATGGTGCACGATGAAGGAGCCTCACTGGGCTTTCGTGAACTATCCACCCATCGATTATCAGAGCATCATTTACTACTCAGCGCCTAAGAAGAAGCCTGAGCTTAAGAGCCTTGATGAGGTTGACCCTGAGCTTCTTAAGACCTACGAAAAGCTTGGCATTCCCCTCCACGAGCAAAAAGCGCTTTCCGGGGTCGCTGTCGACGCGGTGTTCGATTCCGTGTCCGTGGTTACCACGTTCAAGAAGCAACTTGAGGAAGTAGGGGTTATCTTCTGCTCGATGTCAGAGGCGATCCAGAATCACCCTGATTTGGTTAAGAAGTACCTCGGATCCGTGGTTCCTCATTCGGACAACTTCTACACTGCCCTCAACTCAGCGGTGTTTACGGACGGATCCTTCTGCTACATCCCGAAGGGAGTTCGTTGTCCGCTTGAGCTTTCGACCTATTTCCGAATCAACGCCGCAAAGACCGGTCAGTTTGAGCGAACTCTCATCATCGCGGACGAGGGAAGCTATGTAAGCTACATGGAAGGGTGTACCGCGCCGATGCGAGATGAGAATCAGTTGCACGCGGCGGTAGTGGAGCTCGTTGCTCTTGGCGACGCGCAGATCAAGTACTCCACGATCCAGAACTGGTACCCAGGTGACAAAGAAGGCGTGGGTGGAATCTACAACTTCGTAACCAAGCGTGGCTTGTGCGCCGGAAAGAATTCGAAGATCTCCTGGACTCAAGTGGAGACCGGATCTTCTATCACGTGGAAATACCCAAGTTGCATTCTCAAGGGAGATAATTCCGTCGGAGAGTTCTACTCGGTAGCTATTACAAACAACAAACAACAAGCCGATACGGGGACCAAGATGATCCACATCGGCAAGAACACCAAGAGCACGATCGTGTCGAAGGGGATCTCGGCTGGTCGAAGTCAGAACGCGTATCGCGGGCTCGTGAAGATTATGAAAGGCGCTGATGGCGCTCGTAACTTCTCGCAGTGTGACTCGATGCTCATGGGGAATCAGTGTGGAGCCCACACGTTCCCATACATCGAGGTGAAGAATCCAACCGCGACAGTGGAGCACGAGGCGTCCACGTCGAAGATCGGAGAGGATCAGATCTTCTACTGCAATCAGCGGGGAATCTCGACTGAGGACGCGGTGTCGATGATCGTTCATGGATTCTGTAAGGAAGTTCTTAATGAGCTTCCGATGGAGTTTGCGGTAGAGGCGAGACGCCTCTTAGAGATTAGTCTTGAAGGAAGCGTAGGATAGGAGAGAAGCATGAGCAGCTTACTTAAAATTACAGATTTGCACGCGCGCGTAGAGGGTGAGGACGGTCGCGAGATCCTCAAAGGTATTAACCTTGAGATCAAGCCAGGTGAAGTTCACGCCATCATGGGTGTGAATGGCTCTGGTAAGAGCACTCTCGCAAACATCCTCGGTGGAAAAGAGGGGTACGAGATCACAAAGGGCTCCGTTGAGTTCGTTGGAAAAGAGCTTCTTGAGCTTGACCCTGAGTTGCGAGCTCGTGAAGGATTGTTCCTTGCGTTCCAGTACCCGGTTGAGCTTCCGGGGGTGTTGACCACCTACTTCTTGCGCACCGCGCTCAATTCAACTCGGGAGCACCGCGGACTGCCAGCTCTTTCTGTTCGTGACTTCGCTACTCTCGTTAAAGAGAAGGCGAAGATTCTTGAGCTGAGCGATGAAATGCTTAAGCGAGCGGTTAACGAAGGTTTCTCCGGAGGAGAGAAGAAGCGTAACGAAGTATTCCAGATGGCGGTACTCGAGCCGAAGCTTTGCATCCTTGATGAGACTGACTCCGGCCTCGATATCGACGCTCTTCAAATTGTTGCTAATGGTGTGAACCGACTCCGCTCGAAAGAGAACGGAATGCTCGTCATCACGCACTACCAACGATTGCTTAACTACATCGTTCCAGACGTGGTCCACGTGATGATCGACGGTCGTATTGTGAAGTCTGGTGGTAAAGAGCTCGCTCTTGAGCTTGAGAGCCAGGGATACTCTACCTTCAAAGAGACTCTTTCAGCTGCGTAAGGGGTACCATGAGTGTTGCTTCGAAAAAAATTGAGAGCGCTCAGACGTCTCCATCGTGGGTGACCAAGGCGATTGAGGTTGCTCAAACCCGTTCGTCTCAGTCTTCGATGTCGGCGGTAGTCGCTGAGGCTCTCGCTGTATGGAATAAAGTGCTCTTTCCTACGCCTCGACAGGAGAGCTGGAAATATACAGACACTGACGTTATCGCGAAGGGAGAGTTCTCGCTTCCGGCTACCGTAGCTGCAGCTGTCACCAGGAAAGATCTTGAGCCGTTCGTTCTTCCAGAGCTTAACGCCTACCTCATGGTTTTTGTGAATGGAGTGTTTAACGACGCTCTCTCAAGTAAGGATGAGGTTGCTGGTGTAACCGTTGGGCGTTTGGCCGCTGGGTCTGACGCTCCTTTCGGTTCTCTTGGTCAGCACAAAGAAGAGTGTTTTGCGGCCCTCGCGACAGCTCTCACCACTGACGCCGTTTCGCTCGTCGTGAAGAAGGGGGCGGTCGTTAGTCGCCCATTCCATGTGCTCCATGTGGTCACTAAGGATGCCGCGTCAACAGTGTTGACCCCACGCTTGTACGTGAAAGCGCACGAGCAATCTCAGCTAACTGTTATTGAGAGCCATGTCGCTCTTGATTCCGTGAAGTATCTCGCTCTTCCTGTTGTTGAGATCCATGCGGACGATGCCGCTGTTGTTGATTACTACAAGTTCCAGGACGAGTCGCGAGATGCATTTCATGTCGCAAGCATGACCGTTGACCAGGGACGAAGTGGTTCGGTGTCGACGCATGTATTCTCCTTCGGTGGCGCGTTGGTGCGAAACAATATCAACAACCTCTTGAAGGGAAGTGGAGCGTTCTCAGTTCTGAACGGACTCTCTGTGTTAAATGGATCTCAGCACGTTGATAACTCAACACTGATTCACCACATCGAGCCTTCAATTGAGAGCCGTGAGCACTTCAAGGGAATCTACGCTGATGATAGTCGGGGAGTCTTCTCTGGAACGATTACCGTTGAGCAGATCGCGCAAAAGACGAACGCGTTTCAGTCGAATCAAGCGCTGCTTCTGTCGCCATCGGCTAGCATTGAGACTCGCCCACAGCTCAAAATTTGGGCGGATGATGTGAAGTGTACGCATGGAGCGACAGTCGGTCAGCTTGATGAAGATGCTATGTTCTATCTTCGTTCTCGTGGAGTAGGACGTGAGGAGGCTCGGAACTTCCTTATTCATGCTTTCGCGAGCGAGGTACTTACCACCTGCAAGGTTGTTCCTCTCCGGGAGTATGTGGAGGGGGCTATTACAGCCAAATTGGGGGTGCCCGCCTAAGAACGGGCGCCTGTTTGCTCGAGCCTTGAAATTCTGCTACCTTGCGCATTCGCTGCGCTTAGACTGCCCCCAAAAGGGTATGTAAGTGGGTGAATCGATAGGTCAGTCTCGGCAAATCCAGGCAGATTTTATTGAGTTATTTTAGGATTTTAGATGAACGATAAGGTAGCAAGTGCCGCATCAGGCTCCTCGCGAGGATATATCGCGGAGAGTATCGACGAACTCAAAAAAGTTCAGAGTCCGACGCGGCAGGAGGCGATGAAGCTTACGGGAGTAGTACTCCTTATCATCGTGTTCATTTCGATGTGCCTTTTCGTTATGGACCTCGCGTTTAACTGGCTGATGGGAAAGATGCTCGGCTAGGAGTGATTGGATATGGAAACAAGCACGGGTGAGCAGAATTTAAAGTGGTATGTCGTTCAGGCGTACGCTGGATTTGAGATGAAGGCTAAGCAGGCTCTTGAGGAGCGTGTACGCCTTAACAATCTTTTGCACCTTTTCGGTGAGGTTCACGTTCCGCAGGAGACCGTTGTTGAGTTGGTGAAGGGGCAGAAGAAGACCTCAACTCGCAAGTTCTTCCCTGGGTACATCCTTGTGCAGATGGTTCTCAATGAAGAGACCTGGCACTTGGTAAAGGAGACCCCAAAAATCTCTGGTTTCGTCGGTGATGCGACAGCTCCACAGCCTATCTCTGAAGATGAAGTAAAGCGCATCTTCAGCCAGGTGGAAGAGGGAGCGGCTTCGCCACGGTCTAAGATGAACTTCGAGCAGGGCGATGCTGTGAAGGTCGTAGATGGTCCGTTCGCTGAGTTCAATGGAACGATTGAGGAAGTAAGACCAGAGAAGGGTAAGGTCAAAGTGTTGATCAGCATCTTCGGGCGTGCTACTCCAGTCGAGCTCGATTTCATGCAGGTGGAGAAATGCTAACTAGCTGTAATTGCTAGTGCGTCGAAAGTTTGTAGTTAGAGGTGGTACATGGCAAAAGAGATTAGTACATACATTAAGTTGCAGGTGTTGGGTGGAAAAGCCAATCCAGCTCCTCCTATCGGACCAGTTCTCGGCCAACACGGCGTGAACATCATGGAGTTCTGCAAGCAGTTCAATGCTCGCACGCAGAAGCAGCAAGGTGAGGTCGTTCCTGTAATCATTACTGTTTTCAAGGACCGTTCGTTCACTTTCGAGCTCAAGACTGCACCAGTTTCCTTCCTCATTAAGAAGGCCCTTGGAATTGAGAAGGGTTCGTCTGTTCCAAACAAGGATAAGGTTGGAAAGCTCACCAAAGCTCAGGTTTACGACATCGCTAAGCAGAAGATGGCTGACCTGAACTGCTACGACGAGGAGGCAGCGTTCAAGATCGTTGCTGGAACCGCGCGCAGCATGGGTGTTGATGTTCTCAAATAACCCTGGAGATATTGACTTCTGGGCGGTAAGTCCCTAGGCTACCGGCTCCTCGCGGCCCCGACCAAACACGGTTGATAAGGGTAATAAAGAGGGGAGACGACTGAAAGGGGGCTTAATTACCTTCGAAGATTCAGTTTGCATACGTTTTTAAGTGTAGTTATGGCTCTAAAGAAAGAAGGAAAGAGGATTCGAGCAGCGCGACAGAAAGTCCAAGATGGCAAGCTCTACTCTTTGGAAGAGGGTTGCCAGGTTGTAGCTTCAACCGCGTCGGCTAAATTTGATGAGACCGTTGAAGTTGCGGTTCGTCTTGGGGTTGACCCTAAGAAGGCTGATCAGAACGTTCGTGGTTCGATCTCCCTCCCGCACGGACTTGGTAAGCAGGTTCGAGTGCTTGTTTTCGCTAAGGGAGACAAGGCTAAGGAGGCGGAGGCCGCTGGAGCAGATTTCGTTGGTGGTGACGACCTTGTTGAGAAGATCAAGGGCGGTTTCTTTGACTTTGATAGCGTTGTCGCTACTCCTGACATGATGGTTCAGGTAGGAAAAGTCGGAAAGCTCCTTGGACCACGTGGTTTGATGCCATCTCCTAAGGTCGGAACTGTAACATTCGACGTTGGTGAGACCGTTAAGTCTGTTAAGGCTGGGCGCGCTGAGTACCGCGTTGATAAGGCAGGAGTCGTGCATGCCGCTGTAGGAAAGGCTTCTTTCGGTGGCGCAAAGATCTTGGACAACGTTTCGGCGCTCTTCCAAGCTCTGAATCGTGCGAAGCCTTCGACAGCGAAGGGACTTTATCTTGAATCCGCTTCTATCTCCCTCACCATGGGGCCAGGTGTAGCGTTGGATGTGTCAGCTCTTCGAGCGTAAGTGAAGGTCGATAGGGCGTAAGGAGTTTTTGATATGGAAAAAGCTGAGAAGCAAGTTGAGCTTGATACGCTCATCTCCAATTTTAAGAGTGCTCAGGTTGCGGTTTGCGCTGATTACCGTGGATTAACGGTAGCTAAAGTTACCGAACTTCGACGTGAGCTCAAGAATGCTGGTTGTAGGGCGCGTGTTGTTAAGAACACCCTTGCTCGACTGGCTGTAAGTAAAGTTCAAAGCGATGGAAAGCAGGATGACGTCTCTAAGTTCCTTGAGACTATCATCGGTCCAACGCTTGTAGTTACTTCGGAAGCTGACGTGATAGCGCCAACTAAGGTGCTCGCAAAGTTTGCGAAGGCTAATGATAAGTTTCGAGTGAAAGGGGCTTGGCTTGATGGCGCGTACGTCGATGCTGCTGGGGTAGATTCGTTGTCGAAGCTGCCTGGCAGAGAAGAGACATTCGCTATGTTGCTCAGCCTCATTTCGGCGCCTGCTACTCGCTTGGTTCGAGTACTCTCAGAGCCTGGTGCTCAGGTAGTGAGATCCATTGAGGCATACCGAAAGAAGCTCGGAGGGGAGTCAGCAGCTGCTTAATTGGGGCAGGTTGAGCCGGTGGGCTGAAATTGTATAGTTAATTGTTTTTAGTTGTGTCGTAAGGAAAGGAGTATAACCATGTCTGAGTCGTATACGTTCGACGGCGTAGTTGATTTCATCAAGGCAATGTCCCTGATGGACGCTGCAAAGATGGTAAAGAAGCTCGAGGAAGAGCTTGGTGTGAGCGCTGCTGCTCCAGTTGCTATGGTAGCTGGTGCTGCTGCAGGTGCAGGAGCTGCTGTTGAAGAGAAGACCGAGTTCACGATCATGCTTGATGACGCTGGTGCCGAGAAGGTTAAGGTGATCAAGGTGGTTCGTGAGATCACAGGACTTGGCCTTAAAGAGGCTAAGGATCTTGTTGACGGCGCTCCAAAGCTCGTTAAGGAAGCTGTTGCTAAGGCTGAGGCTGAGGACTTCGTTAAGAAGCTCAAGGAAGCCGGAGCTAAGGCTAGCCTTAAGTAGTAAGCTTGCGCTTGCTAGTAAGCCAACGCCCTCAAACGGCGTTGGCTCTATAGTTGCTATCGGGGCCTAGCCCCGTCAGCAATAAAAGAAGCTTGCCCATAGAGGCGTAACCTAAAGGGGTTGCGTCGCTATGGGCGTGTTGATAGGAGTTGACTGGCAGCGGCGATGGTAAACGCACGATAACTCTTGAGAGCTCAAAGGGTTTAGTTCCGTTTCGTCTTCTGTTATTGTCAGCTCCACTTGTAACATCCCACGCCATGTAGCCGGTGCTTTTCGGGCAGTGGAGTGGGGAAAAAGCGCAGTCAGCCTAGCTGGCCCTCCACCCGGGCGGCTCGGGCTTTTTGCCTTTAGAGTCACTTACGTATGACATCAAAAATCAAGACCAATCTCCGCCTCCGAAAAAGCTACTCAAAAATCGGCGAAGTAGCCGAAATCCCAAATCTGATAGGAATTCAAAAAAGCTCGTACGAGCGATTCCTCCAAGCCACCGTCGACCCTGAAAAGCGGGAAGAGGTTGGACTTCAAAAAGTTTTCAAATCGGTATTCCCGATCCGAGACTACAACAACACTGCCTCCCTGGAGTTCGTGTCGTACAACCTCGGAACGCCGAAGTACGATCAAGACGAGTGTCGCGATCGCGGAATGACGTGGGCCGCTCCACTTCGAGTGACCATTCAGCTCGTTCTTTGGGACGTAAATCCTGACACTGGCGCTCGGAATTTGAGCGCTCTTAAGGAAGACGTTGTGTACTTCGGAGAGATCCCGCTCATGACTGAGCGTGGAACCTTCGTTATCAACGGAACTGAGCGTGTAATCGTTAGCCAGCTTCACCGTTCACCTGGTGTGTTCTTCGACCATGATGATGGAAAGAGCCACGTATCAGGCAAGCTTCTCTACTCGGCTCGCATTATCCCGTACCGTGGTTCATGGATCGATTTCGAGTTCGACGTGAAGGATGTTCTCCACGTTCGTATCGACCGACGTCGTAAGTTGAACGCGACCGTTCTTCTTCGCGCTATCGGAATGACAGCGGACGATATCGTTGCCAGCTACTACAAGACTGACACGATTATCTTCGGCGCTAAGGGGCTCGTTACGAAGGAGTTCAAGCCGGATCAGCTTGAGGGCCAAAAGGCTCTTCGAGAGATCAAGGCTGGTGGAAAGGTTCTTGTTAAGCAGGGTGGAAAGTTTAACAAGGCCGTTATCCGACGCATGAAAGAGGCTGAGATCGACGAGCTCGAGGTTGGCCCCGAGGCTGTAATCGGAATGATTGCCGCTGAAACTGTAATTCAGGCAACTGAGGACGTAGCTAATCCTAAGAGCGGCGAGCTTATCGCTGAGAAGGGCGAGGTGCTTGTTGGATGGGATGTCATCCGTGAGCGCATCGGACCAGCGGTGCTTGAGCTTGATGAGAAAGACGCTAAGGCTATCTGCGAGCAATTCGAGATCATCGTAAACGCTGGCGATGAGCTTAAGGCTGATAAAGTTAACTCTAAGGGCGAGATCGTTGAGAAGGGCAAGATTACCCTTCAGCGCGAGCTTGGCCTCGATCGCATTCGAGTTCTTTACCTCGACGATAACCACATTGGTGAGTCGCTCTGGAAGACTCTCGTTTCTGATAAGATGAGTGGTGATAACTCGCTCTACTCTCGCTTGTCTGGTCGTCCAGCAATCGACAGCTTGATCGAGATTTACCGACGTCTGCGACCAGGAGATCCTCCTCGTCCAGAGACAGCTCAGGCAACATTCAAGAACCTCTTCTTCAATCCTGATCGATACGATCTCTCTGATATCGGTCGATACAAGATGAACCACAAGCTGTACATCTCGCAGGGCCGTGAGGCTCCTCCGATGGACCAGGGTGTGTTGTCTCCTGAGGATATCAAAGAGACTGTTCGTTACCTCCTTGAGCTGCGCAACTCTTCCGACGGTCAACGCTACTCTATCGACGACATCGACCACCTCGGTAACCGACGTGTTCGTGCCGTTGGTGAGTTGATAGAGAACCAATACCGAATTGGTCTCGTTCGTATGGAGCGCGCCGTTAAGGAGCGCATGGGAATGCAGGATATTGATACCCTCGTTCCGCAGGACCTCATCAATTACAAGCCAGTGGCCGCTGTAGTGAAGGAGTTCTACGGTTCATCCCAGCTCTCTCAGTTCATGGATCAGACAAATCCGCTTTCAGAGGTTACTCACAAGCGACGATTGTCTGCCCTTGGACCAGGTGGTCTTACTCGTGACCGCGCCGGATTCGAGGTGCGTGACGTTAACGCGACTCACTACGGTCGTATCTGCCCAATTGAGACTCCTGAAGGTCCAAACATCGGACTTATCGCGTCTCTCGCTGTATACGCTCGTGTAAATGAGTTTGGATTCGTTGAGACCCCGTACCGCGTAGTCGACAACAACGGTCGAGTATCTGGCGATATCGTGTACCTCTCAGCTCTTGAAGAAGAGCGTGAGACGATCGCTCCAGCTATCGTAGCGATGGACAAGAAGGGTAACCTTGAGGATCAATCGATCCCAGTTCGCCGTAACGGTGAGTACCTCCTTGTTCCTCCACCCGAGGTAACAAAGCTTGACGTAAGTCCGAAGCAGATCGTGAGCGTGGCGGCTTCACTCATTCCGTTCCTTGAGAACGACGACGCGAACCGCGCGTTGATGGGTTCGAACATGCAACGTCAAGCGGTTCCGTGTCTCCGAGCTCAGGCTCCACTCGTTGGAACTGGAATGGAGCACATCGTAGCTCGTGACTCCGGCGCGACAGTTGTAGCGAAACGCCCTGGTAAGGTCATGTCTGTTGAATCTGACCGTATCGTGATCAAGGCCGACAAGATCTCGGATGATCCACTCGATACAGGTGTAGATATCTACAAGCTTGTTAAGTACCGACGTTCGAACCAGAACACATGTATCCTTCAGCGTCCTATTGTTCGAGTAGGCGAGAAGGTTGCGATGAATGAGGTTATGGCTGATGGACCGTCCACAGATATGGCGGAGCTCGCGCTCGGTCAGAACTGCTTGGTGGCGTTCATGCCATGGAACGGATACAACTTCGAGGACTCCGTTCTCATCAGTGAGAACCTCGTGAAGAATGACGTGTTCACGTCAGTGCACATCGAGGAGTTCGAGTGTATCGCTCGTGACACGAAGCTTGGAAAGGAAGAGATCACTCGCGACATTCCAAACGTAGGAGAAGAGGCTCTCAAGAACCTCGACGAGTCTGGAATCATCCGCATCGGAGCGGAAGTTAAGCCTGGCGATATCATCGTTGGTAAGATTACTCCGAAGAGCGAGACTCAGCTTAGCCCTGAAGAGAAGCTCCTCCGAGCTATCTTCGGTGAGAAGGCTGGAGAGGTTCGTGATAGCAGTCTTAAGCTCCCGCCAGGAGTAGAGGGAACTATCATCTCGGCTCAAGTCTTCTCTCGTAAGGGAACAGACAAAGACGAGCGAACCATCGAGCTTGAGAAGCGAGAGATCGCTCTCCTTGAGCAAGATCAACGTGACGAGATCAACATCCTGCGTGACGCGGCTATGAAGGAGATCGTTGAGCTCCTTACAGACAAGGCAACAACAGGCCGTCTCATCGACGACAAGCGTAATGAGCTTATCGGCAAAGACGTTCAGTTGAACGCTGAGATTCTCAACTCCGTATCGTTCGAGTATCTCCGTGATATTCAGGTTGGTGACGAGAAGATCCAGGAGCAGATCAACAAGATCGTTGTTCGTACTGGACAGCTCGTCAACAACAAGCGTGCGTACCTCAATGAGAAGATTAAGCGTCTCAAGGAAGGTGATGAGCTCGCCCCTGGAATCATCAAGATGGTGAAGGTCTTCGTTGCTACGCGGCGTAAGATCCAGGTTGGTGACAAGGTGGCCGGTCGTCACGGAAACAAGGGAGTTCTCTCCCGAGTTCTTCCTCAAGAGGACATGCCGTACCTCGCTGATGGTACTCCAGTAGACATGGTTCTTAACCCACTCGGAGTTCCTTCTCGAATGAACGTTGGGCAGATTCTCGAGACTCACCTCGGCTGGGCAGCATACAGCCTCGGTCGTCGAATTAGAGATCTCGTTGAGTCGATCGTTGATCCGCTTTCTGGCGCTGATCGTATCGAAATAGCCCCACAGTTTAAGAAGGATACCGTTAAGCAAATTCGTGACCTTCTCCGCACCGCTTACAAGAGCGAAGAGCAGGAGAAGTTCCTCGACGGACTTTCTGAGAACGACGTAATCGACCTCGCTCGTCGAGAGATGAGCGGAGTTCGAGTAGCTACGCCAGTGTTCGATGCCGCAAAGGAGACAGAGATTCAGGATTTGCTCTCTGCCGCAGGCGTTCCGACTGACGGTAAAGTTCAGCTTTACGACGGTCGCACAGGTGAGCCGTTCGCTGAGAAGGGAACTGTCGGTGTGATGTACATGCTGAAGCTTGACCACTTGGTCGACGACAAGATCCACGCACGTTCAATTGGGCCATACTCGTTGGTTACCCAACAGCCACTCGGTGGTAAGGCTCAGTTCGGAGGTCAGCGTCTCGGAGAAATGGAGGTGTGGGCGCTTGAGGCATACGGTGCCGCATACACCCTTCAGGAGTTCTTGACCGTTAAGTCTGACGACGTCGCCGGCCGCACTCGTATGTACGAGTCGATCGTTAAGGGCGAGCACGTTCTTGAGCCAGGTTTGCCTGAGTCCTTCAACGTAATGATGAAGGAGCTTCAGTCACTCTGTCTCGACGTAGAACTCGTCGAAGAGAAGAAGGAAGGCGAGGTTCTCGAAACCCCAGTTTCGAGCGAGCCAGACCAAACAGCAGCCGCCGTCTAAGGACGGCGGCTCCGCCGATTTTCAGCCGATTTGATTTCAAGGTGAGGGAGACACATGGACGATTTATTTAGTTTGTTCGAGAGACCAAAGAATCCGATCAAATTCAACGCTCTTAAGATCTCGCTGGCTAGCCCAGACAAGATCCGAAGCTGGTCCTTTGGCGAGGTAACGAAGCCAGAGACGATCAACTACCGTACGCTCAAGCCAGAGCGCGATGGTTTGTTCTGCGCTAAGATTTTCGGTCCGGTTAAAGATTACGAGTGTATCTGCGGTAAGTACAAGCGACTTCGGCACCGTGGCGTTGTGTGCGAGAAGTGTGGTGTAGAGGTAATCCAGTCTAAAGTTCGACGTGAGCGTATGGGCCACATCGAGCTTGCGTGCCCAGTAGCGCACATCTGGTTCCTTAAGAGCCTTCCAAGTCGTATCGGAAACATTCTTGACCTTACGTTGCGAGACCTCGAGAAGGTTCTCTACTTCGAAGCGTACGTTGTGATCGACGCTGGAAAGACTAACCTCAAGCAGGGCGAGCTTCTCACCGAGCGTGAGTACCGCACAGCTCGTGAAGAGTTCGGTTCAGGCTTCGAGGCTGGAATGGGAGCAGAGGCGATCCTTACGCTCCTCAAGGCTATCGACGTTGACCCACTTTGCGCGGAGCTTCGTGAGGAGATCAAAGAGGTAACTTCAGAGGCTAAGAAGAAGAAGCTCGCTAAGCGACTTCGTGTTCTTACTTCTTTCCAGCAGAGCGACAACAAACCTGAGTGGATGATCCTAAACGTAGTTCCGGTTATTCCTCCAGACCTTCGTCCTCTCGTTCCACTTGATGGTGGTCGTTTCGCTACGAGTGATCTTAACGACCTCTACCGTCGTGTGATCAACCGTAACAACCGTCTCCGTCGTCTCATCGAGCTGAATGCTCCAGACATCATCATCCGAAACGAGAAGCGCATGCTTCAAGAGTCGGTTGACGCTCTCTTCGACAACGGACGTCGTGGACGAACAATCACAGGTCCTAACAAGCGACCACTCAAGTCCTTAAGCGACATGCTTAAGGGTAAGGGCGGACGTTTCCGTCAGAACCTTCTCGGAAAGCGTGTAGATTACTCAGGCCGTTCCGTAATCGTGGTAGGCCCAGAGCTTCGTCTTCACCAGTGCGGTCTTCCAAAGAAGATGGCGCTCGAGCTCTTCAAACCATTTATCTACAACAAACTCGAAGAGCGTGGTTATGTCACCACTATCAAGAGCGCTAAGAAGATGGTTGAGAAGGAGAAGCCAGTTGTTTGGGATATCCTTGATGAGGTTATCCGTGAACACCCAGTTCTCCTTAACCGAGCTCCGACACTCCACCGTCTTGGTATTCAAGCGTTTGAGCCAATCCTTATCGAAGGAAAGGCTATCCAGCTTCACCCACTCGTTTGTACGGCGTTCA
Organism: Deltaproteobacteria bacterium; assembly: GCA_947488865.1. Classification (GTDB taxonomy): domain Bacteria; phylum Bdellovibrionota_C; class UBA2361; order UBA2361; family OMII01; genus OMII01. Next base: position 167 of record CANLCB010000010.1, on the reverse strand, counting down.
ACGCCGACTTCGACGGTGACCAAATGGCTGTTCACGTTCCTCTCTCTGTAGAGGCGCAGGTTGAGTCTCGCGTTCTCATGATGTCGACCAACAACATCTTGAGCCCAGCTAACGGGAAGCCAATCATCGTACCGTCCCAGGATATCGTTCTTGGATTGTACTACATG
>CANLCB010000009.1 GCA_947488865.1 Deltaproteobacteria bacterium | reverse complement strand
GTTACCTCAAGGATACGATCCGCCAAGGTAGACTTGCCGTGGTCGATGTGCGCGATGATGCTAAAATTTCGGATCTTATCTCTAGTGGTCACGTTTTTACTGCTTTTAGTGAGCCACGTTTATCGAGGCTCTTCTCCGTTTCGAAGACGCTCCTCAAAATCAGCGATCGTCTTCTTTAGTCCGGTTTCCAAATCCACCTTCGGCTGCCATCCAAGCTCTTTCTTCGCGAGAGAGATATCTGGTTGGCGTCGAGTAGGATCATCTGTCGGAAGTGGCTTGTGAATAATCTTCGATTTAGAACCAGTCATCTCGATGACCTTGTCAGCGAGCGCCTTAATCGTCATCTCATTCGGATTCCCCAGATTTACTGGCCCGTGGAAGTCTTCCTTGTTCATAGTGGCGATGAAACCAGCGACAAGGTCATCAACGAAACAGAATGACCGTGTCTGCTGGCCCTCACCGTATACGGTGATGTCCTCGCCTCGAAGGGCTTGTACGATGAAATTCGAGACCACTCGTCCATCGTTGAACAACATTCGTGGACCGTAGGTGTTGAAGATTCGAACAATGCGCGTATCGACGTGCCCCTGCTCTTTGTAATTCACCGTGAGAGTCTCAGCTACGCGCTTACCCTCATCGTAACAACTACGAGGGCCAATCGGATTTACGTTCCCCCAGTAGCTCTCCTTTTGAGGATGTTGAAGAGGATCGCCGTACACTTCAGAGGTTGAAGCGAGGAAGAACCGAGCATGTGTTCGCTTCGCAACTCCGAGCATGTTGATCGTGCCAGTAACATTCGTCTTGATGGTCTTGATCGGGTTGTACTGGTAGTGCACTGGCGACGCCGGGCAAGCCAAGTGGTAGAGGAAGTCACACTCAAGAAGGATCGGCTCAGTCACATCATGCCGAAGGAACTCAAAGTTCGGATTATCCTTGAGGTGACGAATGTTGCGCTTGGTTCCTGTGAAGAGGTTATCAACCGCTATTACCTCATGCCCTTGAGAGAGCAAAACATCACAGAGGTGGGAACCAATGAACCCCGCTCCTCCCGAAACCACAACTCGTGCCATAACCCCTCTTTTCGTCCTTAAACCAACAACTAGATTACCAAGTAACCGCCGGTCGACCCACGCTGTAGTAGGTGAACCCCTGAGCTCTCATGTCACCAACTTCGTAGATGTTTCGACCATCGAAAATGATTGGAGACGAGAGCTCCGCCTTAATCTTCTTAAAGTTTGGCTGACGGAACGCGTTCCACTCCGTGCAAACAATCAGAGCGTCCGCTCCCTTAAGCGCGTCGTAGTTGTTCTCGTGGTATTCAATATTGGAGTGCTCACCAAACTTCTCCTTGAAGGTGTGATTAGCCTCAGGATCGAACACCTGAAGACGAGCTCCATACTTCACGAGCTCAGAACAGATGGAGAGAGCTGGTGCCTCGCGAACATCGTCGGTCTTTGGCTTGAAGGCCAATCCCCACATTGCGAAGGTAAGATTTCCTATCTTCTTCTCGCCGTAGTGCTCTACGATCTTACGAACCATGAGCTGTTTCTGGGTCTTGTTCACCTCTTCAACCGCTTGCGCGATTCGAAGGTCCACCTTGTGGTCCTTACCAGTTCGAATGAGAGCCTGAACGTCCTTCGGGAAACACGATCCACCGTAGCCGATTCCTGGGAAGATGAAGCTCATTCCGATTCGAGAGTCAGTTCCGATTCCGACACGAACTTTACTGATATCAGCGCCCGATTGCTCACAAAGGTTCGCGATCTCGTTCATGAAAGACACACGAAGGGCGAGCATGGTGTTCGCCGCGTACTTGGTCATCTCGGCTGAACGCACATCCATGACAAGGATCGGATTGTTCGTACGAACGAACGGAGCGTAAAGCTCTCGCATCACGTTTGCGGCGTGCTCACTGGCGACACCGACCACAACGCGGTCTGGGCGTAAGAAGTCGTCGATAGCGGCTCCCTCTTTGAGGAACTCTGGGTTGCTCACTACCTCGACTGGTATCTTTGTTACTTTTTGAATCTCCGCCTTCACGCGATCAGCGGTTCCTACTGGAACGGTCGACTTATCAACCACAATCTTTGGACCGTTCATATTCTCACCGATCGCGCGAGCAACAGCGAGAACGTGTGTGAGATCAGCGGAACCATCCTCATCCTGAGGAGTGCCTACGGCGATGAAAATGATGTCAGATGTCTCAACGGCGTCTTTGATTGATGAGGTAAACTTGAGACGACCCGCTTTTGAGTTGCTCTTAACGAGGTCCTCGAGCCCTGGCTCGAAGATTGGAACCTGCCCGTTGTTGAGGGCATCAACCTTCTTCTGATTGATGTCTACGCAGATCACGTCGTTTCCTGTTTCAGCGAAACACGCTCCAGCCACCAACCCTACATATCCCGTTCCGACAACTGCGATATTCATGCTCTTTTCTCCACAACGTAACCGACGGGAAGGAGCGACTAGGAAGTCTAAGCTCTCAACCACGCCACTAAAGTTTCGGTCGGCAGTGTACTCGGGGTCACCTGTCACCCGTCCGTGATGCTCCTTGCACTGCGAGCACAACAACTGTCACGAGAAACCTACGCTTGGTGGTTATAGCCGAACGCCCTAGAGAGATCAAAGGGTTGAAGCGCCTCCAACCTACCAGGACAACTCACCTTCTTGAGAGTTATTTGGGCACTCCCGAACAAGCCTGCCGCCGACTCGGGTTTCCGTAAGAAAACACTCCTTCTTTGCGGATTTTCTCTTAGGGGAAGATGGGCTTCATAGGTAACTCCCTCAAAGCACAACACTGAACCCCCGTAACAGAACCCTGGAATTGAAGAATTCGAACGCTTTGAGCTTTAGGCTCGGGGGCAGAATGTCGAAATCCGCCTTATGTGGAGTAGTAAGGCGAAGCTCCCTCTTCGCCCCCTAGGCATCACCGTTCTCTTTTTGGCGTCACTCACGATACCTCAATATGTTTTTGCCTCCGACAAGGTCGGTCTATCCTTCTGTGGTGAACGGCTACGACGCGGTGGCGGCAGCGAGCAGAGAGTGTTCGAACGGAACAACCCCAACCTCCGCTCCAACAACGACACCTATCCCGTCCGTTCCCCCAACGATAGCTCCAACCCCAACACCTGTGCCTACGGCGACTTCCGTTCCAACCAGCGCGCCGGTTGTTCAGCCATCCCCAACCACGGCTCCAACGAACACCGCAATTCCCACATCGACACGGACCAGCTCCCCAACTGCAACGTTCACTTCAACTCCAACGTCACGACCTACGGCAACTCCATTCATCCGCACGACAGCCACACCTACGAAACGCCCAACATCAGCTCCAACGCCTCTCCCAACCTCGACACCGACACGTCGGCCAACCGCGACTCCATCTCCTCGACCAACTGCTACGCCTACACCTCGCCCTGCCCCAACGCTCTATGTTAGAGCGACAGCCACCCCAACTTTCCGCCCCGCGGCTACCCCCTTCAGACCGCGTTAGTAACCAACACTGGAAATGTTGGCGGTAGTATCCCCATGCTTTAAGAGGAGCTATCGCGCCCCTTAGCTCTGTGCTAATCAAATTTTCCATGGCAAAGAAAAACCTTACGTCCCTCGCCGGCGTGTACGCCTCAGGTATATCCGCCGGAATTAAAAATAACGGCAAGAAAGACCTCGCTTTCATATTCGTCCCCTCAGCCTATGGAAGCGCGGGAGTGTTCACTAGGAGCGCGTTCGCGGCTCCGCCGCTTCTTCACACGAAGCAGTCAATGAAGAAAAACACCTTAAAAGCGCTGATCGTAAACTCTGGGAACGCGAACGCTGGAACAGGGCGCGCGGGAATGCGAGACGCCAAAGAGACAGCAAAAATCGCGGCAAAACTCCTGGGGATTAAACAAAGTGAGGTAGCGATAGCGTCTACGGGCGTAATCGGCAAACCGCTCCCCATGGATACGATGCGCGACGGACTTCAAAAACTCCTCTCGAATCCTCAAGCTCGAAATGGAGACGCCACCGCGAAAGCGATCATGACAACCGACCTCAAACAGAAAGAGGTGTTCGTCTCTACCACCATCGCCGGACAACGCGTCACGGTGGCCGGATGCGCGAAAGGCTCGGGAATGATAGCGCCCAACATGGCGACCATGCTGGGCTTCCTTGTGACTGACGCAAAGGTTGATTCTCGAACTCTTCAACGAGCGTTACGGTCCGCTGTGGATGATTCATTCAACATGACGTCAGTTGATACCGATACCTCAACCAACGACATGGTAACGATCTTCTCGACCGGTCAGGAAGGAAAGAAACTCTCTTCTCCTAAACACCGAGCCGCGTTCACCGCGCTCTTAACCAAGGCATGCCAGCATCTCGCCAAGCTCATCGCGGCAGATGGGGAAGGCGCTACAAAATTGATTGAAGTTGAAGTGACTGGGGCGCGAACGGAGCGCGAAGCGCGTCGTATCGCTCTCAACGTTGTGAACTCACCTCTCGTAAAAACCGCTATCCATGGAGCGGATCCTAATTGGGGTCGAGTGCTCGCCGCGGCCGGAAAGGATCCAGCTCTAAAGGTCGACCCTCTCAAGGTAGACCTCACATTCGCTGGAGCGCCAGTCATGAAGCGAGGCAAGATAGTCGCGCATGACCGCAAAAAGATTCGCAAACTCCTCTCTGTACGCGACGTACCAATCAAACTTAACCTTAACCTCGGCAAAGGCGCGGCACGGGCGTGGGGGTGCGACCTCACGCATGGCTATGTGGACATTAACGTAAGCTATAACTAGGCTGAGCGTTCATCACGCCTACCAGGATAGACCCATGGGAGCATCCGAAGAGATAAATTGGAATAAGGTGTACGCGACTCGCATAGGGGCTTGCTGCTCAAAAGCGGCCGCTGATTGCAATCTCTCTGTTGAAGTCCCTTTCGTTCTCCATCACGGCAACTCGGAGCAAGAAACCTTCATCGCGCACTTTCCAGCTATCGGGCCGGAGAAGGGAATCCTCCTTTGCTTAGCCTCGGAGTGGGATAGGCTCCAAGAAGTAGCCGGCGCGCTTGGATATATGTGCGTAGGACTCTACCCCGAACACTACAATCGGTACGACCGAGAGCAGTGGGAGAAGAACATCAAAGAGTGGAGCTCGTAGAACGCCTTAGTGGCGGCACAGAAAAAAGCGACTGCAAGCCAACGCCTCCGCTTGCTCGTAGCCGTTTACCACTTACCTCGAGCGCGAACATCATTCGAGGTCTCCGCGATTTGCCCCATGCGCTTCTTCACAATCTCCGTGTCCAGCGCGTCGAAATCGTCCTTCTTCAGCGAAAAGAGAGTGAGAACGGGATTGTGAAACCCGTACGTCCCGTGCTCAGGAACAACCTGTCGCACCACCGGTACTCGCTCGAACACCTCACGAATTCGCTGGCGCAGAATCGGATTGGACTCTGGCTGCTTAAAGTACCGATCGTAGTAAAGGTTTGAGAGAATAAGATAATCAGCTCCCGACGTCTTAAGAGCCGCAACATCAAGCCTAGGGATAATATTAGCCCGCGGGATGTAATCTATATTGAACGCGTTGTCGTGAAATCGTGGACTGTACGGAGACCAATCCATGAGCACCTTGCTTCCGGCTGGCAGGTTCTGACGCATCCAATCCGCCATCTCTTCACGAGTATCATAGGTGATCTCACTGGCCAATGAGGTTGAGCGCACAAGTGGCATCGCGACAAAAGCCGCCATGCAGAGAGGTACCGCGAAGGAGAGCCCCTTTCGCGCTCGAAGATTGCGAGCCAACTCCGCCAATGCAATGGCGAGGAACGGCAAACACGGAAGAATGTAACGTTCAGGTTGAGGAGCCGGCTTAGCTTTCACAAACTCCGCCGGAAGGTAGAAGAGCACTACGAGGCCAACGATAAGAAGATCCTCAACTCTGCGACGACGGAGCAAGAAACCTACACCTACAATAGAGGCGAGAGACACGATAGCCGTCATTCCCGGCTTGATGCTTCTCCAGAAGTGATACATCCACAACTGCCCCCACGCGTCGATGGATTGGGTGTGTCCAGTCTGCATATGGCGAGACTCGGAAGAGAAGTCCTTAATAAACTTCGCCGAGTTCAATACCGCGTACGGCGTTGTGCACAAGAACCCAAGCGGAGCAATCGCCCCTGCCAAAAACGCTACAGGCAGCCAACGAATATCGGGCTTCCAACTACGAGACACCAACCACGGCGCCGAACAAGGAACAACCGCCATAAGGATCCCGGAGTACTTCGCGCCCGCGGTGCATCCAGCCAAAAATCCCGCCACTGGAAGAAGCCATCGGCGCTTGGTAGTAACTGAGATAACTGTCGTGAGAACACACGAAAGAATCACGAACGTAAGAAGCGCGTCCTCTTTAAGGTAACGGCTGCACGTCACATGAAGAGGGAAAACGGCCAACAACATCGCGCTCCAACCCGCTACATGGCGAGAGAATAATCGTCGAGCGATTTCGTAGGTGAGCATAATCGACAACGTTCCGGCCGTAGCGCTCACAAGTCGCCCCGCCAAAAAAGCGGTATCACGGAACGTTCCATCAACGCCAAGCCATCGGATCAGGCAGTTCATTCCATAAGTGCAATAGAGCAGCAACGATGGATGGAGAAAGTACTGGGGATCCCAGGTGTTCTGATCCACCATGCGCATGATCGCGTTTACCTTTGGAACCTCATCTGGATGATAGGTGGATGGAAGACCGAATGAAATTCCATAGAATCGAAGAGCCACACCAACCGTAAGAGCGGCGAGCAACCACGCGCGCGAATCTGTATCTCGTCGCTCTACCTGCCTACCTTCAGAACGAGCCAGACACATTCCAGCCAGTAATGCGGTGACAAACAACCAGAGGGGCTCAAATTTGTGCGGCTCAAGTCCGCTTAGGGAACCGAAACACACAACAGCGCATAGAGTTCCGTACCCAGCGAGAGTACCGAACGCGCCGGCCGCGAACACACTCAACGCCACGAGAAGCCCAATTGCACACCCCGCGACTAGAAAGGTGCCAAACTCAGGTAAAGGAAACCCGAGCGGCGAGGTCACTCGTAACTTCGAAACCTGGAGATTAAGGAGCCTACCGCTCGTCTCTCCCTTCGGAGTGAAGAAATTCAACCCACGAAAAGCCAGCTGAATCGGAGAACACCCCTTGGGAACAGAGAAGAGAAACGGAGCGGCGCTTGTGACGGTCACCGTCTGCTCAGGTTCACCGCACACAGACACTGCCACCTGCCCCGGCTCTTCAGCACCTGGACGACCCGGATTAAAATTAACCTCAACCCGATTTCCGACTGACGAGAGTCCCTTTATCGTCACAGTCGCGCTGTTACGAATCCATCCGTCCGAGTCGAGCGCGCCATCTGACAGTGACGACATTCCGCGAGAGCCCCACACGTGAGGAGTAATATCGGCGGCCCAAAAAGCCGCGACAAAGACGGTACACACACAGAGGAGCGCTTTGGAAAGATTTGTTCGAAACACAGCGTTATCCCTTAAGAAAATAGTAATCCTATCGTTGACCGTGAACGTTGAGAGCGACCTTCTGTGGCTCTTTCGATACGTTCGTCAGTGGAGCCGCATTCGACCCGTCCTTGGAGTTCTTGAGGAATTCCTTGAGAGCTTGAACGTCTACAACAACCGAGAACTTATCCTTGTACGGCATAAACGGATACTTAACCATATCCACTGTCGGTGGAAGTTGCCGGTAAGCGTACTGAGACTCAGGTCGCGAAAAGAGCGTATCCGTAAGCGGCTTGTAGGAAGCGAAGAACTTCACGTCATCCATAGCGCCTGGATAAAAGTCGGAGCGCCTGAACACAAAATGCGTAATCCCCTCAGGCTCCAAAATGGAAACAAGCTCCTCTAATGTCGCCGCGTAGTGAGCTCGCAACGAAATTTCGTTACGTCGGTACATCTCGGCGTAGTATCCTTTGTAGAATGGATGCGTGGTTTCCGTCGTCACATACCCTCGGCGAACCGCGAAGAGCTGAACCCCGTCAAGGTGTGTTGGATGCCCTGCGATCAGCGCGGACTCAGGAGTATTCTTATTAATCCACTCAAAAGCCCCACCCTTCTTATCTCTGGAGTAGTTGAAATTGGCCGCGCCTATCAGACCCGTGCTTGAGCCTGCATAGACAAGGCCCCCCCAAGCCAAGAGAGCGACCGTACTAGTCCACGCGTACTTCCAGCGACTATCTTTATAGGCTTCCTTGTTTTCTGGAGTCGTTCGCGGCCCTCGATAAAAAGCCCGCCATGTCGCGACCGTACACGCGAATATAAAAAAGATTGCCATCGGTATCTGAAGATGGCGATTCGGAACATACAACTTAAAGGCAAGCACTCGAGAGAGTCCGTATACCGTGAGAGCCGCTAAACCGAAGGTAACGATCTCGGCCGGAAAAACGACTCTCCTCTTCCGAATTCCGACGAGCGCCAAAACTCCCATCGCTCCAAGCACAACGAACGGCATAGCCGCTCGTACGATACGAGGAGGGTTGTAAAAACGAGCGACAAAGGTCTCCAAGCCAATCGTTCGCACCTCTGAGACAACAGGATTAAATGGCAAGAATGGGAAGCGCCCACCTGGACGGGCGAAATCAGCCATTTGAGAAGCCTCTTCGAAGGTCACCATCTGACCGATACTCTCTGGGCGATGAACAACGCCTAAAGTCGTTATCGCGAAAACAGGCGCGGCGAGAGCAAGTGTGAGGATACGTTTCCGGTACGTTCTGCGCTCGTCTCCCGCCGTTACGCAATATCGCCACAGCAAAAGAGCTCCATAGGCGACCGCCACCACCATAGTGCCTGGGGGATTAAGCAAGCATCCGATCAGGATCGTCGCAAGCACCGCATTGTGGCGACCAGTCAACGCGAAATACAAAAACGCGGAAAAAATCGCGGGCGTCCATCCACGAGGAAGACCTCCCGTAATACGCTGCATTAGGTTGCGGCTGTGAAACAACCACATAACGCCGAAGAGCGCTGGAGTTGTTCCCGCGGCGACGCGCAGAGCGACAAAAAAGAACCCGACAGCAAGGGTCATCTGTATCAGCATAACCCAGTGACTCATCATGATTGGGTCACCTGTAAGCATCGTGACGCCGTAGCACAACCAGTAATGAGCTGGAGCGAGATAGCCCTTCATCACCTCGGTCTGAAGATCTCCCGCAAAGATTCCAGGGTGCGTTACCTCATGGAGGGGATATACCTGCTGCACCGCATCGTCGGTTGTCCATCCCGGATGAAACCAATACTCGCCAATGCTTTGATAAAACGCATAGGCATAGGCAATACAGAGGACCGCTACCAGCGCGGAACAAAGCGAGAGCTCTCTCTTCCACCAACTCTGAGGCGCGTCTGAATTGCTTGCGCCGCGATTACCAAGTACCGAAGGCTGTTCGTTTTGAGACTGACACGTTGGGGGAACCGGTTGGGTCATGGCAGGAAACTTCGCTCCTTGAGTACACGCACCAGAGAACTAAAACGTATCGGGCGCTGTTATCGAATTTTTGTAAGGAGTGAGGGCAATTACCCCCATCCATGGACGACACAAGAATATATGGGGAGGCACAATTTAGTCAAAGCGTGCCCCTCCCCCAAATTCTTAACTCCCCCAAGCATGGGACTAGGGAGCACGCTCAGTTCTCCACTCTAAACACCCAAACTCGCACGAGAAGGGTACTAGCTCCCGCACGTAAAAGCCTCTATACCAATGGATGAATTCGTTTGAACAGCTTAAGACTATGAAGAACCGTTTCCTCTCCCTCCTGACACTTCCCCTCACCCTTGGTTTTCTAACTGCATGCGGTGGCGGCGGTGGTGGGGGGGGCGATTTCGCTGGAGCGGCCACGGTCACCCTCGACGTTCAACCCTCTCAGATAGACACCGGCGATAGAGCTCAAGTCTCAACCCAAGTGGGTGACGTACACTCAAACGGCATCGCTCTAAAGTTTCGATATCCACCGGGCCTCAAATACGTCCACTCTTCAGCGTTCCTGTCGGTTCAGGACAAAGATTACGACATTAGCCCCACCGTGAATGTGGCCTCGAACGAGGACGACGCCATCTACCTTATTTTTTACATGCCCCAGAAGCTCTTTACGACCTCTGGCGAGGAGTATAATGGACAACCTGGAACTGTAACGTTCCAACTCGTTGGGCGATCCGAGGTGGATGATGGCCTGGTTGAGGTCGACGCCGACGTGGATGACTCCGCGACTGACAATAGTGTTGAATTCGACCTGGCAAATCCAGAGTTCGTAGCCGAGGACCAGGCCAGCATTTCGGTTGTGGTGGGCAAATAGCCCCCTCCGTCCATCACGAGCTATGGCCGAGCACCTGTTGATTGCGGCGTGAGTCGGCTTCGACTATGCTCTATCCTATTAGATAGATAGACCCCTTAGAGAGAGTACCGTGGGACAGAATCGACAGATACTTCTTGAGCACATCAAACAACCCGACCAGCACACCTTGGCAGGGTACGAATCTCGTGGTGGCTACGCGGCTATTCGAAAAGCCCTCTCGATGGATCCAACAGCGATTATCGAAGAAGTCAAAAAATCAGGACTTCGCGGACGTGGCGGAGCTGGATTCTCCGCGGGTATGAAGTGGAGCTTCGTTCCTCGCAACACAGGTAAACCAACCTACATTGTATGCAACGCTGACGAGAGCGAGCCAGGCACATTTAAGGACCGCCTCCTTCTCGAAAAAAATCCGCACGCTATCATTGAGGGAATGATGGTCGCGGCGCTCGCGGTACAAAGCCACTGGATGTGCGTCTACATCCGCGGTGAATACGCCCACCCATACCACCAACTTAAAAAAGCGGTTAACGAAGCATACGCCAAGGGGTATCTCGGCAAAAACATCTTCGGCAGTGACTACTCACTCGATCTTGTGGTGCATCGTGGCGCTGGAGCGTACATCTGCGGAGAGGAAACCGGACTCATCGAGTCACTCGAAGGAAAGAAGGGGCAACCTCGATTGAAGCCTCCTTATTTCCCCGCGACTATGGGACTTTACTACTCCCCTACCGTACTCAATAACGTCGAGACATACGCGGCGGTTCCATGGATCCTCAACAACGGCGGAGACACATACGCCACCATCGGAACTGAAAAATCAAAGGGAACGAAGCTGATCTCCGCCTCTGGGCACATCAACAAACCAGGCGTTTACGAAGTCGAGATGGGATACTCCTTTGAGCAGTTCCTTGAAGAAGAATGCGGCGGCATGCTGAACGGAGCGAAGCTCAAGGCTGTTATTCCTGGAGGCTCTTCAGTACCAATCCTTCGCGCCGAAGAGATCAAGGGCGCGACAATGGACTACGAGGGATGGAATAAACTTGGAACCTTCCTCGGCTCCGGCGGCGTGATCGTACTCGACGACTCTGTTGATATGGTAGACGCCATCGAAAACCTCACTCACTTCTACGCCCATGAGTCGTGCGGACAGTGCACACCGTGTCGTGAAGGTGGGCATTGGGTCGCTAAAATTTTCAAGAGAATCAACGAAGGCGGCGGACTCCCAGGAGACCTCGAACTCCTGGAGACACTCTGCAATCAGATCGCGGGCCACACCATCTGCTTCTTGGGAGATTCTCTTGTGATGCCAACCCGCGGATTCACCTCAAAGTTCAAGGATGAGTTTCGCAAGAAGATCCTCGACGCGCTCGAGGGTCGCCCAGTAAACACCAAGAGTCTCAACGCGCGGTTTGAGACCTCCCACTAAAGGAGCGCTGCGGTATGAATACACGCAGCGCGACGAATCTCCTGCTTGGGTTGGCGGCGCTGACGTCTCTCCTGAGCGCGACATGGTGCGCGGCGGACCTTCCCGCTCCTGAAATTTCATGGACCAAAATCGGCTCCGATTTAGAGCAAGCGAACTTTCGAACCAACCCCGACTCGATCCTTTCGTCCTCCATGGTGGTCGTACGCTCAGACCTAAAAACCCACCGAATTGGAGTTATCAGAGCGTCTGAATTCGGCTGGAAACACGCTACCGTTCAAGCGTTGTGCAAGGCGAGCGGAGCGATCGCCTGCGTCAACGCGAATTTCTTCGACGAGCAAGGAAAGCCTCTAGGACTTGTAATCAGTCGAGGCATCATGCACCAAAAAACTCAAAAAGGAGGCAACCTCCTCACCGGAATCCTGTACGCCACCCCGAAAAACATCGGCATATCTCACCGAGATACCTTCAATCCAGACGGCGTCGTGGAGGCGGTTCAGGCAGGACCGCGACTGCTATCTCAAGGTCAAGTCGTCGAGGGGATTAAAGCGTCGTCCCGCTCAACAAATTTATCAGGCATCTGCATTGACGATAAAAATCGAGTCTCTCTATTTCGTGTTACAGCGGGAGTGTTCGGCAGCTCTCTTCACCAAGTTCAAAGCGTCCTCACAACGCCAGAATTACGTTGCGTAGAGGCACTCAATTTCGACGGGGGAGGTTCCTCAAGTATGTACATCGCCGGCGAGATCGTTGGGCACGCGGGAGCTGTTCGAGAGGAGAACTTTCCCGGACTCGACGAAGTCCCGACGGCCATAGGACTCTTCTCTAGCCTCTCTCAAGTAGCGCCCGTATCAGTATCCACAGACGCCTCAAAATAGCCCCTCCCGCTCCCATTTCCCAACAGAGTAATCCCCTCATCACCCTGCAATAGCCGGCTGGCATACCAAGGGATTATCGATCAGAGTCCTCTTCTGAACGGATCATTAATGATCACAGTGATCTACTTAACAAAAAATTAAAGTCTCACAAGTTTGCAGATTGACACTACCGATGAGCTCACTGTACCGTTACTTAAAGATGCTTGTAGTAACATTTTGCAGTTAAGCGTTGTATTCGGCTGTTCAGGGGCCAGTGGGATGACTGTTCACATTTTAGATCGAGAGTTTACCGCTAAACAGGTTCAAGAGATCCTCCGAACCTTGACGGGTGGAAACGAAAAAATCGGTCTCGCGCTCCTCAATTACTACGCTCGAACCAATCTGGTACCGACGACAGGCAAATCAAAGAGTCGTGGGAGACCTAAATACTCCTACCCAGACCTTATCCTCCTCTGCTGGCTCTTCCGCATGAAGCGAGAAGGCCTTCCGGTTAACCGATTCCGACGAGGTATCGATTACCTTCGCAAGAAGCTTCCAAAACTCCACAAGAACCCAAGCGACATGGTTCTCCTTACTGACAGCAAGCAGCTTTTCATTAAGCACCGCATTCAGGACAAGGGAGAGATCGCCGAGGTACTAACCGGAAAGAAAGCTGGACAGTATGTATGGGCATACGCCATCGGCTCACTTATCGAGGAAGTCGATAAGATCATCAGCGAGCTGAAAGATCCGGTAGATGACGCTCCAAACGCTGACCAAGTAGCGGCATAAAGACCAACCTCCGCCATTGAGATACAGCCACGTGTTGTGAGCGACAAGCCAATGGTGTTTACTAGAACGACGTACTGACGGGAGGACGACATGAGCAAGGCAGGAACAGTTAAGCAGATATTTGAACTCATCATGGAGCGCAAAGCTTGGTGGCTCGTTCCAATGGTGGTCGTATTTCTCCTCGTCGGACTTCTGATCGTGGCGACACAAGGATCAGCCCTTTCGCCGTTCATCTACGCACTCTTCTAAAAAGAGCCCCCTCATTAGAGACGATCGTGACTTCGAACGAGCGCCCCAAGGCGCTCGTTCTTATCGCCACCCTACTGGGGCGAAGTGTCAGAGCTTTCAGGCACACTCTGGCGCTTAGGCCGCCCACGTGTCTTCTTGACCACCCCGAGTCGCTGCTCTTCCTTGAGCCGCTTGATCTCGTGGGGCAATCGCCATCCACCAGGCTTAGGCGCGTCATCATCACAAAATAGCAGCTGATTTGAGCGCTCGTAATCAATCAAGGAATCGACGAAGTTGCTCGTGGCGCGAAGCGCGTACTCGAACACAAAGAATTTAATTGATCGGAACGAGTGCGCGACGGCCCGTCTCAGATCCCTATCTACCGGGAACATATTGTCGCCGTTCTCGAAGAACGCTTGTCGGAAGCGGAAGGCTAGCTCCTCGACAGTGGTTAGATCATCCCACTCCATGCACTCGATTACTCGATGCGCCCTCGTCCTCTTCCCCTCGCGCAGAACAATAAACCGAGCCACGAAGGCCGTGCGGCGAGCACGAATGATAGCCCGATCCATCTCTTCAGGAGATGAGAAATTCGTCTCAAGAACTTCCGTTTTCATTTTGACACCACTACTGAACTACAAGAACTACATGAACTTCACGAACAGAGAGGAACCACTAAAAGAACTTCCATGTTCAAATATAGTTTCGGAATGGAAATGAGGATCCTTTAGGGGAAAGTACAGCACTACCCAACCCTAGTAATATCAACAGGTTGTCAAGGCGCCCAGTGCCACAACAGTCGCAAGAGGTGGCAGCCACCTCTCCCCAAACTCATCCACGCCAGTTTCCGTGACACGCCGAAAGAAGTTTGGTGTAATCCCCGCATGCACCCATTCCTTCGCTTTCTCAGCGAGTTCAAAAGACAAAAACTGGGCGTGTTGATTGATGATCTCAGCACATCGCGCGCGGCACTCGTCGCGCCCGCGGAAGACATCTCCGCTGAGCGAATCAATCAGATCCTCTCATTCTCTGGAGGCTTAACGCTTGTGGCGCTCTCGCCGGATAGAGCGAACGCGTTTCTACTCTCATCAATGGCTCGCCCCAGCACCGTTATCAACCAGCGCACGAGCCTACCGCACTACATTTCAGTAGAGGCTCGTGAGGGAATTACGACCGGCATTAGCGCGTCAGACCGCGCTAAAACGGTGAGCATTCTCGGCGCCAGAACACCACAGCCCAGAGCGCTCGTGAAACCGGGACATATCTTTCCTGTCGCGACTCGAGAAGGCGGAGTGCTCGTAAAGACCGATATCGCCGAGGGCGCTCTCGATATCGTACGCCTTGCCGAGCACACAGATGCCGCGCTCTACGTTGATCTCCTCGACAACACAGGAGAGCTTCTAAACGCTGATGCCGCTCGAACCTTCGCCGCGAAAGAGCGACTCCCCACGATCACCATTACAGAGCTTATCGGTTATCGGCTCGCCCACGAGACACTTGTGCGGCGAGCGGCCGAAGCGATACTTCCAACCACATTAGCGGGAGAAGTGCGCGCTATCGTGTATCGCTCAGCGATGAGTGATGTTGAGCATGTGGCGCTCGTAAAAGGCGATGTCACTCAAGGCGGCCCTGTCCTCACGCGAGTGCAAGCTGAGCACACTGTCGCCGATGTATTCGGAGGGAAAACCCCTTTTTCTCGGGGGCACCTTCAAAATTCGCTCGCGGCGATAGGCGAACGCGGTCGAGGCGTCGTGCTCTACCTACGTCGACCATTCGCGGACTACAAAAACCCTAACGTCCAGCACCTCCGAGAGGAAGCCCTCGTCGCTAAAAGCGCGTCCATGATGCGCGAGTATGGCGTCGGCGCGCAGATCCTCCGTGACCTGGGAATCTCTCAAGTGGAACTTCTCTCCTCCACCCAAAGAACTCTCGAGGGGCTCTCAAGCTTCGGCATCACCGTTGTTTCACAAATCGCTATCCCTTCCCTTGTACCACAGTCAGGACACACCGTATGAGTGACATCACCTTCGCAGACGTCGTTCACCAATCAGTCTCATTTTCGAAAAGTGACCCAGCCGAAAGACTCATTCTTGAGCTCATCGACACGCCCTGGTTTCAAAGACTTCGCGATATCAGCCAAACCGCGAACACCCGCCTCGTGTATATGTTCTCAGAGCACTCGCGCTTCGGACATTGTCTCGGAGTAGCGTATCTGGCGAAGCTTGCCCTTGAAAAACTCGCTCAGAAGTTTCCCGCTGACGTGGCGGAGTACCGCACCGCGATCCTAGTATCAGCGCTCTTGCACGACATCGGGCATTTGGCTCCAGGCTCTCACACGGCTTTCAAGACGTGGTTCCCCGACCAGCCGGATAGCCATGAGGAGTTAGCGGAGACAGTCATCACTCAAGACCCGAGCATCTCCGCGGCGCTTAAAGGATTCTCCCCCGCGTTACCGCAGACGGTTCTCTCTATTTTGAGAGAGGACGCGGATGTTCCGCCATGGACCTGGCAAATCATTTCAGGTGGTGGATGGAATGTGGACCGAGGAAACTGGTCGACGGTTGATAGTGTGCTGGCGGGTGTGAGCTACGGAAAATACAACATTCCAGCCCTTGTTGACTCGATTCTTATCACGTCAGACAAACAACTCGCGTTAATGGAGAACCGCCTCGACGCGATGCTCCACTTCATGGTGTCGCGACACGCGATGTACCGCCAAGTGTACCAACATCGAGTGCTACTCGCGGCGGATATGCTGAACAAAGCTGTCGTTCAAAGAGCGCGAGATCTTGGAGACAACCTTCCGTTCGCTGATGATGTGATGCGCGCGGCCCTCGCCGCTAAAAGCGCGACGGATCTTACGCTGCATACTATGTTCGAGATGCGTGAGTCGTGGTGGAGATATCACCTCTCTCGATGGAACACCTCAACCGATCCGATCCTCAAAGATCTCAGCGACCGAATCCTCAACCGTCGACTATTCAAAACGGTAAGAATCGGAGATTCCTTCAAGCGTGAAGAACTTGTCGCCAAGGCGACTCAAGCTCTTGAGAGCCTACGACTCGATCCTCGCTATTACCTTCATGCCATCTCAACCGCGGATGTGCATGCCGGCGACTCCCGTCAATCGATGCTCGTTCAACTCGATAGCGGTGAGGTCACAACGCTCAGTGAGGCGGATCCCCTTATTAAATCCATGGCGGTGGAGTCAAAACTTTCTCGTCGCTCATGGCTTGCTCTCCCAGCGGAAGCGAAGCAAACATTGGGAGAGTCCCGTTAAGGATCTAGCTACCACAAGAACAACACGTGACGACCTCAGCTAAAAAAAAGAGCTACTCATTTTCATGGTTCATAGTCGCCTACACGGTCCTCGTTATCATCTGGGGGGCGTGGGTTCGGCTCTCGGGTTCTGGCGATGGATGTGGAGATGACTGGCCGCGATGCAACGGGGCCGTCGTACCCACGGGAGCTCCAGTAAAAACACTCATCGAGTATTCTCATCGCCTCTCCACGGCGCTGTATGGGTTATTGGTGGTTGCCCAGATCCTTATCACGAGAAAATTATTCGTGGCCTCCCACTCAGCTCGTTTCTGGTCTTGGATGACCTTGCTTTTTACAATTACAGAAGCCCTCATCGGCCGAGAGCTCGTAAAAGCGGGACTCGTAAATCAAAGCACCGATGTTTCTCGACTTATCGTGATGCCGCTTCATCTGCTCAACACCGCCCTACTCCTCCTCTCAACGGTGATGACCGCGGAGAGTATTAAATATGGAGACCGCGCTCGCGCGCGACTTCCATCAGCGAGCGTTTCGCGAGGCCTCTTCATAGTTTCTTGTCTGATACTTATTATTACATCAGGGGCTATAGCGGCGCTCGGAAGCCATCTCGATCCGTCAACATCACTCGTCAGCGGATTTTCAAAAGACTTATCGGGAGACTCTCATCTAGCGGTCCGTCTCCGGATGCTCCATCCTCTCTTAGCGTTGACGACCGCGGGGATATTTCTCGTTTTCTCGTTGTCGGGAATTTTTAAGAACATCCGACTCCATTCCCGATGGGTTTCCTTGTTCGGATACACCTTCGCGACGGCAGTAGGCGTCGGGATTCTGACCCTCGGACTCCTTTCCCCTCTTTGGCTGAAGCTCTCTCACCTTCTGATGGCAAACGTCCTGGTTATCGTGTCCTCTCTGTGCGTATTTCATGCGCTACGGCCAGAAAGCTCCGAGAATCCACAATAAACAAACACAACCTCACCCACGCAAACACGAGAGCGACTTTTTCGCCCCACTCCCTTAATACAAACAACTCCTCGGACCCGAGACTCCACCATCCCGCATCCAATAAAAGTAGGCTTTCAGCCTGTGGAGCTTGCAAGACTTTGTTTTGCAACAGAGGTCCCCCAAACCAAGACAGGGGGAGTACCTTTTGATATAACTCGCTGAACTTTTTTAGGTAGTTCTCGCGCGCCGTCTATGAACGACTCCAAGCACACAGGCACCTTCACCTCTATCCTAAATCTCGCTCGCGCCTCATGGGACGCGACTCGCGGGGATAGGATCCGCTTCTTCGGATTCGTCATTCTCTCGTTCTTCGCTTACTCCATCGACCTCGTGGTTCCGTGGGCGATCGGATGGATCCTTGATGTGTACGTGAAACAAGGCTTTACCCAAGCCGCTTTCGATCTCTCTTTAAAATTCATCGCCGCGTACGTGCTGTTACGCATGGCGAACACAACATTCCACCACCTCGCGCGTTATCTTCAAGGCACGGTTTCGTACTCCGCTCGATTTAATAAACTTCAGGAGATCTTCGGCGCGCTGATCGGATTCCCCCTCAAATGGCACGTACACCACCACTCCGGAGACAATCTCAGCAGACTGAACCGTTCCATCGGAGCCGTTGAAGGCGTCATTAACAATTATCTTTGGCAGATCATTGATGGTATCGTTAAGTTCTTCTTCGCGACCTTCGCTCTCTTCGCGCTCGACCTTGAAGTCGCGGTCACCGTACTCGTCATGGGATTTGTCACTGTATCGGTGATGATCCTCTTTAATAAGCGACTCACGAAGAAATGGCGCAAGAACAATCGCTTCTACGACAAGCTGAACCGCACATGCGTCGATTACCTGTCGAACATTATCACCGTTAAAACACTACGACTTGAGAAGCCCGCCCTCAATTACCTCACCAACCAAAGAAACGATGGATTCTCCATCTGCAGAAAGATCTGGAAGTATCAGGAGCTGAAGTGGGGAACTATCAGCCTCGGATACGGACTGGTGATGGGCACCTCGCTGCTCATTTACTTCAAGAACAACATCGGCAGCACCGCCGCTTTCAACGTCGCTGAGGTGTACGTCCTTTTGAATTACCTCGATCGAATCTTCGGCGCGATAACATCATTCACCGGTTACTACAGTGGTATTATTGAGGCGTCCCTCGCCTATGATGACGCCTCATCCGTTATCGAGGAGTCCAACACGTTAAAGACTCCGCTACGCTCTTCCGCCATTCCTCGCGACTGGAAAACTCTTGACCTTCACGCGGTTGATTTTTCGTACGGTGGTGACGCCGCCAACCTCAAGAATGTCTTCCTGCAATTCAAACGCGGAGAAAAAGTCGCGCTTGTAGGACCAAGCGGAAGCGGTAAATCGACCCTCCTGAAAGTTCTTTCAGGAATGCTCGCGGCGCAGTCGGGAACTGTTACCACAGCCAATGGCGGCTCATACACCCTTGAGGATGTCGCCGAAGTAAGCATCTTGGTTCCACAGGAGCCAGAGGTGTTCTCTGAAACGATTCGATATAACCTGGCATTCGATCAGAATTTCTCCGATGGAGAGATTCAGCGAGCTCTTGAACTATGCAGGATTGATCATTTGCCACAGAAATTACCACAAGGCATGGATAGCCAACTCGAAGAAGCGGGGCTCAATATATCCGGCGGCGAGCGTCAACGCCTCGCGCTTGCTCGTGGAGTGCTGCGAGTACCGGGCAAAGACATCTTGCTGCTTGATGAACCTACCTCGAGCCTTGATCCTCTCACCGAGAAACAAATTTTCGCGAGCATACTGCATGAGTTCAAGGACCTCACCGTCATAACCGCATGCCACCGACTCGCCCTCGTTCCAATGTTTGATACGGTCGTATACATCAAGGATGGACGAGTAGAAGAAGTTGGATCGTTTAATGAGCTTCGCGCGGCTGGTAAGGGCTTCTCCGCCGCGTGGGCTGATTATGAGAGAACAGTAATCAGTGGTGAGACGCCAGGATAACAACGCGCATGTCGACACCCATTGACCGTAATGTCATTCGGCGTTTTATCACCCTCTCCACACCGTTCTTCCGGTCTAATATGCGCTGGAAGGCGGTCGCCATGGTGGCGCTTCTTCTTGCCCTCTCCCTCACCATCAACGGCATCGGCGTAGTCATGAGCTACATTGGTCGTGACTTCATGACCGCGTTACAAACGAAGAATCAAAACGAGTTCAACTGGAAGCTCGCCGAATACATTTTTGCCTTCGTTCTCGCGACACCAATTGTGGTGTCCTACAGTTACACCGAGCAGCGCCTCAGCTTGTTGTGGCGTCGATGGCTAAGCCACCACATCTTGGCCCGTTATTTTTCAGACCGAGCGTATTACCGCCTTAACTTGCGGGGAGACATCGACAACCCCGATCAACGTATCGAAGAGGATGTGCGCTCCTTCTGCGCTCAGAGCCTCACGTTCTGTCTCATCTTCTTTAACTCTACCGTTCAGCTTTTTCTCTATGTGTATGTGTTGTGGTCGATCTCCGGAACGCTCCTCGTGGCGGCGGTGGCCTACTCCATCATGGGATCGGTAGTTACCTACTTCTTAGGACGTCCGCTTATTGGACTGAACTTTGCCCAGTTAAAGAAAGAAGCTGATTATCGATACAAACTGATTAACGTCCGAGACAGCGCGGAATCGATCGCTTTTTACGGTCGCGAGGCTCGCGAATTCACCCGCACTCGACAAAGACTTAAAGCCGCGCTCAGCAATTTACTTCAAGTCGTAAACTGGAATCGAAACCTTCAGTTTTTCACGACCGGCTATAACTACCTGCTTACGATCCTACCCACCGTCCTCGTTGCGCCCTTATTCTTTCAGGGCGAGATCGAATTCGGCGCGGTGATTCAGGCGGGAGCGGCGTTTGGATTCGTCATTAACGCTCTCTCTATCGTGGTTAATCACTTTGGCAATTTGAGCGTGTTCGCGGCTGTCATCAATCGTCTGGGCACGTTCTGGGAAGCTCTAGAGAAAGCGAGCGAGCCAGTCCCCGGCGCGGCGAGAATCAAGATATCAACAGGACAGAGCTTGACCTTTAAGTCCGTAACTATCTGGACCCCTCGTCACGAGCAAGCTCTCGTGAAAGATCTCTCGTTTTCATTTAATGGGAGGTCGCTCCTCCTTACAGGACCAAGCGGGAGCGGCAAGAGCTCTATCTTGCGAACCATCGCTGGATTGTGGGACTCCGGAAGCGGACAGATTATCCGACCAGATCTCTCGGACGCCCTCTTCCTTCCGCAACGCCCGTACATGGTGCTTGGTTCACTTCGATCCCAATTAACGTACGGAATACGAGGTCGAGTTCTACTTGATAAAGAGCTGAAGGCCGCCCTTGAGATCGTGAGACTCACAGAGATGTTCCATCGAGTTGGCGGATTGGACGCCACCCTGGATTGGCCAAACATTCTCGGCACTGGAGAGCAACAACGACTCGCGTTCGCCCGCATGCTTCTTATCAAACCTCGACTGGTATTCCTGGATGAAGCGAGCACCGCGATGGACCGCTCCATCGAAGATGCTCTTTATTCGATATTGCCGCAATACGTGAAGCAATGGGTCAGTATCGGCAGCGCCGCTGACCTTAGTCAGTATCACGAACACGTCTTACAACTCTCAGGGGATGGCACATGGGTGTACAAGTAATCCCCTTCATCCTCGGCGCGCTCTTCGCGTTCGCGGCGATTCCAGCCGTGGCGGAGAATGATTCGTTTCAGCAACAGATCTTCTCGAACTGCGAAGAGGCGCAACGCACCTTCGCTCAATATGAGCGTGAGAAGCAACGTTCATTGCTAGAGTATCTCTTGCGAGTCGTAGCGCTCAACACTCAAGCTCCTGCCGCTCCCGAGGCCTTCGCGGTGATGCCAGGTGGTAAAGCGGGAGAAAGCCTTCCTTCAGCGGGACAAAAGAATCTTGATTTAAGCGCCCCAGCGTTGTGGCAAACCACCGACGCCAAAAGAGAATTACGCGCCAAGCGATGCGCTCTTGATGTACTAACATCAACGGGCGCCCTCGGGTTTGCCATTCTGCCCAACATGGTGACCCTGTACAGCGAACAACCTCTCAGCGACGAAGTCGCCGTAGGAGTTGAGGAAACAGCGGCATCAATCGCTGAACAGGCTCATCGGAATGGACAAACATTAAGCGAAGAAGAGATTGATCGTCTTGCTCCCTTTATCCAATCCGAGCGCTCTCTCGTCGTGCGAAATCTCTTCCACGAATACGTCGCTATCGCCCTCCCCAGAATTTTGACCTACCTATCCAAGTTACAATCGAGTGACGCTCCTAAAGTTGTCTCGTTCTTGCGGGAGCTCGATCCTGACGGTGGACGTTCAATGCGAGTTTTCGTCGACCTGATAGCCAAGCTTCCCGCGGAGAACTCGAATCGACTCGCCGGATATCTTCCATTCCCAACCAAAGAGGCAACCGCCCCCCTTCTCAGTGATTTCGCTCGACTCGCCTCCGACAACAGCCAAGGACCGGAGATTCTCCGACTTGTAGGGCGCGGATGCTTGATGTTCAAAGGGGTTATTATCGATCCCGTCCTTTCCGCTACACTTGCGAGAAATCCAAGCCTGCTGGAGGAAAATAAGATTCCTCTCGAAGAGCAACGATGCCTCGTTTCTTCAATCTCAACGTTAGCGCAACTTGTCCCAACTATGCTTTTGAGCGCTCACGAACACGAACGAGCGCAAGCCTTTCGACTTCTCGCAGCGGCGTATCCCTCTCTTGATACCGCACGGCGAACAGTCGTCTTTACGAAGGTCAAAGACCTCATAGGCGACGCCAAAGCGCCTCTTCACAGTGAGGCGATTACCGCTCTTCCTATTTTTACGGATCGCAGAGCAGAGGCGATTGGCCTTGTCACCGGCATTATCAAGACCTCTCAAAAAGCCGACTCGTCTTCAGCACTCGCCTGGCAAGCGCTCTCAGCGATGACTCCCGGTAAGGACGCTCAAAAAGTGCTACCCGCCCTCTCGCAGGCCCTCGCTCGTGAACATCTTCCAGAAGCCGCGATAGAGGTCGCTGGCACAATTGATGCCCTCGAGCCTTCACTCGTAAAGCTGGCCTCCAACAGATCGCCATCGATAGCGTCCAGCGCTCTATACGCCCTTGGAAAACGAACATCCCTAGCGAAAACAAGGTATCCCGCGATCATCGAGGCTCTTCGGGTACCCGCAAGCGCTCGCGCGGCGGAATCGGCGCTCCTCATCCATGGTTCATCAGCGTTACCGCTCATCCGAAAGGCACTCCTCAAAACCTCTGGAACAAACAGAACAGGGCTCCTCGTAGTGCTTCAACACTTTGGAGCCGCGACGAAGAGCGAAAGCACTGAACTCGCGTCAACTCTTGCCTCTTCTGAAGGTTGCGATGGGCTTAAAGGTCGAGCACAAGCCCTAGCTTCGCTCGAAAACGTGGAGCTTGAGAAATCGCTGAGCGCAAAGTTTTCAACGAAGCTTACCACTTGTCTGTGCGCCCTTCCGGATGTTGAGGTCCAAACTATTCTCGCGACCGCGGCCAGTCGGGTCTTTTCGTCACCTGACCGCGTTGGAGAGATTCAAACACACCCGACCAGCTGCAATCACCTTTTTAACTCATTCGCGGGTCTTCTCACTAACGAAGCCGTACCGGCGAACGCCCGAGCGGCACTTGCTCGGGAGGTGCTCGGTCAAGGGAGTCCAGCCCAGCAAATATCCCTTCTCAACTCACTCAAGACGCCGTCTGATGTCACCGCTCAACTTGCGCCGACAATACGGACCTTGGCGAGCGCTTCAGATGCCACAGAGACCCGATACCAAGCGGCTCATGCTCTCGCTCGCTTGGGGGATTCGGAGTATGACTGGAAACATTTCGTTCGTTCCGTCATTGATCTTCCCGAGACAGCGCCATATCGCTCCATCGCGCTTGACACAGTGAGAGCGCTACCAGCGAGCGTTGTGCTAGAGGAAGTGTCACCCGCTTTAGATTCCGAATCATCAGCTCGAGTGGCTGGAGCGTGTCGGGTAGGAGCGGCTTTAGGACCGTTGGCGATTCCTATCGTTTCAAAGGTATGGAACCTACGCGAAAAACGGGCACCCGAGGTACGATACGCCGCCATATTAGCGCTACTAGAGATCAATCCCTTAACCCCTGACCTCCATATGGCTCTACGATCGCTCTTAGTGAATCGTTATTATCAAAGCGCCTCAGATCGTCCGATTCAATGGGGGCAGTGTGTGGCCGTTGTAGACCTCGACAAGTCCTCTTTTGGGACCCTCCGAACGGTGCATTTAGAGCGCCTTCTGTCGAAGCGATAACTCCTCACGTTCTCATACGAAAAAGCTCTAAAAACGGCTCGTAACTAATGACGAATCCTGTTGGTATTAGGTATACTTCTGCGCAAACGAGCCGCACGAGGGAATGGGGCAATTGTGGTAGTTTCAACACCCTTTCCTCCGTACAAGTCGCGCCACCAGAGGTCGTGGAGCGAATGAAAAAGACGGCTCTTGAACGAGTACATTTCTTTTCGGTCAAGCAGAGTGAATAAGCCTTCCCTCCCTCTCTTACCCCGCCTCCGACGCACATTCGCTTCGCTCGGAAATTCAACTTCATTTTTTTCGTTCAACACCGGTCAGACAGAAACACCGTGGCGCGCGGAAGTACTGTCGAGAGAGGCGCTCGCTGAGTTAGCGCTTCAGCTCGCGGAGCAACATCGAGATACGTTCGGCCCAAGTAGCTCGACTCGACTGCTACAAACATACAAGGCAAACCTAGAGACCCTTAAACGAGTGTATCAATCTCTCGCGGAGGCCGCCCAGAAAGGAGAGGCTCTGACGGCTGGCGCTGAGTGGATGCTCGATAACTATCACGTAGTCGAGCGACACATCGCGGCGATTAAAAAATACCTGCCGTGGGGATTCTATCGAACGCTTCCGAAATTCACCTCCGGGGAGTTGAAGGGATTCCCGCGAGTGTACCACCTCGCTCTAGAATTCATCGTGCACACCGACGCTGCGGTTGACTCAAACCTGGTAGCTGTCTTTCTCTCGTCGTACCAGCAGAAGCTCGAGCTATCCTCCGGGGAACTATGGGCCTTCCCAATCATGCTGCGCTTCGCCCTTTTCGAGAACCTTCGCCGACTGACACGAGAAGCCGAAAAAGAGCTGATCGCCCGACGGGATGTATTCTCGCTTGTAGATTCCGTCCTCGGAGACGAATCAAAGCCCGGCACCGAGATCATGAACGAGCTCGCCCGCAAAATCAGCGAGCGAGAGAGTTTCCTTCCGCATGGAGCGCTCGAGCTTATGAAGCGCTTGCGAGTACGAGGTCGCAAAGCGTTTCTCGCGTTGCAATTCATCGAGGAAACCCTCCGTGAACGCGGACTCGACTACGAGGACTTACAACGGGCACAAGATCACAATCAGGCGGCTCGGCAGATTTCCGTAGGAAATACTCTCACGTCCCTTACAGCGATTGATCAGATGAACTGGCGCGACTGGTTTGAGATGGTGAGCCTCGCCGATCGGCTCCTTCGACAAGACCCCGCCCGAGTGTACTCTCGTTGCGATTTCGCGACTCGAGATCTGATTCGCCATCGAATCGAGGCCCTCTCAAAACGTCTCAAAATCACTGACTCCGCGGTCGCCGCCGCGGCGCTCTCCTGCGCGCAGGACGCGAGTCTTCAATACCCCGAGGACGACAACGAATCTCTCTGCCAAAAGTACGTTGGTTCTTTCTTCATTGACGGAAGGCGCCTAGCCCTTGAGCGTAAGCTTGGCTGTAAGCCAACAACGGCTCAAAAGATTCTACGGTTCCTTGAGCGTCACGCCTTCGCCACCTACATGTCCGCCATCCTCGCGATGACGTTCGTCCTTATTGGATACGTGGGACTAATATCCGAGTGGGCGGAAGTCTCGCATTTAGGGCTCGTGACCACGATGCTCATAGCATTCCTTCCAATGACCGAGCTCGCGTCGAGCCTCGTTCAGTACATGGTGACTCGCTCGGTAACTCCACGCCCCCTCCCCAAACTCTCCTTTGAAGAAGAGGTTCCTCCTGGCCATGAGACGCTTGTAACCGTTCACACAATCTTTAGCGCCACCAGCTCTATTCAAAAAGCTATCGACGGGCTCGAAGTACGGTTTCTCGCGAACGAGGACCCAGCGTTTACCTACGTGTTGATGGCTGACCTTCCTGACGCGACGACCGAGCATACAAGCAGCGATGAAGAGATCATTGGAATCACTCAAGACGGTATTGAGACACTTAACCTTCGGCACGCTACCCCAGAGAAACCGCGATTCGCGGTGTTCTTCCGACGTCGACTATGGAACCAAAGCGAGAATCGCTGGATGGCGTGGGAGCGTAAGCGTGGAAAGATTGAGGAGCTCAATCGATTCCTCCTGGGAGATGACAACACCACCCTTCAATTAAGAGTAGGGAACGCGGAGCAACTCAGGAAGGCTCGCTACATCATTACCCTCGATAGTGATTCTCAACTCACCCGTGATGTGGCGAAAAAACTCGTTGCCACAATCGCCCATCCGTTAAACCAACCAGTCATCGATCCAACGACCAACCGAGTTGTTAAGGGGTACGGCCTCATCCAACCACGCGTGACGATCTCTCTGACTTCGGCAACAAGTTCATGGTTCTCTCGCCTCTTCTCTGGGCAGGCAGGCCTTGACCCGTACACGAACGTGGTCTCCGACGTCTATCAAGACCTCTTCGCCGAGGGCTCGTATGTAGGAAAGGGAATCTACGACATTAAGGCTTTCGAAACCGCGATGGAGGGACGCGTTCCCGACAACACGCTCCTCAGCCACGACCTCTTCGAGGGCTCCTTCGCTCGCGTTGGACTTGCCTCGGATATCGAGCTCTACGATGACTTCCCATCTCGGTACATGGCGTACTCGAAACGGCTTCACCGTTGGGTGCGTGGAGACTGGCAGCTTTTGCCGTGGCTTCTCCCTCGTTGGGTTACAAGAAACAGGATTCCGAAATCTCATCTAACGAATCTCGGAAGCTGGAAGATGATAGACAACCTTCGGCGCAGCTTGCTCGCTCCTAGCTGCCTCGCGGCGCTGGTGGGTGGTTGGCTCTTCCTTCCAGGCGGCCCCCTTGTTTGGACCGTCCTCGTTATAATGGTTGTGTCGTTCCCAATTATCACGGGCCTCGCGAGCGTTTTCGCTCTCCCTTCTGTTGGTATTTCGCTCGGCGGATTCTTGGGCGACATCGGCACGGATCTCGGGCGGCAAACCGTTCGCTCTCTCTGCGCGTTGTGCTTCCTGCCTCACCAAGCCGCTCTCATGCTGGATGCTATCGGAGTAACGCTCGCTCGCGTGTTTGTTACCGGTAAAAATCTCCTCGAATGGGAACCGGCGGAACGATCAGAACAGCGCCGCAAGAATGAAACGAGAGTCTACTTACGATTATTCATGCCAGTCATGGCTCTCCTCTCAATAGCCGCGATGTACGCGGGGCTTAAGGATCCATCAACTCTCTCATTCTCTCTACCATTCATCGCGTTGTGGGGAGCGTCTCCGATAGTCGCCAAACGCATCTCGAAGCCTCTTGAGGCCGAAGCTCAGCCAGTAACTCCGGGTGAAGCTCACTATTTGCGAGAGTCCGCTTTTGACACCTGGTTGTTCTTCAATCACCACTTGAGAGAAGAGTACAACTACCTGATGCCGGACAATCTGCAGATCTCTCCGCATGAGGTAGTCGCTGAGCGAACGTCCCCGACCAACATATCACTCTCGCTGCTTACCATTTTCTCATCGTACGATTTAGGGTTCACCCCTTTCCATCGAGCCATCCATCGAGCGGCTCTCCCGATGAGAACGATCACCGTGATGGAGAAATATCGAGGGCACCTCTTTAACTGGTACGGGATTCGCAACCTCGCTCCTTTGAGCCCGAGATACATATCAACCGTAGACAGCGGAAATCTTCTGGGACACCTCTACGCCCTTCTCACAATCTTGGAGAGAGCCTCAGGAACTCCGTTAGTTACGGACGCCCACAGAACAGCTCTCATGGCCCGTCTTGAAGGCGCCCTGAAAGAACGTAACAACCTGGACGCGAACGAGGCTGACACCTTACTGCGACTCCATGCGGAGCTCCGCGCGATTAAAGGTGGGGACACGGTTGGCTGGATTACTATTCTCTTTGCCCACGAAGCGCCACTCCACGCGATAGCGTCTCGACACTCGTACGCCGCCGAAGATCGAGGCAGCCCCATTCAGAAGCTGGGAGCACTCCTTGAGGATCTGCTTCATTTAAAACCTCTCCTTGGGTTCACTCAGCAGCTCAAGAATGTCGCCCAGGATTCTTCCGCTTCGTGCTCCTCCCAGGCGCACACTATCCTCAAAGCTATCTCCCGAGCTTCCTTAACGATCAGCTCCCTCACTACCATCGTGGAGCAGGTAGCCCAGCTTACAAGCTCAACTGAATCTTCAATTGAGAGTGTGAGAGCTCTCGGTCGTGAAGTTGAGACAGCCCGTGAAAGCATCGCGACGTGCCAGAGCGCCGTCGCCACGATGCTGGATCAGACAGCGACCCTCATCGACGAAATGGACTTTTCCTTCTTGTACGACGAGCACCGCTCCCTCTTTACGATCGGCTTCAACGCGGAGCACGCGCGTAGAGACGCGAGTTTCTACGACCTTCTCGCCTCAGAAGCACGCCTTCTCAGCTTCCTCGCGGTAGCTCGTGGTGAGGTTCCTCAAAAGCATTGGTTCTCACTCGGACGATCGCTTGCGAGCACTCCAGGAGGAAAAGCGCTCGTGTCGTGGAGCGGTACGATGTTCGAATACCTCATGCCATTCTTGGTGATGAGAGATTACTCCACCACAATTCTCGGTCGTACTGGTCGAGCTGTAGTGGAAGCTCAAATTCACTATGCGAATAGACAATCCGTGCCGTGGGGAATCTCGGAGTCCGCGTACAGTGGTGTAGACTTCGAGAAGACGTACCAATATCGAGCGTTCGGAGTTCCGGGACTTGGCTTGAAGCGCGGACTATCGGAAGACCTCGTAATCTCTCCGTACTCTACTTTCCTTGCCCTCCCCTTCTCTCCAACGCTGGACGTCTGTATCTCTAACCTTAAGAGACTTGAGGAAGAGGGTGCGCGAGGAGTTTATGGATTCTTCGAATCTGTGGATTACACACCGAGTCGCTCTTTGCGAACCGAAGGTAAACACATCGTTCAGTCATGGTTCGCTCACCATCAAGGTATGTCCTTGGTAAGCATCAACAACGTGCTGAACAGCGATGTGATGGTGGAGCGATTCCACGCGCAGGCGGTCGTTCGATCAGCCGAGCTCCTTCTTCACGAGAAGTTCCCTGAGCGTGTTTCTACCATCAAGCCACACGCGCCTGAACTTCAAACGGTCCTTGTTGAGGAAGCGCCAGTAGAGGAGCCAGGCCTTGAGGTCATCACCTCTCCACACACCGCGGCTCCGCGTGTTCGTGTCCTCTCGAATGGACGGTACTCAATTATGGTTGACTCCTCTGGCGGCGGATTCAGCTCGTTTGAGAAGAAAACGAGGCTCACCCGCTGGCGTGAGGATCCAACAGCCACGGCCTACGGGTCATTTGTCTATATCCAAGACAAGAGCAGCAATAAGCTGTGGTCCACCGCATATCAACCCACAAAGAAAGAAGCAGATTCGTATGAGGCTATCTTCAGTCCAGGTCGGGCTGAGTTTAAGCGCTTCGATGACAAGATCTTCGTCCACACTGAGATCACGGTCGCTCCAGAAGACGACGTCGAGCTTCGCCGAATCACTGTCACCAACCTCGGAGATAAGGAGCGAGCGCTAGAGCTTACCAGCTATCTTGAGCCAGTCCTCCTGAGTCAGGGAGGAGACGCGGCGCATCCGGCGTTCAGCAAGCTCTTTGTTGGCGCTGAGATCCTCAAGGATTCAGACGCTATTCTTTGCTCTCGGCGCCCACGCACCGAGTCAGAGGAGGAGCTGTTCCTCTTCCACCGAGTAACGCTCAAGACATCGTACGCTCCGATTCGATTTCACACCTCTCGCGCCTCGTTCATCGGACGCGGTGGGTCGATGGAAAGCCCAGCACACTTCGCTCCTCTGAACGAGACAGCGCCAGCGATTGAGGCGAGTAACATAGACCCGATCGTGTCGCTTGGGTGTACGGTGCGCCTTGAGCCAGGAGCAAGTGAGACCTTGGTGTTTGTAACGGGCGCCGCGAAAACACGAAAGGACGCCTTGAGCCTCTCTGAGCGGTACCAAGAGCTCTTGCACGTTAGTCGTGCGTTTGAGCTCTCATGGAGCCGCGCTCAGGTAGAGCTTCGCAGTCACGCCTACTCAGCAATCCAGGCAGACCTTTTCCACCGTCTTGCGGGCTCTCTCATGTATAATGAGCAGAGCGTTCGCGGCACGCCAGAATCGCTGTTGGCGAATCGCCTCCCTCAATCTGGCTTGTGGCGATTCGGCATTTCTGGCGACCTTCCGATTGTGCTCATAAAGATGAGCGATATTCGACAAGCCAAAGTCGCTCAAGAAATGCTCCTCGCTCATCACTTCCTCAAAGAGCGTGGAATCGAGCTCGACTTGGTTATCCTCTACAAGAGTGAGGGGAGCTATCTACAAAACCTCGCTGAGGAGCTGAAAGACATCGTCCGTCTGAGCCCTGCAGGTTACCTCTTAGATCGTCCAGGAGGAGTATTCCTACGCTCAACTGGGCAGATCTCTGAGGGAGAGATCGCTCTCTTGGAGACGGTAAGCCGCGTTCTTATCGACGCCGATGTGGGCACCCTTGCCGACGCTCTCAAGACCTCAGCTTTTGAGCAGGTAATGACACCTCCGCAACCGGCACCGCGAAAGCGTAGCCAAGGAGAGCTCCCTCCACCACCACCGCTTGTATTCGACAACGGCTTCGGGGGTTTCTCACCAGACACCCACCACTACATCCTCCCGCGAATAGGCTCTCAAAGACCTCCTCTGCCGTGGGCGAACGTGGTGTCCAACCCTTCTTTCGGATTCATAGTGACCGAAAGTGGCGCCGGATATACGTGGTCGGAGAACAGTCGTGAAAATCGACTCACAAGCTGGAGCAATGATCCGGTTCTCGATCCAGTAAGCGAAGCGGTGTACATCAGACGCTCTGAGCACGGTGATTACTGGTCCCTGACACCTTCTCCGGCTGGCGATGGGCTTGAGTACTCAGTCGAGCATGGATTTGGGTCCTCGTCGTTCAGGACCAAGAACCACAACCTCACCTCGCGACTAACCATCTCTGGCGCTCGCCAAGACAAGGTGAAGTGGTACTCAGTCACTCTGACAAACCACGATAGCGGAGAGCAGAAGTTAGAGCTCTACTTCTACGCGGACCTCGTTCTGGGTGTTACACGAGAGAACTCGTATCGATACGTGACAACGCACTTCGACCGAGCGGCTCAAGCGTTCTGCGCGCAGAACCACTACAACAATGAGTTCGCCGGTAGGGTCGTATCACTTGGTAGTAGTGAGCCTATCGTGAGCTTTACCGGTTCTCGACTCGAGTTCTTGGGACGAAACGGTGACCTTCGTCGCCCGGCGGCGCTTGAAAGAGGAGGCCATGTCGGCTTCTTCCCAGCTAAACCGAAGCCCATAAAGCTTACTGGAAAAGTTGGCGCTGGAGTCGATCCTTGTGGTCTTATTCAGATTAGCGTCCCTCTCAAACCACGAGAGGAGAAAACTGTGCATTTCTTCATCGCCGATTCCGCGACGATGGAGCAGATGCGAGGAGACGTTGGCCGCTACCGCAGCGTTCAAACACATCGAGCGGAACTCAATGGTGTTGAGGCGATGTGGGCCGACCTGCTAAACGCGATCCAGGTTAAGACTCCAAGCCCAGCCTTCGATCTCTTGATGAATGGATGGCTCCTGTATCAGACGCTCTCGTGTCGTATCTACGGACGGTCGGCGTTCTATCAAAGTGGAGGCGCTTTAGGATTCAGAGATCAGCTTCAGGATTCTCTCGCGCTCCTTCCGATTCATCCGGAATCAGTACGGTCGCAGATCCTCTTGCACGCGGCTCACCAATTCGTCGAAGGAGACGTTCAGCACTGGTGGCACCCGCCAACAGGACGAGGTGTACGAACCAGAATCTCGGATGACCTACTCTGGTTGCCGTACGCTGTGAGCCGATACGTTGAGGCTACAGGTGATTACTCAATCCTGAACAAAGAGGTTTCGTTCCTTCGAGGAGCTCCTCTTGGTGAAGGACAGATGGAGACGTACTTCATTCCTGACTTGAACGGCGCGAGCGGTTCGATCCTTGAGCATTGTCTCCGCACCTTCCAAGTAACCGCGGCTGTAGGGGAGCATGGACTCCCTCTTATCGGATGCGGCGATTGGAACGACGGAATGAACGAGGTTGGTCGTCACGGACGTGGAGAGAGCGTGTGGCTCGGGTGGTTCCAGATCGAGGTTATCAGGCGTTTCGCGCCGATCCTTGAGGCTCAAGGAGACCATGAAACCGCCGCAACCCTTCGACAGAGAGCTCAACGGCTTAAAGACGCCGTGGAATCTCAAGCGTGGGACGGACAGTGGTATCGTCGCGCGTTCTTCGATGACGGCTCGCCTCTCGGAAGTAAGATTAACTCAGAGTGCAAGATAGACTCCCTTGCTCAATCGTGGTCGATTATCAGCGGCGCGGGCCCAGAGGCTCGTACCTCAATCGCTATGAACTCGGTTTTCGAGAATTTGGTGGACGACGAAGGGAAGCTCATTAAGCTCCTCACCCCACCGTTCAACAAATCGAACCCAAATCCTGGATATATCCAAGGGTATCCTCCAGGAGTTCGCGAGAATGGAGGTCAGTACACGCACGCGTCAGCATGGGTCATTATCGCTACGGCGATGATGGGACGTGGCTCCGACGCGTTGCGCCTCTTTGAGTTGATCAACCCGATCAATCACACGAACGAGGCTGCTGGAGTGGCGCGCTATCAAGCCGAGCCATACGTAATGTGTGGTGATGTCTACTCCGAGGGTGCCCTTCGCGGACGCGCTGGATGGAGCTGGTACACGGGCTCTTCTGGATGGCTGTACCAAGCCGGATTAGAGTACATTCTCGGCTTAAAGATATTCCCGAACCACTTCACTGTAGACCCGGTCATCCCGTCCTCATGGCCGGAATTTACCCTTACCTACCGACGCAATAAGCGCGCCTTTGTGGTGGAGGTAATCAATGAAGGTGGTGTCGAACGTGGCGTAAGTTCAGTCACCGTGAATGGCAAGTCTATGGCAGGCAAAGAGATTCCGTACGAAGATCCGTCGTACAGTGAAACAGTCTCGATACGCGTTGTACTCGCGTCTGCGGAGAAAGCTCCGATCGCCGTGTAGCAACGAGAGCAGACCTGCTTGTAGGGGGCGGCTTTCCCGCCCCCTACTACACAACTAACTCACCAAAGCTCCGATCAGTGGAATTTACACTAAGGAGCTTTTCATGATTCCCGCACTTTCTTCCTCGCAAGACACACTTTCCGCCACTGGCCCAAAACTCGTCTATTACGGTGGCCGCATCCTCGAGAACCCGAATTTCGTCTCGCTCTACGCGGGGTCCTATTGGAATACAGCGAAGGGGAGGACGGAGAGAACTCAGCTCACCCAATGCTCTCAATCAATTCCTACCGGAACTCACGCGACGGTCTGGAAAGAGTACGGTAGCGCCCCTGGCACCTTTTCTGGAAGCAAAGTTATTCCGCTAACAGCCTCTCAAAAGATCATCTCTGAACAAGAGATTCAGTCGCTCGTCGCTCAAGCGATACGTTCACGAGGCGTCGTCAAGCCGGATGGACAGACAGTCTACACCGTATTTCTCCCCCCAAAGACGGTTCTCCAACACGGCACAACAGACTCCCGCAACGGGCTCGGAGGATTCCACGGAAGTTACATAGACCCATCAACCCGAAAACCGGTCTACTACGCCGCTATCGCCTATGCGGACCAAGGCAACGGCATTCCGTTCACGAAAAACCCGATCGATAACATGACTATCGCCGCGTCGCATGAATGGGCGGAGGCTGTAACTGATCCGGATGTAAATCGAGGGAAGCTAGCGTGGTACGACAAACGATTTGGTGAAATTGGAGATATTCCCATTTCCGTAGGATTTCCTCTCTCCTCATTGTGGGGACGACTGAAGGGCTGTGCCGTCCAAAAGGAGTGGTCGAATTCGCGGCAGGCTCCAGTTCTGGAGGTGCGATAACGCCCCCGTGAAGGAGGGCTTCGCCGTCAGGAGCCCTCCTTCACTTTCCTCAAATAATCCTTGATTTTTGCCCCCTCATGGCTGATACCAACGACCGTGACTCGCCTGCCAAATACCAGGAAGTCCGGCTCTTTTTCACACTCTCGGCCACGGTAGTAGATCCAGTCTGCGCCACGTCTCACCAAATCACCCATCTCAAGAATGATTTTGTGAAGCGTGGCGTGCTTCTACATGAAGGTTTTTCTTTCCCCTCGGAGACAGCCATGAAGAGCTTGAGCACCGGAAAAGTCGCGGCCATTACCGGCACGTCGATACGTATGGCGATCAAGTGGATGGATTCAGGACTACTAAAGAGCTGGAAAGTTCCCGGCTCTCGATTTCGAAGAGTTGAATCATCAACGCTTCGAAAGTTCATGATTGACCACAACCTACCGCTAGAGCCTCTTGATGAGTACCTCGGCGTAGTGCTCGTAATCTCAGGAGATCCAGAGCTACAAAAGGAGATCGCTTGCGCGAACCTTAGTGGAAGGCAACTCCGCGTGGGTTCTGTTTTTGAGGCAGGGCTATCCTGGTCGCAGATAAAGCCCAAGATAGTGATTGTTGATTTGGCTCTCGGCGAAGAGAGCGTTCGGAAGGGACTAGCTTCTTTAGAGAGCAAAACCCCTGCCCCGCAACTAATAGCCGTATCGCGTGGCAACGAAGCCGTGCCTGCGACTACAACCGTGGTACGCCGAAGCGAGATCGCCCGAGTGTTACCGAATCTCGTCGAGCGACTCTTATGAATGGTGAATCGCGAACAAACCATTCGCGCCTAACACTCTGAGAGCTCGTGTCCGCGTCACTCGCCAAAAAGGTTTTTCCTATTTTTGCGATTGAAGCACGCCAGCTCTCTTAAAGGAGCGCTACCCTTTGGGGGATAGCGGATTCCGAGAATGGAGGGCCGACGGCAACGTCGAAGCAGCGATGGTTTCGCGAGATTGCATCTGGAGGGCCGGCGGCAACGTCGAAGCAGCGATGGTTTCGCGAGATTGCATCTGGAGGGCCGGCGGCCTCGCCGGCCGCGGGTACAAACGTTACGGGGTCACATTTTGTGATCGGTAACATTCGTACCTGCGGCCGGCGGGGCCGCCGGCCCTCCAGAATTCCACGCAGCATACTCGCGGTTCGACAACTCTACCCGACAACATTGGAGGGCCGGCGGCCTCGCCGGCCGCGGGTACGAACGTTACGGGGTCACATTTTGCGATCGGTGGCAT
>CANLCB010000008.1 GCA_947488865.1 Deltaproteobacteria bacterium | reverse complement strand
TCCGTATACGCGTTTTGGAACGGAGTTTTTGGGGAACCCCTTACGGTATCCTCGACGAAGCTTAAAGCCCTTTCGGTAGAAGAATTAGGTCAAGCGTTTCAAGTACGCCCGGAGAACGCGCTCGTAGGTCTTGAGGGCCGATGCGCGATGCTGAATACCCTGGGACAAGTAATTGAGGGTCAGTCTCAGTATTTCAAGGGGCGCCCGGGCAGACTTGGTGGAATGTTAGAGCCTATAGTGGCGTTAGGTGACGGTTCTTCCGTTGAGGCTTCAGCGCTGCTCTCGTTCATCCTTGAGGCTTTGGCGGATATTTGGCCTGGACGAATAATCCTTGAGGGTAAAAATCTCGGTGATGTTTGGCCGCACAGTAAAGTTGGAGGGGCTGGAAAGACCAAGGGGCTCGTCCCGTTCCATAAGCTGTCCCAATGGTTGACGTACTCTCTCCTAGAGCCACTTGAGGAATTTGGAATCGCCGTCAAAAACCTGGATAGCCTCACAGGGCTAGCCGAATATCGAAACGGGGGACTCTTCATTGATGGAGGCGCTCTTCTTTTAAAAGATCCTTCCGCTGCCAGCGTGATTCACGCGCCAGGATCTGAACTCATCGTTGAATGGCGCGCTTTGACCGTTATTCTACTGGACCACGTAGCCCAAAGGATGCGGACGGCGATGGGTAAGACCGCGGCGGAGCTGCCCCTCGCCAAGGTTCTTCAAGGGGGAACGTGGACGATGGGGCGAAAGCTCGCCTCGGGTGGTCGTTCCGATGGATCCCCCCCTTTGAGGATTCAGAGTGACGGTACCGTCTTTTAGTGTACGATAGTTTTTAGTTGCTTCTCATCATCAGGAAACGCTCGCATGAAGAAGAAAAGTTGCACAGTGATTGATCACCCCCTCGTTCAGCACAAGCTATCGATCATGCGTATGGAGGAAACTCCCTGCGCTGAATTTCGCCGCCTACTCCGAGAGGTGAGTATGTTGCTGGCGTATGAGGTTACCCGCGATATCCCTCTCGCTGAAATTGATATCAAAACTCCGATTACCGCGATGAAAGCCAAGGTCATCGACGGAAAGAAGATAACATTGGTCTCTATTTTGCGGGCCGGAAACGGAATTCTTGATGGGATGCTTGAGCTTATTCCATCGGCTCGAGTGGGGCACATCGGTCTCTATCGCGATCCAGAGACTCTCGTGCCCGTTGAGTATTATTTCAAAATGCCCCCCGACATCTCTCAGCGAGATATCATTGTAGTAGATCCGATGCTCGCCACCGGAAATTCAGCGGCGGCCGCCATCTCTCGAATTAAAGAGGTGTCGCCACTCTCGATCAAGTTTGTATGTCTTATCGCCTCCCCAGAGGGACTTGACGTGTTTACCGAGGCTCATCCAGACGTTCCCGTATTCACCGCCTCAATTGACCAAAAATTAAACGAGCACGGCTATATCGTGCCTGGGCTCGGTGACGCGGGAGACCGAATCTACGGCACCAAGTAGCTCCTTGTCGTGAGCGCTCACTTAGGTTGAAGGGCGCGAGCTCCCGCGGAGAGCGCCCACCAGCTCGCGAGTCGATTAATGAGGTAGGTGACGGTAAGTCCGCCTGTCAGGACAAAAGTCGAAAAGTGCCCCCCTTCTGACTCGTCAGGTACGAGGACGTAGGTTCCAAACATAAGCCCGAGAGGAACAAGATTCAGCAGCACAAAGAACATGCTCACCAGCATGAAGATAAAACTTCCAAGGTTCATAGAAAGTTGCGTTGAGTGCTCCCACTCGAATTGCGAGAAAACGGCGCCTATTCCGATACCGAGGGCGACTAGCCCGTGACAGAGGATAATTCCCGCCGCGCAGGACGCCAGAACAAGGGGAACGTCAGCGTTGAGGGCCATAGCTCCTGATATGAAGATAACTCCCGCTATTAAGGAGACCGGAGTGAGCCAGCTCTTAAATTTCGCTTTAAGCAGATCCTTCAGTGAGATCGGCGCCGACTGCACTATCCAGAAGGCGGTTCCTTCCATCGAGACCGAAGGGTACACGAAGCGAGAGCAAATAGAGGTCACCACCAGCGCGCCGAGAGCTATATTGCTAATGAGGAGGAAGATGCTCCAGATGTTTAACACTTCCTGGCTGGCCTTTGCTGGGCCAGTAAGGAACCTATAGTTGTATAGATAGACGAAGGTGATCCCCAACAGCATTCCCAGTTGGATGGTATGGGTCAGGTCCCGTGAAAATATCTTGTACTCCTTTGTTACGACCGCTCGAGTAGGTGAAGACGCGAAAGGGAAGATCCATTTCGCGACCTGTTGGGAGGATCGACTGTGAATTCGAAAAAAAGGAGCCGCCGTATGGACGCGGGAGAGTCCTTGGTCATAGAGCTTGGAAAATAACGCCCGCAAACTCATCCACAGAATAGCTACGAGCGCGAAGAATTCGGAAAAGACGAGCAGGGCGTCGGTCGTTTGTCCTCGAAGTAGCGCGGTAAGTCCTTGAGCGCAGTGAATGCTAGGAAGCCACGAATGTGAAATCGATTGAGGAAGCTTCTTTAAGAGATCAGGCGATGCAAGCATGGCGGGTATGCCAGTCGTTCCGTTGCCGCCTCGGAGCATGGCGACGACTACTCCAACGACTAGAAAAATAAGCGCTACGCACAGTTGTTTTCCACGATTGGTGGGCGCGATGGCCGCAAAAAGAAGTGCCGCCATCATTCCAATCAGAACGGCGACTGAAAAGAACGCGAGACAGAGAAGCGGGGCGCCGACGAAGTAGAGTGGTCCGCTCGAGTAGAAGATTCCAACCGCGAGGAGAGATGGAAGGCCGAAGATACAGAGCATCCACGAGACCGATATTCCGACATCGCAGGTTTTACCCATAAGAAATTGGCGAGGGTTGAGCGGGGCTGAGAGTGTAAGATCCAGGTCTCTAGCGAAGAAGAACGCGCCCATGGCGCTCACTCCCGCGGGAATTACGATCATTACAAAGAGAGCGGCGAGAAGAAGACCAAGTGGAACCGTTGGATCCACCGTCGTTCCCTGAAGAGTTCTATCAAGATCTCTCAGCGCCGATTTCGTTCCGGCGTATATTCCCCACATCATAAGGCTAGAGAAGATGACGGCGCCCAGCTCTTTGAGTCCATTTCGGCCACTCTTGAACCAGCGATTCTTTATCGCCCAAAGTCTCGGCTTTAGGAGTACTGGTACGAGTGACATAAGACGAATTCTCTCTCCTTAATGCTGAACGAGCGGCGCTGTGAGTTCCAAGAACATATGCTCAAGCCCCTCTTCGTGCTTCCCTGTGAGTTGACGAATGTCTTCCAGAGTTCCTCGAGTCAGAATCGACCCTTGATGGATGATCGCGAGATTGTCCGCAAGCTCCTCAGCCACGTTGAGCGAATGAGTCGATAAAAAAATCGTGGTGCCTGCCTGAGCGTAGCGTTTTAGGGCGTCTTTTAGGTTGCGCGCGCCGTGTGGATCGAGTCCCACCATAGGCTCGTCAACAATGAGAACCTTTGGCTCATGTACAAGCGCGGCGCATGTCGCGACTCGCTGCTTCATCCCGTGTGAGTAGCTTTCGATCAGTTCATCCTGCCACTGGACAAGAGAGTATTCCTCAAGAACCTGATCGATCCGACGTTCCGCTTGCTTCCCCGTTATCTTGTACATGTCGCAAATGAAATACAGGAACTCTCGTCCAGTTAATTTGGGGTACAGGTTCGGACGGTCGGGAATGTATCCAGTGATCGCCTTCGCGTGTTGAGGCTCAGCGAGAAGATCGAATCCTCCGAGAAAGATTGAACCCGTTGAGGGGCGAAGAATGCCGGTGAGCATCTTTATGGTCGTTGTTTTTCCCGCGCCGTTCACACCCAGGAAGGCGAAGATTCCGCCCGCCGCAACCTCCAAGGAGATGTTGTTCACAGCGACAAATGAGCCGTACGATTTCGTAAGGTTTTTTATCGTAATCATCTCGAACGCTCCTCGGGCGCCCCTCATTCCCCGCTACGGGTCGAGAGGGTGCGGCCTCTACTACGTTTAGATGCTTGAGAGTCAGAGAGTTGTTCGCGGTCTCTGAAGCCTAAGGAACAGTAGAATGTGCGGGAAAGACAACGAGTTAGGTCCTAACTGTCTCAAGAAGGCACAGCGGCTTCTGTTGAGATTTAAACAGCATTTCAAACTCTGTCGGGATGTTGTTTTCCGCGTACGGACTCTGTAAGAGGTCCGTAGTGTGTTTAACCGTTTGCCATTGCTCTGCTGAAAGTAGTTTGCAGGTGGACGCAAAATACTCCTGATGGTCGGTCTTGTATCGCAGAAACCCTTTCTCTTTCAAAAGGTCTCGCATGGTCTGTAAGAGCTCAGGATTCAGTAATCGATTCTTGAGCCATCGCCTCTTGTCCCAGGGATCTGGATAGTTGACGAAAAATCCTGATACCTGTCCCGGAGAGAACAGATGCTTAATCTGCCGGGCGTCTGTGCGAACAACCATAACGTTGTTCAGAACTTTAAGCTCCGCTTTCTCGCCGGTTTTGAAGGCTCTTTTAAATCGAATCTCGAATCCGACGCACAATGCTTGAGGATTGCGTTGCGCGAGAGTTATGAGGTGCATCCCCGATCCCGAGCCGAGCTCCACGAAACAATCCGAGAAATCGGGCAAGCGACGCTGGATCTCAATGCGTGAATTTTCCGCAAGTTCTCGGTCATGCTCAGCGACGATGATTCCAGGTTTCGTCGTAACGAGCTGCATGTACTGATTTTCCCAACTCATGCCCACACGATACGCTAGAGTGTTGGTGTAATTCAAATCGGCCCGCTAACAAGTGAGTCCAAACACGCCCTTGGTGAATCCTATAAAAGGCGTGATGAATAAGGGGGTTAGCGCCCCGACGGAAGCTCGCATTTCCAAAAAAGACGCAAAACAGCTTTAGGCTCATGAAGAAATTAATTCAACGAATGACCGGATGGGACTTTATTCGCATGGGCAAGGGGATCGAGTCCCGGTATGCCAGATGCGCCGATTATTGGCAGCCCCATCTTGAGTGCAGCAAAGCCTTTGTAGCCAACAATGTTCGCGAGGGCGGCACGCTTGCGGTGCTTGGGGCCGGTCGATTGTTGGATATTAATCTTCTAGAACTAGTGGCCCGCTTCGATCAAATTCATCTTTACGACGCGGATCCAACGGTGATTTCAAGTTGGAAGAAAAAGGCCGGTTCCGCGTACGGCGATAAAGTTTTTGGGCACATTGAGGATGTCACGGGATCTCTCGCCCGATGGACCCGAGGACTTTCGCGAGCGGGTAGGGCAGGAAAGCTTAAAGAGTATCTCTCTGAACTTGAAGTTGGTAGTGGCGCCTGGGAGCATCAGGGCTACGATGGCGTTATTTCGCTAAACATTATCGGACAGCTTCCTCTTTACTGGAGGGACCGAGTTCTCAATCTTAACCCTCAATTAAATGATGATGAGAACGCCGCTCTTCAGGGGAGTATGGGGCGCTTGCAAATCGCTCATATTGAGGCTCTTAACCGGGTGAGCTCTGGGTGGGCTATCGCGATCTCCGATACTGAGTATTACACGTACCGTGTCGACGAGAGTAGCTGGACGGTCGATCCCGCCCTTCATGGAAAATCCAGAGACGCCTTCGACGATATGCTCGTTGAAAGTTCAGGTTCTTGCGGTGAGGCGTGGCTGTGGCATCTCGCGCCTCAGTTCGTTGAGTCCGATACAGAGGGGGCCATTCATCGGGTGGAGGCTCGAGCTTGGTTCAATTCCGACACTCGTTCCTAGAAGAGTAGTTCCCGGCGTCACTCCGCCGGTATGTAATCGCCCTTAATTTCTTGCATCTGTTTGCAGAGTGGTAACAGGGTGACTCCTAAGAGGAGAGTATAAAACACCCCGAGACTTCCCAGTGCCGCTGATAGACCGTACCGTTCAATCACGAGGCCAGTAAGAGGACCAATCAGCCCGTAGCTCAATCGAAACGCGAAGCTTCGTAGCGAATTCGCTGTCGCTCTAAAGGCGGAAGGAATCTTCCAGTTGAAAGCGTCTGTGAAGATAACGGACGCTAGGCCTCGATTCACGTAAAAGAGTATGCCGGCGATGACACCAATTCCTCCGCCGGCGAAAGCCATAAGGAAGTATCCCAGGCACGCACTGAGAGCGAGAGTAATCAGTATTCCTGATGCCCCGAGCCACCTCTCAAGAACGTGCGTCCACTTACTTGCTCCCGCGGCGACGAACATCAACGCGGACCATAAGATTCCAAAATACTCCAGCGGAATTCCTTCTTGTGTCCAGTATGGCTGCAGGAGCCACACGATGCAGAAGCTTGAAAGTCCCCAAATAAGAGAGTTAAGGAAGATAAGGCGAAGGACTGGATCCTCGGCCAAAATGAAGCGAGTCACGCTCCAGCAGTTTTTGAAGGGCGAGCGATGCTCCATCTTTTGGATGGGAGGTTCAATAAAAAACCAGGAGAGCGCGAACGGGATCCACGCGACGATTACTTGAGTCCAGAGAATGTAGGTGAAGGACCATGCTACGAGAAGGCTCGCGGCGAGCGCCGCGATAGCCTCTCCAATTAAAGCCCATTGGCTGAGAGAACCTAGCCTCCGTAGGCGGTTAGCGTCCTGAGGCAGGGAGTCATACACTAAAGCGATGTCCGCCCCTGATACAAAGCTGCCGCCGAAAGCTACGATAACTTCGAATAAAACAAGCGCCCAGTAGGTGTCGGCGAACGGAAGGATGCTGAAGCCCACGCCCGAGAAGAACGTGCCTACGATGAGAGAGGCACGCCGCCCCCACATATCCGCCACATAGCCGGTGGGAACCTCAAAAAGCGCGACAGAAATTCCAAAGATCGCCTGAATTTCTAAAATCTCCCGCATGGAGAGTCCCAGCGAGAGCCAAAATGGTACGAGCACAGGCACGAGGACGAGAAACATCGAGAAGAAGCTATGTGCGGACCCGAGAATGAGGTTTCGGTGGAGAGACATCGTCAGACTCTACCATCCTGGGCGACCTTAACCATCTTCAAAGTGTTCTGTTCTGAATACTGTTATACTTTTGAATCTCTTAAGGCGCCCCTCGTGCTCGAAAGAGGGCCTGACGTATTCGTCATAATCCCTTAGACTGAGAGCGCGTATCCGTTTAGAGAATCCCCTAGTGACTTTTTCGAGCTCTCCTCTTCACCCAGATGTTGTTTGTCGTGGCGACGTGCTGAAGGCGCTCAGTTCCTCTGAGCCGTTTGATATGGTGGTCGTTGGCGGAGGAATTCATGGAGCGGCCGCGGCGAGGCTAGCCGCGGGGCTCGGATTTCGTGTCGCCCTTCTGGAGAAAGCGGATTACGCAGCGGCTACCTCCAGCCGTAGTTCGAAGATGGCGCATGGTGGTTTGCGTTACCTCGAGCTCTTCGATTTTGAACAGGTCTTTGAGGGAATTAAAGCCCGCGAGGAGATGTTCGAGCGCATTGGTCACTTAGTAAAGCCCGCTGACTTTCTCATCCCAGTGCCTAAGCACGCGTGGTGGTTTCGAACGAAGCTCTCCATAGGGCTTTCACTCTATGATCTTCTTGTTAAGCGTGGCGCACGCCGCCACCGTTGGATACCGCGTCGTAAGCTCAACTACCCTGGATTTCACGCGGATCGAGCCAACCTTATGGGGTGTTTCCTCTACACCGATGGTATTATGAGCGACGCGCGAGTCGTGTTTGAGAATATTCTTGGCGCGCGGAGATATGGCGCGTACTGTTTGAATTACTGCGAGGTAACTTCGGTTCAGCGTGACGAAAACGACCTCATGACTTTATTCGTCCGCGATTGTAAAGGCGCACGAGAGTTTTCAGTGCGCGCCAAGGTTGTGCTCAACTGCGCGGGGCCTTGGGCGTCCTCGGTGGCCCAGAGTCTTG
The DNA here is from genome assembly GCA_947488865.1 of Deltaproteobacteria bacterium. Classification (GTDB taxonomy): domain Bacteria; phylum Bdellovibrionota_C; class UBA2361; order UBA2361; family OMII01; genus OMII01. The sequence continues at coordinate 29,745 of CANLCB010000008.1, read as the reverse complement.
GCGCGGAGGGGCACTCCCTGAAGTTTAGTCGAGGCTCTCACATCATCTTTAACACCAAATGGACTGGGCCGAGCCTTTTTCTTCCGATGCCGGGCAAGGCACGTTACTATTTCGTATGGCCTCATCCCGCGGGAACATTGGTGGGAACTACCGAGCGTGAGGTTTCAGGGCTCGAATTAGATCCGGTGCCCAGTGGGGATGAGATTGAGGAGATCCTTTCTAGACTCCAGAAAGATATTCCAGATGCTGGTCTCACTCGCGAGAACGCCGTGTATTGCTTCGCTGGAATTAGGACGTTGCCGACACGTGGTAAAAGTTCGAGCTCTTCGGTGTTGTCGCGAAAACACGTGTGGACCCAGTCGCACGGGATTATCAATCTCTTCGGAGGAAAGTACACTACAGCATCATGGACCGCTCTTGAGGGAGTTAAAGCCGCCGCGAAATATCTAGGGCGTGAAATCACCAATCGAGGTCTGAAGACTCGTCCCGATCTTAAGGAGCTGCCGGGTTCTATGCGTGGCGCTGAGGAGTCGCTTGTGCGAGAGAGGCTCGCGTATGAAGGGATCTCGACCGGTGATCAAGAACGGCTGGTAGGGCGCTACGGTCGGCGACTTATGCAGCAGGGGATCTGCTCGGGTACGAGCGGCAACGTGGAGAGGATTGTGGAGGAGGAGGTCTCACTCGCTCTCCAGGTTGAGCAAGCCGAAAGTCTTGAGGACGTTTTGCGACGGCGTCTTGAGCTTGAGTACACTGAAGATCATGGCGAGCGGTATATGCGAATTATCCGTGAAGTATTCAGTCGACTACGACCCGATATTGATTTCGACAAAGAGTTGTCGATGTATCGAGAGCGCATGAAGCGAGTCTCCCACATTTTGGGTAAGCCCGCTCTCAGATAGGATACTGTAGCGTTGCTTCTGAATCGCTACTTTTTCGATGTGCGGGCAGACACGTCCTGCGGATCCCCGTACAGAGAATATTTGATTTTACGAATCCTAGGCAGCACATGGGAGATGAGGGCGTGGCGCGCTCTCCCCAACAGCGTTGGTCGAAAGATGTAGCAGTGATAGTGAGGACGAGCAGCAAGAGACCAGATGCTCTTATGCCGAGATTGAGACCCAAGAAAATCAAACCGGTCGATCCCTTGGCTCGCTAGATCGGTAAGAACCATTCCCCCCAAGAGAATGCCGGGCGAGCATTTCGCGTACGTTTCGTCATACGCGATTTTTGGGGAGTAGTATCGATTATTGATCAGGAGTCCCATGTCCATCGCAATCGGTTGGTCGGGCTTGTTTTTGAGGACGAGGGAGTACATCCTGAAGTGTCCCTGCCGTGACGCGGCACTCATCGCGGTTCGATAAAATTCGGCGGCTGTCGCGTTGTTCCCAATAGCTCCGCCATGTTTCCCTTTCCATCCGGACTTTTCTAGAGCGATAAAGCGCTCGAACAAATGCTCCTGAAATTGGTTCGTGACCTCTAAATGAGGCTCTCCGAATTGAGCGAGCTTCTTGTGATAGCCTTTTAATCGATTTCGCGAGCTTTTGTATCGAGGGGGGGAGTTTTTGAATGGGTCCCCTCCTGGTGGAGGGAAATCAAGGTACGGGCTTCGTTGGCTGGGCCATTGAGCTATCAGGTATCCGTCCTCTTTGGCGTACTTTAAGATGCCGGGGAGCCTGCCGTCGTGGGGTACATGCTGCGCCTCAAACACATCCCAACTCTTTTCCGCTTTGAGCTGGAGCCACGCTGCTCGTGTAAGTTCATCTCTTCGCTTCGGCTGGCACATAAAGTCGAATCGCGATGAGTGGATGCCCGAGAGGCTTCGGAGGGTGTTTGCGGGGAATTTGCCAAAGAACCTTGATTCTCGCTTCATCGGGAGGATGCCGGCCAGCTCGCCGTTGTGTCGTACCGTGAGTAGGCTAATGGGGGTAGCTTTGTGAAAGGTCTCCGCGAACGCTGAAATCCAATACGGTTGAAAAAACGGCTCAGGAAACGGCTCCTGCATGGCAAGTTTTGACCATTCCTCGCTCAGCGAGGTTAAGGTTTCGCATCCGACCTGTTCAAATGAGCTTGTTGCTTGCGTGGTATAGTGAGAAGTCGATGGCGAAGTGGATGAACTCTTAGAGACCGCTGTGTGAGCCATATGAAAATGAAAAAGCCAAAACGGGGAAGGGAGGACACCGTAGCTCGGTGTTGTGGTTCCGCGTATGACATCGCTCACGTCGATAAAACCTAAAATTAGGGATATGAATCAGGCTGAGCGGTGATGGACCCGGCGCAAGGAACGTAGGTTTTGAGGCGAAGGACGCATCAAAAATAGCCTTAACTATCTGAATTATTAATGATTCGAAAACACGCTGGGGAGCATCTCTTAATTAGTATCGGAATATCTCGGGTTGTTCCGGGGTGTAAGTGAGTATATTCAATGCCTTACCAGACTAGAGGTAGGCGTATCGTAACGGCGCTCCGCCGTTAGGGGGTTCAGCGTGTCACAAAAACCAGCGTCCATCAGCGTTGTCATACCAGTTTTTAACGAGCGCAAGACGATTCGAGAGATCGTCAAACGGGTAAAAGCTACTCCTCGAGAGAAGGAGATCATTATAGTCGATGACTTCTCTACGGATGGAACTCGTCAGATTTTGCGTGAATATGAGAATGACTCCCAAGTGCGAGTTTTGCTCCAGCCCAAGAACAGCGGAAAGGGAAGTGCTTTGCAAGTTGGTTTCCAGGCGGCAACCAAGGATGTGGTTATCGTTCAAGACGCTGACCTTGAGTACGATCCCAATGATTACGAGGCGCTCTTAAGTCCGATCGACAACGGCAGAGCTGATGTCGTATTTGGTTCGCGATTTCTCTATATGGAGCACCGCGTGCTCTATTTCCGACACATGATTGGAAATAAAGTTATTACATTCCTCTCCAATCTTTTGACTGACCTAACGCTGACTGACATGGAGACATGTTACAAAGCGTTCAAGAGGGAGATTATTCAAAATATCAGGCTTCGTTCCTCTCGTTTCGGATTTGAGCCAGAGGTAACCGCGAAAGTCGCTCGTCTCGGTTGTTGTGTGTATGAGGTTCCAATTCGGTATTACGGACGCTCATACGCGGAAGGGAAGAAGATTACTTGGAGAGACGGAGTTGCCGCGCTAGGGCACATCTTCCGTTACTCGTTCCTTGATCGGTCGTTCGTTAAGGACAAGCACGCGATTCGCAATGTAATGGTTGCTCCTCCGCCAGATCCGGATGTGGGCGTCGATACGCTTGAGGCGTTTGAAGATGCCCGTCGATATAACGGATGGATCTGCGAGCGCGCAGACGACGCGATCCGTGGTCGCGTTCTTGAGGTGGGGTCCGGAATTGGTAACATTATCGGAGAGGTTCTCTCCCGCGAGCACGTTACATCCGTGGTCGCCACGGACCTTCGAGCCACATCATTAGCCACCTTGAAAGACCGGTTTGGTCACGATGGAAGACTGAGCTGCGAGGTTTGGAACGCGGAAGATCCTCCTCCTGCCGCGTTACTTAATGAGAAGTTTGATACCGTTATCTGCTCGAACGTGCTTGAGCACATCTGTGACCATGAGCGAGCGCTTAAGCACATGAAGCAGATACTGAAGCCTGGAGGACGGCTTGTTCTGCTCGTTCCGGCAAATCCAGCAATCTACAGTGGTATGGACGAGGACCTCGGCCATTTCCGTCGTTACACCCGTGAGGAACTCTCCCGGGTGCTTGATGTAGCGGGGTATGAGATTCATCGTCTTTTCCCGCACAACCTTGTGGGGGCGATTGGTTGGTGGTGGGCTGGTAAAGTCCGAGGCCGACGAACGCTTCGAGCGAATGACACGAAGACCTTTGATAAGCTCGTGCCTCTTTTGAAGCACATCGATCCGTACATCGCTAAACCGTTCGGAGGAGTGTCGCTTATCGCTATCGCTTCGCCGGTGCTAGCCGAAGGGGTAACCAGAGAGTCTTGCGCCTCTGGGGTCAAGGTCGCGGCTCCGGTGTCGGAAGCTAAGCTTGCGGCGACCGAGCAGTTCGACGCCTAGCACCTCGCAGTAGTCGGCGTTCATTAAACTAAACGAGAAGCTCCCGCTTTTCGGTGTCGCCTTTGCTGGTGTAGTTGGCCTCCTCCCACGTTAGGTCTTTCAATAACCTATGTGCTGTGGGAAAACTCACGAGTACTTAAGTGAGATCCCTACCATGATGGAACTGTTAACGATTGAGAATATCGTCGCGCTCATTACCCTTACATCTCTCGAGATCGTACTGGGAATAGATAATATCGTTTTCATCGCGATCATCGCGGGGCGCCTCCGCGTTGAACAGCGACGAACGGCTCGGCTTATCGGACTCTCGTTGGCCGTTATCACCCGACTGATGTTGCTCTTCACCTTGTCGTTCCTCGCGTCTCTTACCGATCCGATAGTAACGATTAGTATGATCGGTCATCCGTTGAGCGGTCGTGACATCATCCTTCTCTTGGGAGGACTTTTCCTCATTTACAAAGCGACCAAGGAGATTAGAGAGAAGACTCTGCACCATGAAAGCGAGCTTGATCAAGCCGATGGTGTTTTGGGGGCAACGATGAAGGGAGTGGTTACTCAGATCGTTCTGATCGATATCGTGTTTTCGCTCGACTCGGTGATTACGGCGGTCGGAATGACCAACAACCTCCCAGTTATGGCGGGCGCGGTGATTACCGCTGTTGGCGTGATGTTAGTCTTTTCTGGTTTTATCGTCGATTTCATCGAGAAGAATCCGACCATCAAAATGTTGGCGCTTTCGTTCTTGCTCATGATTGGTGTCGTGTTGGTCGCGGACGGCCTTGGGCACCACTTAGAGAAGGGGTACATATACTTCGCGATGGCCTTCTCGCTTGGTGTTGAGATGTTGAATCTCCGCGCCACTAAGAGTCGAGCCGCTAGAGGATAGTCGGCACTCTGGGAATGCGACGCGAAGGCCTTGGAGGGCCGGCGGCCCCGCCGACCGCGGGTACAAAGCCCCGTAAGTACCAAGAAGCCGCCCCCAGCTTTACAGCGTCGACGCGATAGCCGCAGAGCCAAACAGAGCCGCGTGATCGTCCTTGATTACAAGGACAGGCGTCGCTTCAACACGCTCTTTCTGTTTACCCTTCCTAAGGTAGCCTTCCATGAAAGAGCCGTTCTGCAGGAAGTCGACTATCTTTGGTGGAATGCCTCCACCGAGGTAGACACCGCCAGTCGCGAGGTAGGTAAGGACGATGTTGCTGCAATGCGCTCCAAGCATAGAACAGAACATCTGCATCGTTTGAACGCAGATGTCCGATGCCCCTTCGAGAGCGAGTTTTGTAATAACTCCAGCGGGGTTCCTCTGAGCCTCTGCGGTTTTCATCTCAGCAGGCTCTTCACCTCGACCTGTGTCTCGAAGGAATGAGTAGATGTTTCCAATGCCAGGGCCGCAGAGAACTGTCTCAACACTCACATGAGAGAACTTTCCTTGGAGATATTCAAGGAGCTCAATTTCCATCTTATTGGTGGGGGCAAGGTTAGCGTGCCCCCCCTCCGACGCGAGAAGTACGCTCCATCCACCTTCTCTGTGGATGAGAGAGTGTCCAAGTCCTGTTCCAGGAGCTACTACGACGCACGAGCCCGCGCGGTCCCAGCTATCTTGTCCGTCGTAAATGGTTTTAAGGCTGGATTCGCTGAAATTAGGGATCGCCGCGGCTGTGCTAACGAGATCGTTGACGAGCTTAACCTTGGAGATGCCGAGGGCCTGTCCTACGTCCACCATCGCAACCTCCCATGGAAGGTTGGTTACTTTTACTCGTCCGTTAACGACAGGGCCTGGGAGTCCGAAGCACGCGGCCTCAAGCTTTCCTTTGACGGTAGAGCCGTGTTTTCCAATAAAGTCCGAGATGATTGATTCAAGGCTAGGAAAGCCCTTGCTAACGTATTGTTCGGAAACGAGCAGCTCGACTTTACCGGCTCGCCGTTCAAAGAATCCGATTCGTGCCTTGGTTCCGCCTACATCGCCCGCAATGATCATGACCATCTCCAGAACAAAAAACGCCTCCGATTTCTAGCAGAGACAAACGGCGTTGGCTAATATTTATCCCGTGAAATTGGGCTTTTCCGGCCGTGGGGATACCTTCTGGCGCGGCTTCTGGGGGCAGGCATCCTGTTCCTGAACATTGTTTTGAGAGGGGAGTAGGGAGACAGCACTGATCGCCCTCATGGCTAACTATCGCCAACACGATATGAAGCCTGTTCTCAACAGTTGTAGCGCCCGCTCGAAACTCTAAGGCTCGAGGCGGTATAAATCCCTCGTCGTAACATGGACTTCCCCAGATACGCCCCGTATAATCCGAACACGAAGGAACCGGCGCCGTATATTCGCGAACCTATGAAGATCTTGATGCTCGGTTGGGAATACCCTCCGCACATAGCCGGAGGACTGGGAACTGCATGTCAGGGATTAACGACGGCGTTAGCCGGGCAAGGAGTGGACATTCACTTTGTGGTGCCGCAGCTCTTCGGTGGTGAACGCGCCGAACATATGTCCCTTTTCGACGCAAAGCGAACTCTGGCCGTAGGGAGCCAAGATCCGGGGAGCGCGCCGGAAGTCGCTGAACTTGCTCTTCCTGTTTCTACAACAAGAATTCCCGCCTTCCTTTCGCCTTATTGGAGTCCAGGGCAATTCAAAGAGGCTTTAGCCGCCATTACTCATCAACACGTAGCCTCCCTGTCTCCGTCACTGCGAAACGATCCAGTAGCGCGGGCGCTTATTGATGGCGACGTTTTTGGCATCGATCTCGTCTCCGCCCTCGAACATGAACAACCCACGGTTGTGGCTGGAGAGAATACCGGAGGTCGGTACGGAAGAGATATCTTCGAGGAGGTAGAGAGGTTTACCCTTCAAGTCGTTTCTCGATTTTCCAAGGACGATTTTGATGTCATCCACGCGCACGATTGGATGACGTTTCCAGCGGCGGTCGCGCTTTCAGAGGCGACGGGTAAGCCGCTCGTTGTGCACGTTCATAGCCTTGAGCATGACCGAGCTGGATTGTTTCTTAATACGCAGATCAACGAGATTGAGCGTTTCGGCCTCGTGCACGCCGACAGCATAGTCGCGGTCAGCTATTTTACTAAACGCTCTATAGAAACACATCATAAGATCTCAGGTGGTAAGATTCATGTCGTTCACAACGGCGTATATTCCCACGATGTGGCTAGCGAGTCGCGAGAACATAAAACTTGGCCTGAGCATGTAGTTCTATTCTTAGGTCGAGTGACCTTTCAAAAGGGTCCTGATTACTTTGTTGAGGTTGCCGCTCGAGTAATTCCGCATATCCCTGATGTTCTCTTCGTGCTTGCCGGTTCCGGGGACATGTTGCCCGTCGTTAAAGAGCGAGTGGAGCAACTCGGACTCTCGCGGAACTTTATGTTTCCTGGATTTATGAAGGGCGAGGAGCTTGAAGAGTTGTTCTCCGTGGCGGACCTGTACGTCATGCCCTCGGTTTCAGAGCCTTTTGGGATCACCGCCCTCGAGGCGATAAGTTTCGACACGCCAGTCATTATATCGAAACAGTCGGGAGTCTCAGAGGTTATTGAGCACGCTCTCAAAGTTGATTTCTGGGATATCGATCGGATGGCGGATTTTATCATCAACGCGCTTGAACATCCCGAGCTACGGCATGACCTTGTGGCCATGGCTCGCGAGGAGTTGAAGAAGTTGCACTGGGATGTCGCCGCCGTAAAAACGATAGAGGTGTATCACGACGTGTATAGGCCGGAGATGTAGTATGCCAGCGGTGTGCTTATACTTTCAGGTTCATCAGCCGTATAGATTGCGGCACTACTCCTATTTCGATATCGGTGAGCGACACGACTATTTTGACGAAGAGCTTAATAAGGCAATCCTTCGCCGAGTCGCTGAGCGGTGCTACATTCCGGCGAATAAGGTGCTTCTGGAGGCGATACGCCAGTCTAAGGGAGCGTTCAAGGTCGCCTTTTCGATAACTGGAACCGCTATCGAGCAGATGAGGGCTTACGCGCCTGAGGCTCTTGAGAGTTTTCAAGAGCTCGCCCAAACGGGTTGTGTAGAGTTTTTGGGTGAGACCTATTATCACTCACTCTCTTCTCTGTATGACTTTCGAGAGTGGGCCGCGCAGATCTCGATGCACTCCGACCTTATGGAACGAGAGTTCGGAGTTCGCCCCACGGTATTTCGAAATACTGAGCTCCTTTACAGTGACGATATAGGAGCGGCGATTGGAGAGTTGGGTTTTAAGGCGGTATTGGCGGAGGGCGTGGACGACGTCCTAGGATGGCGCTCTCCGAACTTCATGTATCGCGTTCCTAATGCGAACACGAAACTCTTGCTGAAGAACTATAAGCTGTCGGACGATATCGCGTTCCGATTTACAAACGGCGGAGGTTCGTTATCTCCGACTACCTATGCGAGCTGGATTCATGAGCTCTCTGGAAACGCCGATATTGTGGGGCTCTTTCTAGACTATGAGACTTTCGGCGAACATCATCGAGAGGAGTCGGGCATTCTCGCGTTTCTGAAGAAGTTGCCAGAGGCGGTTCTATCGAATCAAGAATGGCGGTTCTCGACCCCAACGGAAGCGGCTGAGCGGCTGAGCGCTGTTGGTGAACTGTCTTTCTCTCGACTGACATCTTGGGCTGATACGCGCAGAGATGAAAGCGCGTGGCTGGGAAATGAGATGCAGAGAAAGTCATTAGGGCGTATCTACGACGCTGCTACCCTGTTCCACGGACGTTACATTCAAGACGAGGCAATGACCGCTGCCCGGGAGACGTGGCGCAGACTTCAAACATCTGACCATTACTACTATATGTGTACGAAGGGATACGGCGACGGTATTGTTCATCAATACTTTAGTCCATTCGAAAGTCCGTACGACGCTTTCATCGCGTATTCCAATGTGGTGAAGGATTTCGCGGCTGAATGCGCTCGAGCGCCCAAGACTCCCACGTTGCGAGTTTTGGCCGAGGGACCACGAGTTCAACCGTAGAGCGTTACGCTCCGGTGACTCTTCCAAGTGGGATTACGCAAGAACGTTGTCGGGTAATTATCCTTTCGAAGCATAGTGAAACCAGGGACGTCCAGCCAGTTTGGTGGCTCGCGCCTATCCCTCGACCGTTGTCCCCATGAAAATGCTCGTAGAATAAAAGAAGGTCTCTCCAGTGTGGATCGGAAGCGTAGCGCATGTCGTCGCCGTGGCACGGGCGACGACCGAGAGCGTCGCGCGTAAAGAGAGAGCATAAGCGGCGACTTAATTCGTCGGCGACTTGTTCGAGGGTCATAAAGACGCCCGATCCTGTTGGGCACTCGACCTTAAAATTATCTCCATAGAACGAGTGGTAGCGATCGAGCGCTTCAATCAGGAGGAAATTTATTGGGAACCACACGGGACCTCGCCAGTTCGAGTTGCCACCGAAGAAATCTGTGTTGGAGTCGCCCGGACAATAATCAATTCCATAGTCTCTATTTTCAAGAGAGAGTCGATATGGAAACTCCGCGTGAATTTTGGAGAGGGACCGCATGCCGTGAGGCGAAAGGAATTCCTTTTCGTCGAGAATGTACCGGAGGGTTCGTGTGAGACGTTCGGCGGATGGAATAGCCAAGAGCTTAAGATCCTCGGCGGCTTTTCTGCTCTCCGAGCTGCCCGTGTTACTCACCGGGGAGGCGTAGGCGATCTGTTTGGAGAGAACGCTCTGATTGGTCACGAACCAGTCGAAGCGTTTCTTGAAACCTGGCAATCGATCGAACGTAGAGCTGTGGAGCACCTCTACAGCGAGAAGAGGGATGACGCCCACGAGAGAGCGCACTCGCAGAGGAATGTGAGTATTATCGAGTTTGAGCTCGTCGTAATAAAATCCGTCTAACTGATCCCAAAGTCCGGTTCCGCCGAAGGTGTTAATCGCGGACGCGATCGCGGTAAAGTGCTCGAAGAATTTTGAGGCGAGGTCCTCATACTCGACGTCCTGCGCGGCCAGCTCTAGAGCGATGGTCAGCATCGTTCCGCAATAGAAGGCCATCCAGGCGGTGGCGTCAGCTTGTTGAAGGCTTCCACCTTTTGGCAGCGGCGCGCTTCGATCGAAAACGCCGATGTTATCGAGGCCAAGGAATCCACCAGAGAACAGGTTCTTTCCGAGCGCGTCTTTTCGGTTTACCCACCACGTGAAGTTAATAAGTAATTTCGCGAACGCGCGTTTAAGGAAGTCCCTGTCTGGCTTACCTTGTTCAACGCCCATTTGATATACGCGCCAGCATGCCCACGCGTGAACAGGGGGGTTAACGTTGGAAAACTCAAATTCGTACGCGGGTATCTGCCCGTTGGGATGCATATACCACTCGCGGAGCATAAGGATCAGTTGCTGTTTCGCGAAGGCAAGGTCGATTCGAGCGAAGGCGACCATATGGAACGCGAGGTCCCACGCCGCGTACCACGGGTACTCCCATTTGTCTGGGACGGAGATGATGTCTCGATTGTAGAGATGCTCCCACTCGTTGTTTTTTTGCCGTAGACGAGCGTCGGAAGGAGTTGGCTGGGTGGGGTCTCCCTCCAGCCATTCTTTTACGGAGTAGTAGTAGAATTGTTTTGTCCAAAGAAGCCCAGCGTAGGACTGCGCCATCACCGCGCGTTCCTCTTCAGTCGCGGTCTCTGGGATCACGTTGGTATAGAAGCTCTGACATTCAGCGCGCCGGGTCTCGAAAATTTCATCAAAGTCGTCGCCAAAAGTTTCGCGTTGCGGAGCAAACGATGAAACGAGGCGGAGTCGGATTTCAACAGAGCTCTTGCCGGGTATCGACGTGTTAATCATGAACGCGGCTTTGGTTCCGGTCTGGGCTGGATTAACCGCGCCTCGCTCTCCATCCACGATGTATCGGTGAAAGGCGTCCTTCACGTAGGGAGATTCGTTTTCTCTTCCAAAAAGCTTCTTGAGGTTCGTCTCGTTTTCAGTGAAGAGAGAGATAGGTTTTAGTTTTTTGTGTTTTGGGTCCAACATCACAACGAAAGGGTCCAGTTGCGGATGTACCATCAAAAGTTTGTCATCAGAGACCCGAGTAATGTTCGGTTTAGTTGTGTAGCCTTCCCCTGTGCGCCCCCACGCCCATGTATTTCGAAACCAGATTTGGGGAACTAAAGAAAGTGGAGCGGCCTTTGTCGCTCTGTTGTGAGCGGTTATCTTCACCAGGATATCGTTAGGCCCAGCTTTCGCGTATTCGATGAACACATCGAAGTAAGCGTTATTGTCGAATATTCCTGTGTCGATGAGTTCATATTCGCGTTCGAGTCGTCCACGACGATGATTCTCTTCAACAAGCTTCGCGTAGGGAAACGCGGTCTGCGGATACTTGTACAGAGCGCGCATGTACGAGTGTGTGGGTGTTGAGTCGAGGTAGTAGTAGCATTCCTTTACGTCCTCGCCGTGATTTCCCTCCGTACCACTGAGACCGAATAGTCTCTCTTTAAGAATAGGATCTTTGCCGTTCCACAGCCCTAGCGAGAAGCAGATACGGCACTGTCTATCGGTAATGCCGAGTAGGCCATCCTCTCCCCAACGATACGTGCGGCTGCGAGCTTGGTCGTGCGTGAAGTATGACCAAACGGAACCGTCCGCGGAGTAGTCTTCGCGCACAGTTCCCCACTGTCTCTCAGAGAGGTAAGGCCCCCAACGTTTCCAGTTCTTGATGCGGCGCTCGTCTTCGTCGAGCCGCTCGAACTCGCCGTTCGGGTTGGATAAAGTGCTTGTACTTTTCTTGCGTATCGCCATGAAATCCTTACCTATTGTTAGATGACGGAGACGTAAAAAACGAGTCTCTTGAGCGTGGGGCTGGAAAAGGATTTCCGTGTCTCTTTAAAGAAAATAGCTCGTTGCAACCTGGAATTGGTCGTAAGTGCCTGATACAATGATGGTTTGTGGCTCGTCGCTTAAGTATCACCCGAGCGGGATCTGTTCATATCGAGCTAGAGAGTCTAAAAAAAGACCGGATACGCTATGTCGAAAACGATATTTTCAGCCCTTCTTTGCACCGCTGTTTTAACCTCAGGGTGTGGGTTTCACGCCGCTCCGCTTGCCACGGGAGCCGTTGGTGGTACGGCTGTAGGTGCCGGAACAGGCGCTATAATTGGCGCGGTGATTGCCAATGGTGATGTCGGAGCAAGCGCTCTTCTCGGTGGAGCGATTGGTTTGCCCATCGGCCTCGCCGCCGCGGCTATCTACGATTATCACAGTGAGCGCACTATGAAGGAGATTCAGGTGGCTCAGCTCAAGATTAATCAAAAAGCCATCTACGATCGACAGAAGGAGATCGACGCGCTCAGAGAGAGTTTGCGTTCGGAGGCTCCGCAGGGGAATCCGATGGAGGAGCGAGAGGAGTACATCTATCGCGGCCCTTCCTACGCTAATCCGTATCGTTAAGAGCTCACAATAGTAGTCGGTATAGAGAGGAGAGGGCATTCCCTCTCTTTTTTATGCATAAATCCATACGCAACCGTGTTGCGTTTAGTTTCTTCCTCGTATAAGGTCTCGGTCCGTAGCAATACGATAGCGAAGAGGCACGATGAGAGTAGGTGAGATAAAGATAGCGGTTGGGCTCTTGGTCATCGCCACCCTGTTTGGAGAGAGTAAATGGGCGCATGCGCAAGAGCAGGCCCTTAGGGAAATAGTCGTTCAATCTACTGGTGGTCAGAAGACTCTGAGTGAGCAAGCGCAGCCGGTGAGTGTCTTGTCCGGCGAAGAGCTGGACATGAAGAGCGCCACCTCATTGGGGGATACTCTCGCAACGGAGGCTGGAATTACGTCCTCCTCATTCGGGCCGGGGGCAGGGCGTCCGGTGATTCGAGGTCTTGGCGGAGATCGCATCCGAGTTCTTGAAAATGGAGTTGGCTCTCTTGATATCTCTTCAGTCAGTCCTGACCACGCAGTGACCGTGGAGTCGTCACTCGTCGATAAGATTGAAGTAGTTCGGGGGCCAGCAACGCTGCTCTATGGAGCGAGCGCAGTTGGAGGCGTAGTAAACGTTTTCGACAATCGAATACCTGAAAAGCTACCATCAAAGCCTGTAGAGGGAACTTTTGAGACTCGAGGGGAGAGCGTCAATAAAGGACGGACTGTTTTGGGTAGTGTGAATACCGCCGTAGACTCAGTGGCGATACACATTGACAGCGTCGCGTCCAAAACAGGCGACATTCACATCCCAGGATTCGCTCGAACTGAGGCCTTGCGCGAGAGTGATCCTCCCGATTATCCCGAACCTAAGGGACGCTTACCCTCAAGTGAGACTCAGACAGATGTTGTGACAGGCGGAGCTTCCTATATCTTTGACCGAGGATTTGCTGGCGCGTCTGTTCAAGATTACAAGACGATCTACGGTGTGCCGAATGGAGAGCCTGATGTCAGCGTCAACGCGCATCGTCGCCGGGTCGACGCAAGAGCTGGGGTCCACGATACAGGTGAATTCATCAATGCCGCGACGATGAGAGGAGCTTTTGTGGATTATGATCACACGGAGTTCGAGGGGGATGAGGTGGGAACCAAGTTCACCAATAATGGAGTCGAGACGCGACTCGATATGGCGCACAAAGAGGTCGCTCATGTCACTGGAACGTGGGGGCTTCAATTTGTCGGTAATGATTTTAAGGCGATTGGCGAGGAGGCGTTTCAGCCGCCGACGAACTCGAGAAATTATTCGCTCTTCTTAATGGAAGATTTCGGAGTGACTGATTCGCTCACTCTGCAGGGGGGGGCTCGATACGAGTGGAATACTGTCGATACCACAGGATTTGACGCGCTTGTTGACGAAGATAATGTTGGCAGGGACTTTAACGCGTTCAGCCAGTCTGGGGGATCTGTTTGGGACGTCTCCGACGAGTATTCATTAGGCTTGACTGTTTCTCATACCGAGCGAGCTCCTAACGGGCAGGAGTTGTTCGCTGACGGTCGGCACGTGGCTACCGGTGTATACGAAATTGGAGACGCGGATCTGAACATTGAGCGATCTCTTGGAACGGACCTCACCTTGAGAAGGGAGGAAGGAGCCGTACGGGGCTCTGTTGGCGGCTTCTACAACCGTTTCTGGGATTATATCTCAGCCAATCCAACCGGACAGGTTGACGATAATCTTCCCGTATATCAATTCGAAAATATAAACGCTGATTTTTGGGGGTTCGAGTCACAATTGGCGTATTTCGTAAAAGATACCAACGCTCAAGAGGTATCGTTCGATTTTCAGCCCGATTACGTGTGGGCCCGAGACCGAGATACGCATGACTATGTGCCGCGAGTCCCACCGCTAAGAATTAAGGTTGGTGGAAACTATTACGATGAGCGGTACGCACGGATTCGCCTGGAAGTTCAGCATGTATTCGCTCAGGACAAAACCGCGCCGAACGAGACTTCGACGGACGCCTACACGATGCTGAACCTCTACGTGAGTCGAGAGTTTTCTGTTGGGGAGAACACCGTGGAGCTCTTCGCGAGAGGAACTAACCTCTTAAGTGAGAAGGCGAGGAATCATGTTTCGTTCATCAAAGATGTTGCCCCTCTTCCCGGAGCCTCGGCTATGGCTGGCGTTCGCCTGCGATTCTAAGTGGATTTCCCACCTCCGGCTCGCTCTCGTGGGGCCGCTTGTTCGGGGGTCTGGTTAACCCCTTGAATTGAAACGTGTCGGCGGCTTCGTGGAGGGCCGCTTTGTCACTGTAGTTCCCGTTACTTAGGGCTCAAGTTTCTCGATGTTTCGCTCGATCTACCATTCGAGACAGCCGCATCGTATGAACAAACAAAAGGAACTAGACATAGAACTGGTTGAGAGCTTCGCGGTCGATGCCCTCGATTTGTTGCGAGGTTTTGAGCGTGCAGCTCTTTCTCTTGAGACTGACGCGTCTGGTGACGCTCTCCGTGAACTTTTCCGAACCGCGCACACCTTAAAAGGTTCGGCTATGGGGATCGGTCTCGATGAGTACGGATTTTTCGTCCACAAGGTCGAGGACTTGATTCAGCTTTTGTGTGTTGGAGAGATATCTCCATCGCGAGAGGTTGTGGACATCCTGATCTCCGCCAATGAAAGGCTAAAAGTCTGGGCTCAGGGGCTTTCTACAAACCCTCGGTATGTTCCCTCTGTGGAGGATATCCTTGCCAAAGTTGCCGTGGTTCACCGAGACGTTAAAGATCGGGCCGACGTTGACGGGGGAGGACATCGCTCAAAGTCAACAACCGCGCTGGAGAGTCGCGAAGATCTGGAGGCGGTGCTTGAGTTCTACAAAAAACAAGGGCAACCGGCTGGGGGCGTTAATAAACCTCGCAAAGGTAAAGTCTCTGTCGAGGAGCGAGCGCGGCGTCATAAAAAACTCGATCACGCCTATGAATCTCTGAAGTTTTCGACACGTAAATTGGAGGAGATTATAGACCTGGTTGGTGAGCTTTCGTCGCATCAGGAGATCCTCAAAGACGGTTCCCACGATCAGGAGTCCAGAGCGAGATCCGCCCAGGCAGTTCAGGCGTTGACGTTGCGACTTGTGCATGAATTGCACTCGACGGGAGGCGCTGCTCGTCGAGTATCGATTAAGAGCCTGATGTTGAAGCTACAGAAAACCGCGACGCTTCTCGCCCAATCCCAAGGGAAAAAAGTTCGAGTCGTGCTGGAAGGGGAGGATGTCGAGCTCAATTCATCAGTGTATGAAAAGCTCTCCGCGCCTCTTGTTCATGTGATTCGAAACGCGGTCGATCATGGTGTTGAGTCATCAGAATCTCGCGTGGCTCAGGGGAAATCCACTGAGGCCACTATAACGATTGGCGCTCGTCGAGAGGAGGACGGGGTGTCCGTTACTGTGTCAGATGATGGTCAGGGACTCAACGATAGGGCGATCTTGTCCGCCGCTGTGAAGAAAGGGCTCGTGGGGCAGGATGAAAAGCTTTCCTCTGAGGAGATTCGAAGATTCATCTTCGAGCAGGGATTTTCAACCGCCTCCAAGCTTACCGAAGTTTCGGGCCGGGGTGTGGGGATGGATGTCGTATTCAAGGCCGTTCAGGAGCTTGAAGGCGTCATTTCGCTTACCAGCGAGGAGGGGCGAGGGACCTCTGTCTCAATTCGAATTCCAGAGGCGCGGCGCAGGGACTATGACTGGTCGTCGTTGGACGCGGAACTAAAACGCTAGAGTCTAATATCTGCTCTAGGACTTCTCTTTGCTCTGAAAAAAAAGCGGGAGCTTGAGGTTCGCTCAAGCTCCCGCTTCGTGTTCCCTCGTAGCGGCTTTTATGCCTTAAGAGCGGCCTTGAGGGCGTCCACTTTGTCGGTACGCTCCCATGAGAAGCTACCGTCGCTTCCCGACTCTCGCCCGAAATGACCGTAGGTCGATGTCGCGCGGTAGATAGGCTTAAGCAGATCAAGACTTCGGATGATTCCTCGAGGAGTGAGATCGAACACTTCTTGAACCGCCGCCGATATGGCGCTTTCCGCGACCTTCGCGGTGCCGAACGTATTCACGTATACGGATACAGGCTTTGCCACTCCAATGGCGTAGGCTACCTGCACTTCGCACTTTCCAGCGAGGCCCGCCGCTACCACGTTCTTCGCGATGTATCGCGCGGCATAAGCGGCTGAACGGTCCACCTTTGATGGATCTTTACCCGAGAACGCTCCTCCACCATGTCGGCTATAGCCGCCGTATGTGTCCACAATGATCTTTCGTCCCGTGAGACCGCAATCTCCAACTGGGCCTCCGATAACGAAACGCCCCGTCGGATTTATCAGATATCGAGTGGCCGGGGTGAGGTACTGATCCGGGATGACCCTCTTAACGATCTTCTCAACAACGTATTCCTCAACATCTTTGAGGGAGGCGTTCTCGGCATGCTGCGTTGACACCACTACGGTGTTCACGCAGTGAGGCTTGCCATCACGATACTCCACTGTTACCTGGCTCTTCGCGTCTGGCTTTAGAAAACCACTTGGATCCGAGTGTCGAGCTTTAGCGAGCGCTTTCACGATTTGGTGAGAGAGCGAGATAGGAAGTGGCATGAGCTCGGGAGTCTCATCGCACGCGAAACCGAACATCAATCCTTGATCTCCCGCGCCCTGCTCCTTGTAGAGACCTTCAGTCTCGTTAACTCCCATGCTGATGTCAGGCGATTGTTGACTCATAAAAGTCATGATCGAGCATGACTGCGAGTCGAATCCGAGAGCTGGCTCGTCGTAGCCGATATCTTTGATTACGGAACGAGCAAGCTTCTCGTAGTTCACGGTGTGCTTGGACGTAATCTCTCCAGCTAAAATAACGACGTCGTTTTTAACGAGGGTCTCGCAAGCGACCCTAGAGGTAGGATCGTGACGGAGAAATTCATCGAGCACCGCGTCGCTAAGCTGATCCGCTACTTTGTCGGGATGTCCTTCGGATACAGATTCTGAAGTAAAGAGATATTGGTTAGTGGCCACGCAAGCCTCCTTTTAGCAATAACAGCGGTTATATTTGGATGACGATAGGCTAGGGGTGGATGCGCCGCAAGTGAGAATTCAATGAGTTAGAGTTCTCGATGCTTCACGCTTACGAGGTAGTCAGCCCCCTGAAGCCGTTTGCACAGCTCTTCCGCTATAGCTACCGAGCGGTGCTGACCGCCGGTACACCCTATCCCGACGTTGAGATAGGCCTTTCCCTCGTATTGATATTTGGGAAGGAGGAATCGTAGGAGGTCCTCGTATCGAGACACGAACTCCTGGGCCTCGGGTGACTCAAAGACATAGTCTCGAACGGGGGCGTCTCGCCCGTCTTGCTGTCGCAGCTCTTCGACAAAGTGAGGGTTTCTAAGAAAGCGAACATCCACGATGAGGTCACAGTCCAGGGGAACTCCGTGCTTGAACCCAAAAGAGAAGAAGTTAACCCGCAGGTTTCCCTTTGGTATAGAGCCGAGATTCGTCAAGAACTCCCTGAGCTCTCTGCGAAGGGTATGGATGGTGAAGGTGGAGGTGTCGAGCAGCAGGTCCGCGGCTTCTTTGATGGGCTGTAGTCGCTGTCGCTCGCGTGCGATTGTATCGCTGAGAGTTTTATCCTTAGCGGCGTTGAACCCTGGATGAGGGCGCCTCGTTTCGCTGTAGCGTTTAACGATTGTCTGGGTGTTCGCGTCTAGGAATATTACCTTGAGATTTTTGGGTCGCTCACTCGCCGTCCCGATCATCGGTAAGAGTTGCGCTTGATTCTCTTCGGAGTCGATATCCAGAAGGAGCGCTGTGTTTCTAAAGCGAGGGCCCGCTTTCTTGGTGTATGACAGGAACTGTTCGAGGAGTGGTACCGGAAGGTTATCGACTATGTAGTATCCGCTATCTCCGAGCAGATCCATCGCGGAGGACTTTCCAGCTCCGGAAAGTCCCGCGATTACGACAAGTGAATTAATGTGGTCTACGTCGAGCGAGGATCTCAATGGTGGCTCGTTACCTTATCTTTGTGCTTACGAAGTTGTTGTGAGAGTGAGTCTGTCAGCTTGTCGATTGAGGCGTACAAGCTGTCGCTCTCCTCTTTTACGATAAAGTCGGCGCCTGAAAGGTGCATCGATATTTCGGCTATCTGTCGGGTTTTTTCAACCTTCAGGACCATATGAGCTTCGGTATCTTGATGAGCGAATTTCTGAACGCAGTGCTTTACCTTGTCGGTAGCATACTGCTTGATCGCGTCCGTTGATTCAATATTGAGAAACGCGATGCTTACGTTAATTACTCGAGCTGAGTCAGACATTGTGCCTCCGTTTATGGTTAATGTTATTTGATGCCGAATCTCCCAAATCGACGGACGCTGCCGAGACTACGAAGTCGCGAATGGCAACGCTCTGAAACCGCAATTTGAGGTTAGCCAGGCTGGTCGATGAAAGTAAAGAGTTAAATGCGAGCATTAGATTGTTGCCTGGTTCTTCGGGGGAGCGGGCTTTAATCGAGCTCCTACGCCCAAAGTATATATTCGGCTGAACGACTGTTTTTCATAACCATTGGTGGCGCTTGCGCCGATGGAGGGCCCGAATAGAAGCGATAGTTGATCTAATAGGTAAAACACGTATCCAGTAGAACGATGTGAGAGTGGCCATTCCAGCTACTTGGCTGGGGTGCTCTTACAAGATTTTCTTACGCTGGGACGATGAGGCGATTCCGAGACTCTCGCGATACTTGGCCACCGTTCGTCGAGCGATGTCGATCTTCTCCGCCTTGAGCGTATCGACAATTTGCTGATCGCTAATCGGATTGCCTGATGACTCGGCCGCGATAATTGATTTGATACGCTCCTTCACGGACGAGGACGAGATGTCGCCGCTCGCGGTTTTGATGCCGGAGGTAAAGAAAAATTTCAATTCAAAAATCCCTTGAGGAGTATGTACATACTTCTCGGTCGTGACACGACTTACGGTTGATTCGTGCATGTCGATGTCGTCGGCCACATCTTTGAGGACAAGAGGTTTCAGCTTTTCAATGCCGTGATCAAGGAAAGGTCGCTGAAACTTCATGATGCTTTCAGTGACTCGAAAAATCGTTTGTTGTCGCTGTTGAATGCTCTTAATGAGCCACGACGCTGCGCGCAGTCTCTCGGTCAGGTAGGTTTTGTTAGCTCCAGCGCTTTCTGGATCCTTCATGAGGTTTGAGTAGTAAGGGCTGATCTTTAATCGGGGTATTCCTTCCTCGTTAAGGGTAATGACGTAGTCATTGCCTACTTTCTGAACGTACACATCTGGAACCACATATCGAGTGGTTTCCTCAGAGAACGCGCGGCCGGGCTTTGGATCGAGTGTTCGAATTGATTTGATAGCGCGGGCGATGTCGTCGATCGTAACTCCCTCAGCTTTCGCGATGAGGTCGTATTTGCGCTTCTCAAGCTTTTCAAGGTGATCTTTGATGAGACGTGACTCAAGACTATCCGCGAGGCCCCGGAACTCCAGTTGGGTAAGAAGGCACTGTTGGAGGGATCCGGTGCATGCGCCCACTGGCTCAAAGAATCGAAGCGTATCCGCGACCATGAACACATCCTCAAGGTCGCACTGAGCCGCTTGTGCTATCTCCTCGTGTGAACACTCGAGATACCCATCGCGGTCTAGGTTGCCCGCGATATGTTGAGCGATTGTTTGGTCCTGTTCAGAGAAGTCGTACAGTCTTACCTGGTCAAGGATGTGCTGTTCTAAGGTCTGAGACGCGGTTGAGGCGACCTCTGGATACTGACGGTCCTCTCCATCGTGCGTTCCTTTCGCTGACGCCGATCCTTTGTAGTCGGTAAACGCGTCGGCGAAGTCGTCCCAGTCCGCTCGTGGTTCTACGTTGTTTGAAGATTCTGAGGAGTCGTCGCTTACCCCCGAAGAGTTTGGCACCGCCAGGATCGTTGGTTCATTAGGCTCTGATTCTGGGGAAGGAAGGCCGCTTGCTTGAGTCTCTTCGCGCATCTCTTCAAGCGCGGGGTTCTCTAGTAGCTCTCGCTCAATAGCGTCCTTGTACTCCAGACGCCCAAGCTGTAGGAGCTTGATCGCTTGTTGGAGTTGAGGTGTCATCATTAATGACTGCCCCATTTTTTGAACGAGCTTTGCCTCTAAACCCATACAGTACCGTTCGCCTTATTGGGACATCATTTTAGAGCAGTCCCTCGCATAATAGATGACTAAAGTGGGGCAGACCGACCGCAGAAAAGTGGCCTGACCATGCAAAAATCGGGCAAAGCGACAAATCACATAACGATTTGACGCTTAATTGTTCGATCTTTCAGGTGTTTAGGTGTTTTGGGGCGTGAATAAGGTAGGCGCTTGAACTTCAAACAATAGGGCGCGCCGGGCAGTTATAGCCTGAAATCTCCCCCGAGGTAGTACCTCTTTGCCTTCTCTGAGGTCGCGATGGCGTTCGGGCTGCCCTCCTCAAGGACCTTCCCGTCGACCAAGATGTAGGCTCGGGTGCAGATTCCGAGGGTTTCTCGAACGTTGTGATCGGTGATGAGCACCCCGATCTGCTTCGATTGGAGGGTTGAGATGAGTTGTTGAATATCTTTGATCGCGAGTGGGTCGATACCCGCGAACGGCTCGTCGAGCAGGATGAACTGGGGGTTGCGGGCCAGGCAGCGCGCGATTTCAACTCGGCGCCGTTCTCCTCCTGATAGGGCGCTTGCCATGCTGTTTCGCAACCCGTACAGGCCTAGCTCGTCTAAGAGCTCCTTGAGCCGGTCTTCTCGAGCGGCGCTATTAGGAAAGTCCATGGTTTCGAGGATAGCCAGAACGTTTTCTCTAACGGTGAGCTTTCGGAATACCGAAGCCTCTTGCGGGAGATATCCAATTCCAAGTCGCGCGCGGGAGTACAGAGGCTCTGGGGTGATGTCCGCTCCGTTAAGAGTAACGGCTCCGGTGTCGGGGGCCGCGAGGCCAACACACATATAAAATGTGGTTGTTTTTCCAGCGCCGTTTGGTCCGAGTAGTCCTACGATCTCGCCTGAGTGCACGTGGATCGACACTCCATCAACGACCTTGCGACCGCCGTATCGCTTGGTTACTTCGTGAGTTTGTAGGGAGATTGTCATACTTCTTAACGGTGATGTTTCCGTTGATGTGGCTGAGACCTGTGATGTCCACCATCATGACCATGCTCTTCATCAAGGTGCAAGAGAGGTCGAAGAAGATTTACGCGTTGAGCGTCCTCTTTCGTGAGGCACGTTACCTCGAGGAGCGCGATAAGATCTGGCAGCAGAGAGTTGCGCCGAAGAGAGTTTGGCTTCAAGGCTTTAACTGGAACCGAACGTACTCGAGCCCACAGTCCAAGAAGTAGTTGAATTCGCTCGCGCTCTTTTCTGGGAACCACGAGTCGAGTAAAGCAAGCCGCGAGTCGTTCAGTTAGATCGCTTGCCTCAGGAAGTTTTTCGGCGAGATCCGCTAGCCAGATGGAATCGCCGGCCGTGAACATCGCGATAATCGTAAGAATAACGGTCGGTGAAATCGGCTCGCCCTCAACCACGAGGTCGTCGATCCGCTCAAGGCACTGACTGAAATCACTCTCAGCGCTCATCAGCCGGCCGTTGTTTTCAAGGAGTTCGGGAAGGATGTATTCTAGCAACCCGGTTTCCCCGAGTAGGTGAAGAATAGTGAGCAAGCACCCTGAGGAGAAATCTTTTTTGAGCTCGTCGAAGACACGAACTTGGGAGCTCTGAGTTATGAGCTCAGAGTTTCGTAGGATCGAGTCCCAGCACGCGGGATTAATACGGAATCCGTTTCGAGCGGAGTGTCTGACTACCCGTAGCATTCTCACCGGGTCTTCCCTGAATCGCTGAGTCGGTTCGCCAATGACGCGTACTATACCTTGTTGTAGATCTTGCATTCCCCCGACGTAGTCGAGGATCTCCATCGTCGCGACGTCGAGGAAGAGTCCGTTGATGGTGAGGTCCCGACGGAAAGCGTCAGTGGCTTCTGTGCCGTAGATATTGTCATTGATGATTGGGCCAGCTTGCGGTTCATCGCCCTCACTTGGTTCCGGTGGGTCGATGGTGTCACGAAAAGTCGACACTTCGATGTTTTTTCCGTGAGCGAAGTAGAGGTGAGCGAGTTTAAATCTGCGCCCGATAATACGACAGTTGCGGAAGAGCGACTTGATCTCTCGCGGAGTCGCGTCAGTGGAGATGTCGAAATCTTTTGGCTCTTTGCCTAAGAGAAGATCTCGAACTCCACCACCTACAACGTATGCTTTGAAACCGGATCTCTGCAGTCGGTAACAGATCTTGCGTGCGTCGTCGTCTATGTCGCCTTTGCGAATGTTGTGGTCGCTAGGCCCAAAGACAGCCGCTACGGCGTCATCGCTTGGATCTTTAAAGGTGTTGGACTCAGATTGAGACATCTCTACAAAAATTTACCGCGAAAACTCGGGCGCTTCAGGTCTCTCCAGAAAAAAGACGCGGGCCTCATGCCCAAGAACTCCATCATCTGAATAATGATATCAGCATCTTGGCGCCATTGTACTTGGGTGCAGTGTACGGGGGATGAGGGGATTTCTCAAGGCATGGGGCAAAGGTTCGACGGTATCCAAACGACAGTTGGGAGGGAGTGCGACGCTTTTGGGGATTTTTTAGGTGTTTTCGCGAGGCTCCAAAAGCAATGCCGGAAGGCTCTTCGGCTCAAAATAAGTGAATAAATACAGGGTGATGATTGGCTGTGTCTGGCCATCCTGAGCTCGAAACTTGGTGCTCAAGTTTGCCGCTACGACTTCCGACTGTCTTTAGTACAGGCGAGAGAACCCAACTCTCGCCACCCCCAAGAGGTATGAGCGGTTTTTAGTTCGTTGCAAGCGAACGGAGCAAGCAACGGATCAGGCCGGCAACGCCGACTGAATTGAGGGAAGTGAGGCGGTGAAGTAGCGACGTAAGCTTAGTGCAAACGGTGCAGTTACATCACTGAATGATTACTCAAGGAGGAGTAACAAAATGGCACGAGGAATTTTTCCCCACGAGATAAGCGACCCAGATTTCCAGTGGCTTATTAAAAATTATTGCGAAACAAGAGGCCCAGTGGCCGTTGTGGACATCGGGTGTCTTCCCCTCGTAATGGTTCTTCTTGATGAGAACGCGACGTCAATTCCTCTCACTCCGGATATGATTGAGTCTATTGGAGCTCCTAGCGATGAGGCATTTGTCGCTGATGAGCCAACAGAGCCTTAAAAAGCCCACATTATATTCGTTTTAGTTACGGACGGAGCTCGAGCTCTCGATACGATTCCTCAAGGATTTCGCACGGGAGTTCTTTACTCAATAGTGACCAGAGAGGCTTCTGGCAGGTGATATAGTATTCGCCAGGGTCTGTTCGCACGACGAACGGGGCTGGCTTATTACGATCTATGCGAGCTCGGTCGATTCTTTCTACCCGCGCGTCTTTGGTTTCTCGTACCCAGCCGAACGTCCACATCGCGCCTGATATAACAGCAGCAATTACCACCACGGTGATGAAGAAAAGCATCTCTGCTTCTCCGCGCTCGGTTCTGTGTTTCTTTTGAGGGCCGACCATAAAAACCTCGTGTGTTGAAGAGAGGGGCACATGAGCCACGCGTCTTCATCCTCATCTGTTATGGTTCGAAACTGTTTGTTTGTGCTCTAGTGATGGCCTTGTAAGTGGTTGAAAAAGCTGCTTTATGCGCGTTTCCCAAAATCGAAGGCCCTATGGTTTCTGTGAAGATACGAGGATCCACGAGACGCGCCCCTTAGTAGACGGGTGTTGTAGAGCCGCAACGAGGTGATCTGCCTCAGATTGAGAAAGGTCTACAAACGGCTCCTCGAGTACGATGATCGAGGGAGTTGATGCGGTGGCCGCAAGCATCAACTTGAGAATAGATAGTCGTCGTACCTCCGCGGGTGTTAGAGCCGCTACGGGCATTCCCATCGGAATTGAGGCAAGTCCTAGCAGCTCTACAAGTTCGGGAACCGCGGTCATTTTCGGGAGAGCTTGAAGGATTGGCGCGCACGCTTTGATCGTTGAGTTGAGAATCTCTCCTAGAGTTTTACCTTTAAAGGAGATCTCCTTGATGGGACTTCTGAAACGTATTCCCCAGCAGTGCAGGCAGGGAGATAGTGCCGGCAAGTAGGAGTATGTATCGCGAACTATTCTAACGCCGGCTCCCTTGCAGTCAGGGCATACATATTTTGTTTGCTTGGCTTGGCCGATGATAAAATCTTTGGCCTGAATTCCAAGCATCTTGGCTTGATGGGAGGCGGCGTACATTTTAGCGAGGGGATCGAGCACGCCTATGTCGTGAGCTACTAGGCGAGACGAGGTGGTGGGGCGGGGGAAGCATTCGACGAAATGTGCTGAGATACGTTTCGTGGATTCAAATATCCATGGCGTGTTGGCTTCATGTGTCAAAGCAAGCGCAATCGCTTGGGCGTGTCTCTGAGGGTCGCTAGACGGGCTGGTCGAGATCCATGTTATGGAATCTAATGATATGTCATAGGGAGGGACGGATTGCTCGAGAAGAGAAAGCGTTCCCAAGCTTGCAGAGTTTTTTCCTGACGATGGTTGTTGGAAAATAATCGTGGATGTCTGTGGACCGCCCAACCAGACGATAGTTTGCTTCGAGCGAGCGCTTGTCATGGACGCTTCAATCTTCTCCAGTTGAGATTGGCTAAGTATTGCCCTTGGAATATCCAATACCGCGATGTCCGTGCCTGATGACCGCGCGTGTAGCAGATGAAAAGCCACTAAGGTGGCGAGATGGTGGATCGAAACGTTCGACAGAAGGGTCCCTAGAGTTAACGTGCTTAACCCCACGTGCGCGATCTGTGATAGAGGCTCAAGGGGGGAGGTTTCTTGAGGTGAGAGTGTGTGGATGAGCCTTTCTATGGGCAGAGCGAGTATCTCTCGGAGCGATAAGGTTCCGAGAAGTAGGGACAGTGCGTCTCCGTGTCCACTTCGAAGGGCGTTTTCTATGTCTCGTCGTGATAACGGTGGCGCTGGCTTTAAGCATTGATCACACCAACCTCCAAAAGCGAACCGAACGACATTTTCCGGAGTGAGGACTTCCAGTATGCCTCCAGGCACTTGCAAAGCCGAACGGATAAGAGGCGCTCGTGTTTGGAAGGAGGGCGCGTCGCACACAAAAGTATCCAACAGAATTGATGATTCGTGCTCGCCGCTCGTTTGAGGGGTAAAGCCTTTTGAGGCGCTCCATGTCGCGACATCAGAGGTAGGGCCTCGTAGACGCATAGATACTTTCTGGTCGTGTAGCTGCGCGGTCAGCGTTCCCATTAAATCGGACGTTGTGAGGGATCGTTCGATTTCGCGTTCGCAAGAAGGGCACAACCGTTTTCGTTGTGTGTTGGCCAGATCCGCCAATGGCTCTACCAGGCCTAAGAAATCAAGGACCGAAGATGACGACGCGTGCAGGAGCCCCAATGAAGGGGAGAGCGCTATGAGTGGAATATCTCGCGATGATAACGGTGATATCGGAGGTATGTCCCCGTTGGCGAGCGCTTGAATGAAAATATCTCGATTGGCGATGTGTGCTTGAAGTGCTGGAAGCCACGTTCGAGCCGCTTGTTCGGTGGAATCTTCGCTGAGATGGATGCCCGGTGTTTCGGGTAGCTCGAAGGTGAATTCGGGGTAGATATCAGAGAGAGGGATCGAAGAACCGTTCGCCCGAGCGTAATAGGTGTACGGGGAGAATGCGGTTATTGTGGCCATGGGGAGCGGGACGCTCTCGCGGCCCCCACAGGAGCCGCGAGAGCGTGAAAATTAAGCTGCTGTCGAAAGCTTCGCTTTGATGTTCTCAATGCGATCGATAACGGTCTTTTTGTACTGTTCTAAGAGATCTGGAGTCGTTGCCTCAAAGCGCATTACGAGCACTGGCTGGGTGTTCGACGCGCGAACCAATCCCCATCCCTTATCGAACGTCACTCGAACACCGTCGATAGTGTCTACCTTAAACTCCTTGAAGGCAGATTGCGCCTCTTGAGCGATCTTGAACTTGATCTCCTCGGGGCAATCCACGCGAATCTCTGGGGTTGATACCATCGCTGGTAGATCCGAGATCAACGAGGAGAGGGTTCCCGTGTGGTGGCTCATAATCTCGACAAGTCGGGATGAAGAGTAAAGCGCGTCATCGAATCCGAAGAATCGGTGCTTGAAGAAGATGTGACCACTCATCTCTCCGGCGAGGTCTCCATGAGTCTCGAGGAGCTTTCCTTTAATGAGGGAGTGGCCAGTCTTCCACATGATAGCGTTAGCTCCCTTCGCCTTAAGATCCTCAAAGAGGAGGCTGGAGCATTTTACGTCGCCGATAATGGTGGCGCCTGGCTTCTCCTTGAGGATCGACCGACCGTAGATGAGGACGAGCATATCGCCGAAGACTGGCTCTCCGCGTTCGTCAATAACGCCGATACGATCCGCGTCTCCGTCCCATCCGATACCGAAATCAGCCTTGTGTTGTTTAACCGAGGCGATCAGATCCTGAACGTTCTTCAAAACCGTTGGATCTGGATGGTGGTTCGGGAAATTGCCATCTGGGTTACAGAACAACTCGATGACCTCTACGCCGAGGCCGCGCAGAACTTCGGGGCCGACCATTCCGCCGACGCCATTGCCTGCGTCCACCACCACCTTGAGCTTGCGAGGTCCCATGTGTTGCTTTGAGTTCTCGATAAGGTACTTAATGTAATCAGGTCTGATATCGAGCTTTGAGATAGTTCCCTTTTTAGCGGCAGGCGCTTTTGTGAGCACGCGCTCGCAGCGGACCATCATGTCTTGAATCTGCGGCCCTGAAAGGGTCTTCTTCCCCAAGAGGATCTTAAATCCGTTCATGTCCGGAGGATTGTGACTGCCAGTAACCTGGATGCCGCCGCCGAGGTCCTGTGAGAACACAGAGAAATAGAGCTGCGGGGTGGGGCCCATGCCCGTCAACACCACGTCGAGTCCCTCGTCCGCCATGCCCTGAGCGAGAGCTTCCGCGTAGTCTGGAGAGCTTAATCGGCAGTCGTATCCGATGCCGATGCGATTAAGGTTGTTCTCGATGGCAAGGGTCGCGTAAGCGCGTCCCAAGGTGTGCGCGAACTCTGGTGAGAGCTCGGTGCCAACGGTTCCACGGATGTCGTATTCTCTAAAAATTACAGGATTAATCTTCATAGTGTGCTCCTTATACTATCCCGAAAGGGGTAATTAAAGTCTTTTGTCTACGGCGTGGTTCTTGAAAAGCTCTTCGCCGAAATAGCTCGCGAGGCGTTGCTGGGTTTTTTGCTTCTGTATGATCTGACGGGCCTCAGCTCGCAGGGCCTCCTCGTTGTCATCATCGTCGTCACTGTAGCGACGTTCAACAAAGAAGATTTGAACGCCCGACTCAGTTTCTACAGGTTTGCTATGTTCTCCGGTCTTGAGGCCATCCACGGCGGATGAGATGTCTCCGCTTAGGTCCGATTCCGCAAGGACCCCTACGAGCGTGCCGTCAGGAACCGCTCCGTTGTCGGCGTGTTTCGCCGCTACGTCCGAGAAGGGGATGCCACTATCGAGGGCTCGCGCAACGGCTTCCGCTTTCTGAGTCACTTCATCGGTGGATCGTCCTTCCTTCCGAATGATGATCTGATGCAGCTTGATGGTGTTCTCCTCAACCTTAAGGTCGGGGTGGCTCTCTAAGTACTCATCCACCTCTGTTTCGCTCGTGCTGACTCCTCCACGGGTGATAGTGGAGGCGAGTTTGGCCTTGAGAATGTCTAGCTTTATCTGTTGTTTGTACGTTTGGAGGTCTTGCCCCTCCTTCGAAAGAGCGACGACAAATTGCTCTCGCGTCATGTTGTTTCGCTGGGCGACTTCATTCATGTAGTCGTCAAGCTCTGAGTCGCCTACCACTACCCGTTTTACCTTGGCCTCTTCTTCAAGCACCTTCTCCAGAATGAGCTGGTCGAGCACTTTCATAGCCTCTGGGTCCTTGCTGGCTTGGGCGAGAGAAAGTTTGCGGGGTGGTCGGAGTCGCGCGGACAGGTCGGTCAAGGTAATTGGCTTGTCGTCAACGGATGCCGCGATCGCGTCGATGAGTATTTCACTTTGCTGAGGGGCAGCGGGAGCCGTCTTTTTTGATGGGGCCGCTTCACAGTGAAGGGGGAGCGTTACTGATGCAAGCACGGAGAGGACGGTGTGGAGCGCTACCTTCATAGTAGCGGGAATCTTATGCGCTTGAGAGGGGGGAGGCAAGGGCGGGGATGGCCATAATTGTAATAGTTTCGAAGGGAAAGCTCGGATATTGGCGTTCAAAAGTTGACGAACGATACCTGAATGCGGGCGTTGGCCTATGGGAGGGCCTCAATACCGAAAGAGGGGGCGCTGGGAAGTAACACTTCTCGACTCTTCCTGCATTTCGAGCGGATTGAGCCTCAAACTGGGTGATAAATGTTAGCTAAATGTTAGCGTGCATTGGGAGTCGATTAGCATGGCGTTGAAGATGCTTCAAAGTCTTGTTCTCTTCTTGTTTCTCTTTGTCTGTCTGACAGGAGCGCCCGTAACGAGGACCATCCGGTTTTAACCTCGATAAGCACCGCCTTAAGCTGATGAACGGAGGTGAGTGCTCTACTTGAGTGGTCAAAACCAAAGGACCGCGGCGACGATGATTCGGTTCTACTTCGGACCGCATCGGTCTGGTCTATTCCCAATCAATGGAATTCTTGGAGCCGACATCGACTAGTTGTAGAGACGGTCGGCGTCACGGGCTCGGGTGTTGATCGCCCGGCCCCTTTTTTATTGGAAGAAAGTCTCGCTAGTTCGCCTGGTATTCAACCAGCCTCAAAGCTTGCTGGGTTATCCTAAAGACGTCCGGGATAGTCATCTCCTCATCTTTAGCGAATATTATTGAGAACGTATTGCCCCTACCAAAGCGATACTGGTGAGGCAGCTTTTGAACCAGCTTTAAGGCCTTCAATCCATCGACGCGAGTGTTGGAGTTTGGTTTGTAGCCATCTCGAAGGAGAGCGAGGGGGCTGAATGTGAGAGAGGCCTTGATTGGCGTTACCTCAGCTTTAACGACTCCGTACGAGCGTAGGAGCCCCCGGTACCGCATGAGAAGCATGAGGTTGTCTACTTCGATGGAGCACGGACCAAATCGGTCCTCTATCTCTCGTTGCAGGTCAAAGGCTTCGTCATCGTTGCGAATGTTTGAAAGTCGCTGGTAGAGAACGAGTCGTTCACCAATATCAGGCACGTACGTTTCGGGGATGAACGCGTCGGTGCCCACGATTCGAACGTCAGGGTCGATAATATCCTCTAAGATCGGCTCATCTCCCTT
>CANLCB010000007.1 GCA_947488865.1 Deltaproteobacteria bacterium | reverse complement strand
GTTGCTTTGCTCGCGGAGAGGAGGTCCGCGAAAAGTGAATCGATCATCTGTTCGCTCTTAAGGTTGCGCCCTTTAGGGGGGCGAAGAAGCGCGAAAGCCGCCATGCCGATAAGAATCGCCAGCGCCGCCCACTGAACCGGGCCTGGCTCCCACGCAAAGCGAGGAATCTCGGTTATGTCGTATGGTGTTGGCGCGGGAGTATTCATCTTAACGAGAGATCCTCCGAGCGCGTTCGCGCATGAGCGTTAAGAGGGGGCGAATCGGATTGTCTGTAAGAACGATGTGGTCCGCGCCAGAGCGCTGGGCGAGATCGTGAAGTTCGGTTCGGCGTTTTTGGAGCTGGGCGTCCCACGCCTGTCTCACCGCGCGGTTTGCGGTATCCACGACGACCCGTTGGCCGCTCTCAGCGTCAAAGAAGCTCACGAGTCCGCAGTTTTCGATCTTCTCAAGGGCCGATTCGATTTGCACGAGTATGACATCGTGAATCGAGCACAAAGTTCTAAGTTCGTCTCGGAACTCGTTCGAGAAGAAATCAGAGAGCACGAAGATGATACTTGGCTTGCGATTAAGAAGTGAGACGTTTCGGAGTCCCGCCGCCATATCGGTTCCTGGATTGGAAGGCTCGGCGCTCATGAGGGCTGAGATGATCTGCTGGATACGCTTAGCGCCTGATTTTGGAGGAAGGTAGGTTAGAGGCTTGTCGGCAAAGAGCGAGAGTCCAAACAGGTCGTTGCCAGCTTGAGTGAGGGCTCCGATCAGTGACGTGAATTCCATCGCTCGAGAAAAGGCCCCTTGTTCGTTGAGGGCTCGCATCGAGGCGCTTGCGTCGATGGCGAGAAGCACTCGAAGTTGACGATCTTCTTCGTAGGACTTCACAAAAACCTTGCCGGTTCTCGCGGAGGCTTTCCAGTGAATGTGTTTGACGTCGTCTCCTGGCTGATATTCGCGAATATCCGTAAACACCAGCCCGGTTCCTCGGAAGGCTGAGCGGTACTGCCCCATGAGGTCTCCGGTGACCAGACGTTTGGAACGAAGCTGTATTCGCCTGACTTCAGATGACCGATTGAGTGTGAACCGTGGAGCTGTGAGCATCGTCGCGCTTAATTGGTACCGTACAACGATTAAGGAACCGTTACGCTTGAGAGTAGCACTCGGATGATTTCATCGCTGTCCACTCCGCGAGCCTCCGCCTCGAAGGTAACGAGTACTCGGTGACGAAGGACGTCCGGGGCTATCTCCTTCACATCGTCAGGTGTGACGAACTGTTTTCCTTTGATGAAGGCGAGCGCCCGAGCGCATACTCGAAGCGCGATGCTGGCTCGAGGAGACGCTCCCCATTCGATCATTCCTTTTAGGCCGTACGCGTCCGAGCTTCGGGTGGCGTGAACGAGTGACACGATGTAGCGATCGATCTTTGGGTCTACGTACAGTTGTTCGCACTGGGCGCGTAGCGAGGCCAGGTCGGAGATGGGAAGAACCTTTGTGAGGGGGGTAGGGGCCGATTGCTTGCCAGAGGCTAGGTCAATAATCGCGACCTCTTCATCGAACGAGGGATAGCCGACGTTCACCTTCATGAGAAATCGGTCTACTTGCGCTTCAGGGAGCGCGTATGTCCCTTCCTGTTCGAGTGGATTCTGTGTCGCCAGCACCAGGAATGGTTCGGGAAGTCGGAAGGTTTCTTCTCCAATCGTTACTTCCCGCTCTTGCATCGCTTGTAAGAGAGCGGATTGAACCTTGGCTGGCGCTCGGTTGATCTCGTCGGCAAGCAGGAGGTTTGTGAAAACGGGACCTTTTCTGATGACGAAGTCGCCGCTTTGCGGGCGGTACACTTCCGTACCGACCACGTCGGAAGGGAGGATGTCGGGGGTGAACTGAATTCTGCTCATCTTGGCGTCGAGCACCTTGGTCAGCGCCATGAGGGTCCTGGTCTTCGCAAGTCCGGGCACTCCTTCAAGAAGGATGTGGCCATCCGCTAGAAGGGCGACCAAGAGCCGGTCAAGGAGCTTGTCTTGTCCGATAATCTCTCGGTGCAGCTCGCTCTTGATTCGTTGAAAGATCTCTCCTGGTGATTGAGTGGTGAGGTGTTCCATGCGGTGAGCCTATTTTTGGTGAAAGGGTAGTCCCCCTCACTTCGTCCGTTGTCGTAAACTTTTATACATCCTATCTTATGGACGGGTGTTTTCGGTACCCGAATATGCGTAGGGCGACAGGTGTGCCCTCATTCGAGGTAGCGGAAGTATTTGTACTCGTTTCATTACGTTATCAAAAGTCAGAACATGCAACCTGGCTGATGAGTTGTGAGCCGGGTCATCGGAAGCGGAGGAGATAAAGTCATGAAGATTAACCAACCAGTTGGTCCATCGGGGTGGGCTCCGTTTTTTATTCGGGTTACGTTGGGCGCTTACTTCGTATTGGCGGGTCTCAGTAAGCTAGAAGCGCTTGCGGCATTCATCCAGCAAGTGAAGGGGTTTGGCGTGCTGCCTGACAACGCTTCCTCACTCTACGCGACGCTGCTGCCGTACGCGGAGGTTGCGCTAGGTGGCTTCCTCGTTCTTGGTTTGTGGACCACTCTTATGGGGTTGCTCTCGGCATTGATGCTGCTCTCGTTCGTGTTTGCCTTCGGTTTCTTCCCGGGGCATCACGACCTCTTTAACAAAGATATTATCCTCCTCGCCGCTTCCGTGTCGCTTATGTACAGCGGCCCTGGCTTGTATAGCTGGGACAATATCAGAAAAGTTCCAAGCTCGTCTTAATTGGGCTATACCTCTCCGGGGCGTCATAGCTCATCCCTAAGGGAGGAGTTAGTGTGTCGTGTGGAGGGGCGTATGTCTGGAAATGTGGTGCCGTGGCGTTGGAAGAAGAAGCGAGTGCCCTTCGGTCCTGAGCGCGACGCGGTAACGAACCTTCAACAGCAGATCAATAGGCTCTTCAATGACGTTGTCTCGGGCGCCTCTATCCTTCCTGATTTTGTGTCCGAACCCTTGGCGCAGCTAGGGGAGAAGTTAGCGACCTTCGCTCCAACGGTGAATGTGTGTAAGGATGAAACGG
The DNA here is from genome assembly GCA_947488865.1 of Deltaproteobacteria bacterium. GTDB lineage: Bacteria > Bdellovibrionota_C > UBA2361 > UBA2361 > OMII01 > OMII01. The sequence continues at coordinate 40,832 of CANLCB010000007.1, read as the reverse complement.
CGATTGTCGTTCAGGTGGAGTTGCCTGGTATGGACGAGCGGGATATTGAGCTCTCGCTTACCTCGCAAGGTTTGGCGATTCGGGGTGAGCGTAAGCCGCTCATGGACCCCGCCGGCGACTCCGGCTGGACGTATGTTGAATCAGCCTACGGTCCATTTGAGCGTATAGTTCCCCTGGGCGATCTGAGAGTTCAGGAAGATAAGGTGGAGGCTACCGCTTCCAAAGGGATTGTAACCATTACGCTTCCTTTGGTTGATTCCCCGGATAGCGGGTCGAAGAAGCTGACAATAAAGGTGGCCGAACAAAAATAAGGGTATGTTCCGCGGCTTCGCTAAGCCTTTCTAAAGAGGGCCGATAGGCTATAGTCTTGACCCATTGTGGCTCGCAGACGAATTTCCATACGCACGGCGCTCTCTCAGAGAGTTCCAGACGGCTCAAGGCTCTTGGTGGCTGTATCCGGAGGGAAGGATTCCTCAGTGCTTCTGCACGCCCTTTCCAACGTGCGGCGGCTTAAATCTCTCCATCTCGAAGTCTGTCACGTCGATCACGGCCTTCGTCCCAACAGCGCAAGTGACGCGGCCTTTGTGGCTGCTCAGTGTAAAAAGCTTGGAGTCGATTGCCATATTCGGACCCTTGGCGCGCGGCCCGTCACGGAGAACATGGAGGCGTGGGCGAGAAGGGGGAGGTACGATGCCTTCCAACAGCTTAGGCGAGAGCAGGGGCTGCATCACATCGTTACCGCTCATACGGCGAACGATGTCGCCGAGACCCTGCTCATGCGGCTGATCGCCAATAAGGAGCTGAATACTATCGAAGATTCCGATGAGGAGCGGGGGTGTCTGCGACCTTTGCTGGACATAACCCGGGCTCAGATTGAGGAGTATGTGGTCGAGCAATCCGTACTTTTTGTGGAAGACCCTACGAATGAGGACACCTCTTTGGTTCGGAATCGTATCCGAAAGAGGGTGATTCCTTTTATTGAGTCGGAGTTTGATGCCTCCATTGTATGGAGCTTGGCGGAGCGGGCCCAGGCCCTCGCCGAGGATTGCGATGCCTTGCGCTGGATGGCTGAGCAGGTGGCGGGCTCGGTGGGTGCCATCGAGTTCGATGCTCCCGAATGGGTTAATCGATGCCGGACTGAGCTTCATTCCGCCCATCCTGCCGTTCAGTGGAGAGTTGCCCAAACCCTCTTTACTCCTCTTTTGGGGCATACCATTAGCCAGGGGCGAGCCGAGGTGCTTCTGAATCTTCTGCGGGTCGAGAATGGTCGGGTCGATGTAGGTGGGGGGCGAACCCTCGAAATGCGGAAAGGGGGGCTGTTCTTGAGCCCTCCAGAGGGTCAAAAAATCTAGGTAAACGGTCGGAACCCTTATATCCTTATTGTTGTCGGATAGTGCTGACTGGGGTAAACAATAAGGGTTGCTTAACACTCATTCCAGTTCAAACGGGTTTTCGTGCCACGGATGAACGCTCTCATACCGAACTGGAGCCTGTTCAGGCTCTATCGGAGTGATACGGATGGTGAAGTGACGAGTAGTGCGATTTCCGCACACTAGGTTTGGAGAGTACTCAGGTGACGAGAAACGGTGTCTTTTGGCTCGCAATTATTCTTCTAGTTCTAATGGTATACAGCATTGCCAAGCAGAAGTCTGAACTAGCTACAGAGTTGTCCTACACGGATTTCATTCAACAAGTTGAGAAGCACAATGTGCGAGGGGTGCGCATTGAAGGTACTTCGCTGTATGGCGAGTATCGGGTGAAAGAGGACCAGTCCGAGTTTGGTCAATTTCATACGACGCTTCCAAAAGACGACACGCTTGTTCCAACGCTTGTTAAGAATGGCGTTGACGTAAAGGTCGTTGAGCCAGCGGATCAGTCTTCCTATCTTTTCTTCATCATGAACGCGCTTCCGATGCTCCTCCTGTTGGTGGTCGGTTTCACGGTATGGCGGCAGATGCAAATGGGCGCTGGTAAAGGCATGAGTTTCGGAAAGTCTCGCGCGAAGCTCCTCACGGAGAGTCAGCAGAAAGTCACGTTCGCTGATGTAGCTGGAATAGACGAGGCTAGAAATGAGCTTGAGGAAATTATCGAGTTCTTGAAAGATCCGAAGAAGTTTACCCGTCTCGGCGGGCGCATCCCTAAGGGAGTGCTTCTCATCGGTTCTCCTGGTACTGGAAAGACTCTTCTCGCTAAGGCGATCGCTGGTGAGGCGGGCGTTCCGTTCTTCAGCATCTCTGGATCGGATTTCGTGGAGATGTTCGTGGGTGTCGGAGCGTCTCGTGTGCGCGACCTCTTCATTCAAGGAAAGAAGAACGCTCCGTGTATCATCTTTATCGACGAGATCGACGCGGTCGGGCGTCACCGTGGCGCGGGAATGGGCGGAGGTCACGATGAGCGTGAGCAAACCCTTAACCAACTCCTCGTTGAGATGGATGGATTCGAGAGTAATGAGGGCGTAATCCTCATCGCGGCGACAAACCGTCCAGATGTGTTGGATCCAGCCCTCATGCGACCAGGTCGTTTTGACCGTCGTGTGGTTGTTAACCGTCCAGATCTCAATGGCCGTCTCGGTATCCTTAAAGTACACACCAAGAAGGTTCCGCTCGCTCCTGATGTTGATCTCAACATTATCGCCCGTGGAACCCCTGGGTTCTCGGGAGCAGATCTTGAAATTCTTGTGAATGAGGCGGCTCTCTACGCCGCTCGCAAGAACAAGTCTGTTGTTGAGCGATCGGATTTTGAGTACGCCAAAGACAAAGTGATGATGGGCGCTGAGCGTCGTTCGATGCTTCTCTCCGAGAAGGAGAAGCTTACCACTGCGTATCACGAGTCAGGTCATGCGTTAGTCGCGAAGAAGTTGGTTAACGCGGATCCGGTTCACAAGCTCACGATCGTTCCTCGCGGCATGGCGCTTGGCCTCATGCAGCAGCTCCCAGAGAATGATCGCCATACGTATTCACGGTCATATTGGATGGATCAATTGGCGGTGTTTTTCGGCGGCCGTGTCGCTGAAGAATTAGTCTTCAACGAGATGAATACCGGAGCCAGCAGTGACATCCAAAGAGCCACTGACATCGCTCGCCGTATGGTGTGTGAGTGGGGAATGAGCGAGAAGCTCGGTCCAATTCACTACAACAGCAAAGAGGAGCATGTGTTCCTTGGCCGAGAGCTTGGGAAGCCACGGGAGCATTCCGAGACTATTCAGTTCGAAATCGATCAAGAGGTGAAATCTCTTCTGAGCTCTCAGTACGAGGTGGCTAGGAAGATTCTCACTGAGAATGTGGATATGCTCCATTCGCTCGCTAAGGCAGTTGTTGAGAAGGAGACCCTTGACGCGGAGGATATCGACAAGATCCTTCGAGGGGAGGGGTTCTCTCCAGGGCCCCAAGGTGGACCTTCAGGACCACAAGGTGGTGATCAATCAGGTCAGGGTGTGTCGGTAGCGGCCTAGGACTGTTTCGCTGTCTCGTTAGAGCGCGGTCCGTTGTTACGTAAAGTCTTAGGGCTGATTGTTTTCAGTCTCTGTGGAGTTGTATGGAATTTGGAGCATGGGGAATATCCACGAACACGCTCATCCACGTAGTGGATGTTCTGCTCGTGTCTGTTCTGATGTATCGCGCGTTGCTCGTTATTCGAGGAACGCGCGCTCTTCCAATGCTCGTAGGGCTCCTGGCGGTCGCCATTGTTTACTTCATAGCCAAGAAGATAGGTCTGGTGACCTTGGCGTGGTTGATTGATAGCGTATTCAACTCGTTCATCCTCCTCGTAGTGGTTATTTTCCAAGATGATATTCGTCGAGCTCTGACGAAGATGGGCTCGCAACCCTTTCTCTTTAAGCAATCAAAATCAGTATCCGATCGTGTGCAGGAGGAGATTGCTCTCGCCGCCCACAGAATGTCCAAGGCGAAGCTTGGAAGTCTTATTGTGATTCAACGCGAGGTGGGGCTTGATGAGTTCTTGGCTGAGGGCGTGCTGCTCGACGCTCGGGTGAGTCGCAAGATCCTGTACAGTATCTTCACGAAAGATTCTCCGTTGCACGACGGAGCTGTCATTATTGAAGGTGGGCGAATTAAAGCGGCTGGTTGCGTCTTGCCTCTCAGCTTCAATCCCGACATCGATCCTCAGTTCGGAACGAGGCATCGCGCTGCGCTGGGGATCACTGAGCGAAGCGACGCGATGGTGATTGTCAATTCTGAGGAAACAGGCGCGATCTCGCTCTTTATGGATGGCGCGATTCACCGAAATCTCGATTCGTCCTCGCTCCGTGAAATCCTCGAGAAGAACTCTTTTGCCTTCCGTGGTCGTAGGTCATCAAGTAGACACCTAGAGGAGGAGCATGACGGACAATAGGCTTCTCAAATTAGTTTCCCTGCTCGCGGCCATATTGCTTGCGTATTCGGTTACGAGTGAGCGCAATTCAAGCGTCTTGAGTATGTCTGTTCCTCTGGAGATCAAAAATCCGCCCGAGGACCAAGTGCTCGTAAAGCCAACTCGTAGGATGGTTCAGGTTACCTTGCGAGGGCCATCATTCTTGGTAGGGCCGATCGCGTCATCTCCACCTCCGTTTAAGGTCACCGTCCCCGAGCGAACAGAGGATCGGATTCGAGTATCTCTCCAGCCAACAGATCTCGTGGTTCCCTCAATGATTGAGGTCTTAAGTGTAGAACCCTCAGAGATGGAGCTTGTCTTTGAGCCGATAGAGCGGCGCGAATTTAAAGTAGAGGTGCCTCGCGTGGGGCAGCTCGATAAGCAGTACACGCTTTCTCGTCTCGATTTTGAGCCTAAAGTTGTAACGGTGCGAGGCCCTCGTTCTGAATTAAAGCAGATTAAAACGGTAGAGACTGAGCCCTTAGATTTAGAAACGCTTTCAGAATCAAAGACGGTAACGCTCGGGGTCCGCAACCCCGGAAGTCACACAATGCTCGGCGCTAAGAATGTATCGGTTCGGGTAGCTATTAATGAGATTCCTGACCAGATGTCATTCGCGAAGCGACCTGTTGAGCTTCGTACTGTGCCGGCGACCACTGGCGTTATGATTGAGCCAACCGAGGTTGATGTGATCGTCGAAGGTCCACCAACCGAGGTTGCGGACCTTAAGGCGGACCAGGTCATTCCCTTCGTCCGAGTTTCAGAGAGGCCGGGGGATGATGGCGCGAAGTTCTCAGTCCGGGTGGAGCTTCCAGACGCCTGTGAGGAGTGCTCGGTTGTTAAGGTAGAGCCCGATTCTGTGCTGGTTCTTTCAGGGAAAAAGTCCGCTCAAAAGCTTCCTAAGCAGGGGGCCGAGAAGAGGCGACGATAAAGTTTCTTTTGATGTTGCGTGAGTAATTGTATGGCAAATGGCAGAAAGTATTTTGGTACTGACGGGATTCGAGGGGTTGCTGGAAGCTCGCCGCTCGATCCTGAGACCCTCGTTCGTCTCGGAAAAGCGGTCGCTAAAGTCTTCATGAAAGATCAGCGGAAGCATCGAATCCTGATCGGTAAGGATACTCGTCTGTCGGGATACATGATTGAGAGCTCTCTCGCCGCTGGTATTACGGCGATGGGAGCTGATCTTATGTTGTGCGGCCCAGTTCCAACACCAGGAGTCGCGTATTTAACCAAGAGTATGCGCGCGGACGCTGGCATTATGATCTCGGCGTCGCACAATCCTTTCGAGGATAACGGCATTAAGATCTTTGGAAGTGATGGCTTCAAGTTGGCCGATGAGCTGGAGCTTGAGATTGAGCAGCTCCTAGAGCCAGGCGTCTTGGATGGCGCGATTGATTCCACGCAGATCGGAAAAGCGACACGAATTAATGACGCGGTAGGCCGATATACGGTCTATCTCAAAGAGAATTTTCCGAGAGAGTGCTCTCTTGAGGGCTTGAAAATTGGACTCGATTGCGCGAACGGAGCCGCGTACGTTGTCGGCCCTCAAACGTGTTCCGAGTTGGGCGCGGATGTTGTTTCCCGTGGAGTGAGCCCGAGTGGGCGTAACATCAACGCCGGGTTTGGCAGTCTCTATCCTGAGGTCGTCGGAAAGCTCGTCACAGAGCAGAACCTCAATCTTGGCATCGCGCTTGATGGCGACGCGGACCGATGCATCCTTGTGGACGAAAAGGGCCGTGTATTGGATGGCGATATCGCTCTGGCGATCTGCGCCATCGATATGAAAGAGCGGGGCTTGCTGAAGAATGATCTCGTGGTAGCGACTCAGATGTCGAACCTCGGACTAGAGAAGTTGCTCAACGCGCACGGTCTTCAGGTGGTTCGTACCGGCGTAGGTGATCGAGCGGTACTTGAGGAGATGATTCGGCAAGGATGTCAGATCGGTGGAGAGCAATCTGGTCACACAATCTTCTCTGATTACGCTACTACGGGAGATGGTCTCTTGACTGCTCTCATGGTTATGTCAGTTATGTGCCGTAAAGAGCGACCACTCTCAGAGCTCGCGTCTCGATTCGTGGCGTTCCCTCAGAAGCTTATCAACATCAAGGTGTCGCAGCGTCCAGACCTCTCAACTATCGAGCCGCTTGTGCGGGCGATTGAGCAGAAGGAGCAGGAGCTCGGAACCACTGGACGAGTGCTGGTTCGGTACTCCGGTACTGAGAATAAGGCGCGTGTCATGGTTGAGTGTGAGGATGAGGACGCCTGTAAGCGCCACGCGTCTGACCTCGCTGAGATTATTGAGCGAGAGATCGGGGCGCAGTGATAGAGGTATCACTTGGTAGTTTCGGAACGGTCGCGTTTGCCAGCCTTAAAGACGAGGCTCTAGCGGCGCCGTCGAGTTCCGAGATGGCTCGCCTTGATGCCGTAACGATCTCAGGTGGGACTCCAAGCTTAGAGCTGATGGAGCGAGCGGGTGTCTCGATTGCGGATTACATATGCCGACTCTTGGAGACGCGTGGTGGCAAAACCTTAGCGAATGTTCTGGTGCTGTGTGGTCCTGGAAATAACGGCGGCGATGGCCTCGTTGTCTCACGCGTTTTAGCTGAGCGTGGGTATCAGGTATCGGCTGTAATCGCTCAGGCGAGTCGGTACTCGGATGATTGTCTCGAGCAGGTTCAGCGTTTTCGCTCGGTAGCATCGCTTCTTGCTTCACAAGGAACCTCTCTCCCACCCTTCGTGAGTCAGATTAATCAGAGCTCGTTCGATCAGACGCTGGGTAGCGCTACGGTCGTTGTTGACGCGCTCCTTGGAACAGGGCAACGGGACGCTCCCAGGGGGGAGATCGGTAAACTCGTGAGTCTGTTGATGGAGGCTAAAGGTCGGCGTCCTGAGCTTCTCATCGTGTCGGCTGATATTCCGACGGGAGTGGATGCTGATTGTGGAGCGGTTTTCGTTCCGCACATTAGCGCGGACTATACCGTCAGTATCGAGCTGGTGAAGCGTGGAATGATGCAATTTCCGGCCCGAAGCGCGTGCGGAGTTGTTACGGGAGTGCCCATCGGGATCGATGAACGCTCCGACGTCGCGTTTTCATTGGCGTTAGGAGCTAACCTTGAGAAACTCTCTCCTCGTGCCCCTGACGCTCACAAAGGAATGTTTGGCCGGGTTCTTATTGTTGGGGGATCCGCGGTTATGCCAGGAGCGAGCGCGTTGGCCGCGCTCGGAGCGTTGCGAGCGGGAGTTCCCCTAGTGACCCGTGCTACGCGAAGCACGTGGTTGAGTCCAGAGATACCTCCTGAATGTATGCACACGCTCATCCCAGGTGATGGAGCGTGTTACACGGAAGAAGACTGTTCGATAGTTTTGGCCGAAGCTCAAAAGGTTTCGACTGTCGTGATTGGGCCAGGATTGGGACGAGACGAACGAACCGGCGCGTTTGTAAAAGGGGTACTGGAAGGGCTTTCGTCTCAGAGCGTGCGTGTTGTGTGTGACGCGGATGCTTTATTTCACATAGCGCGCCTTAATGTATCCCTGACTGGTCTTGACGCGGTGATTACCCCTCATCCAGGAGAAGCGGCGACCATGTTGGGTACGACCACTGATCGTGTTCAGGCGGACAGATTTTCCGCTGTTCAGGCGCTTCAGCAGCGGTATGGATGCGTGGCTCTTTTAAAAGGCGCGGGAACATTGGTATACGATGGGGGGCGCGGGTTTATTGTTCCTCGGGGTACTCCATATCTGGCGACCGGTGGAAGCGGAGATGTCTTAAGTGGCATCATCGCCGCGTGTATGGGGCGTGTGTCGAGTACGAGATCGGCAGCTGTTGTGGGGGCGTACATTCACGCTGTTGCGGGAGAGCGAGCCGCCGAGCGAACGGGAGGGCCGATCATCGCCACTGATATTGCGTGGGCGGCTGCCTCAGTAATAGGAGAGTTTGAACGAGCATGAAAGTGCGATTGCGCTCAGAGCAGGATACAGCGAGCTTCGCGCGCGCGTGCGCGTCTTGGATTGAAGGGGGATATTCCCTCGGACTGAAAGGCGATCTAGGCGCGGGGAAGACCACCTTTGTGCGGTATCTGATTGAGGCTCTGAAAGGAGACATTCGAGCTGTCGCCTCGCCGACCTACACCCTGCAGCACGAATATCCGGTTCGTGATGGTTTGACCGTTGAGCATTGGGATCTGTATCGGTTGAAAGAGTTGCCGGAAGAGCTTTTTGGGCGAACCCCGAAATCGGTTGTTCGGGTTATAGAGTGGCCTGAGCGTTGCCCTGAGATTAACGAAAGTTTGATGATTCAGATAACGATCTCCATGCTGGTTGGTAGTTCTAGTGAAAGTGATGAGCGCGTGGTAGGGATTGAGGGACAGGAGAGCGCGGCGTTGCTGTCGCGAATTCCCCCTGAATTGGTTGATTCCTAATGGTCACACAGAAGCCCGTCATAGTTCTGAAATTCGGTGGTACCTCTGTTGGCGATGTCTCTCGTGTCAAATTGGTCGCTGACATAGTCGCGCGCCATCGCAAGGAATCCCCCGACTCCAACCTTATTGTGGTTGTATCCGCCATGGCCGGCGAGACCAATAAGTTGGTCGCGCTGGCTAAGAGTTGCGTTGAGCGACCAAATCCTCGTGAGATGGATGTCCTTTTAGCTAGCGGTGAGCAGGTCACTGTATCCCTTCTCGCGATGCGATTGCTGGAGATCGGAATACCCGCGAAAAGCTTACTCGCCCCACAAGCTCGCATCGCGACCACCGCTGAGCATACGAACGCTTTGATTGAGGGCGTGGACTCTGAGCGTCTCAACCGCATGATGGAAGACGGTACGGTCTTGGTTGTCGCTGGGTTTCAAGGAGTCACTGAAGACGGTGATATTACCACATTAGGTCGAGGTGGATCTGATATTACAGCGGTCGCGCTTGCTGCCGCGGCGAACGCGACTGCCTGTTATATATACACGGACGTTCAGGGAGTGTTCTCGACAGACCCGAGGATGGTGAAAGGAGCGAAGCTTCTCGAGCGGGTTTCGCACGAAGAGATGCTTGAGTTGGCGAGCCTTGGAGCGAAAGTTCTTCATACTCGCTCAGTCTATTTTGCCATGCGCTACAACATCCCGTTGGTGGTGTTATCAACTTTTGCTGGGGCGTTGGAGCCAGGACAAAATGGCACATGGATCGTGCCGGAGGGGGAGCTTATGGAGAAGCCTATAGTTACGGGCGTGACGTATCGACTCGATGAAGCGCGAATCATGATCCAGGGAATGTCACCGGACATCTCGAAGATATCGAACCTCTTTGATGTGCTCGCCGAAAAGAGCGTATTTATCGACATGATCTCGCAGGAAACGGTAAACGCCAATTCGGTAAATCTGAGCATCACCGTTCCGGATGAGAACAGCCTTACCGCGCTTGAAACAATTCGCGCGATGGTTCCTGAGTTGGGCGCTGAAGGGGCGATGATTGATCGTGATATCGCCAAGGTTTCAGTGGTAGGAATCGGCATGCGGTATCATACGGGTGTCGCGGCTCGAGTGTTTCGAGCTCTCGCGAAAGAGCGAATCGATATCGCTATGATCAACACGTCCGAAATTAAAATGTCAGTGTTGGTTCCTCGTAAGTATTGCGAGGTGGCTGTTCGTGCCCTGCACGACGAGTTTATAGATTTTGACGTCGCGACCTCTGAAGAGGCCGCTTAGTACATTCCCGCTTCTCTCCCTATCTGACGCTCAAACTGACGCTCAAACCGTCCTCAGATATTCGAGTCTCTTGCCCGTTTACGATCACCCAGCTTGGATAGATGTGTCCGAATTGAGCGTTATAAATTACAGGATAGGTGTATTCCGCGGTTACCTCTCCAAGAATGCGTTCAATGGTGTCCGTATCCGTTTCCTCGGCGGCGACGCTGGGTTGCAGAGCGCCAAAAACAAGGCCAGCGAGGTTTTGTAACGCGCCGTTCTGACGGAGCTGCCACAAGAAGCGCTCGACCGAAGGGAGCGCGGTTTGTTCCTCCCGATCGTACTCAAGAAAGAGGACTCTCTCTGAAAACGAGGGAAGGTAGGGAGTGCCAAGCATTAAGCAGAGGGTGCTAAGATTAGCGGCGAGAGCGCTTCCCACGCCCGACGAGTTCTTGTTGGTCAGGCGTCGCATTGGGGCCATGGAAAAACGTCCTTTTTCGCTCGACTCCCACGATTCAGACTCATTTGTCAGGAGGCGCGGTGTGCCATCGAGAGCCGAGAAAAGTCGCTCGAAGCATTCCGGGTAATCCACGTAGTCTACGAGCATTGGTCCGCATACTGAGGAGCAGACATTGTAGCGTTGAAATGCCATGGAGAGAGTGGTGCAGTCGCTGTACCCCACAAAAGTCTTTTGTGTCGGTGCAATCTTCGAGAGGTCTAGAAACTCTAAGATCTCGTTGCTGTTGTATCCGCCGGTAGTCGCCACAATCATGTCTACGCTCGGGTCTGTGAGAAACGTGAGAAGCTCCGCCGCGCGTTCTTGGGCAGAGGCGCTCTTGTATCCGGTGATGGCATAAGCGCTTTTACCGGTTAGTACCGTGTGCCCCGATTTCTCGAGATGCGCTATGGCCGCTTGGACTTTTTCTTTTCGTTTGCCCTCACTCGGGAGCGATGGGGCGATAACACCGATCGTATAAGTTTTCTTAGTCATGACTACTCCATAATTAATGATGGAACATATCCTGCTCGATCGAAGTTAGAGAGCGCGATCGGCCAACCAGGATTTGGCGTGGCCTCACACCACAATTGGATTCCGTTATACAGTTGAACGTAATTCGCCTCCACCCGGTATTGAGCGGCCATTCTTTGCACGTCACCGATGATAAAGGTATCGAGTGTTTTCTCGTCGATTCCAATTTTTCGAGCGAGCGACGCGTACCCCCATTGGCGCTTGTATATCTCAAAACTACCCCTCATTATTTGGGGAGATTGTTCAGGAGAGATGAGCGTCTCCGCGCGAGCAAGCTGGGCGACGATCTCATTTGGCGAGTAGATCGAGGACCATTTCACAACCCGGACATTTCTCTCTGTGCCGAAGAATTTGTCCGCGAGCTGTTGTGTTTCCCGTACGATGCGATCGGTGTCTGTAGTCAGGATCGCTTCCCATCCCGGGTTGCACCAGGAACTACATCCGTCCACGATCGCGTAATCGAGGTCTCCCAGCAGGAATCTCACGTTTATGGGATACTTGATTGTGTCAAGGATTCGTTTGACGGTGCCCCATCCCTTGATTGAGGCCTCCGTGGCGAGGGTGGAAGGAGTCTCTCCTCGTTGACCGTAGAGAAACCAATTCAATTTCCCATTACGCAGTCCCGGGCCTTTTTCAAGGCACAGAGACGCGACCATCTCCAGAGGGCGCCCCTCTTGAATCTTTTGACCGACTGATTTTAGAAGTTCGATACGCGTTGGGTTGGTCGCGTTTGGCTTGTCCAACGCGATTAGTCGAGACGTGATGTCCACTACCTGAGAGGTGATGGGTACTTGAGGGACTAAAAGCGAGGCGCAGTCGAGTTCTGAGAAGCGATCCAGGGAGCTTGCGAAACGTTTCACTTGTCTCGCGTCTCGTTGAGGGCCTGTGAGAGATTCCCAAGATCCATCTTCAAGGGTGGCTGTCTTTGCGGCGGCAAGGATGTTTGGGGACTGAGCTGCCGCGGTAATGTCAGAGCGGATAGTTTTTGCTAGAAGGTCACGGAACATAAAATCCTCGGAGAGGGAAAATAAAAAACAAAAATGTAATGAGAAAAGGGGGTGCGATCGCGTTAGGCGCGATGATGGAAATGATGATGATGGACGGAATACTTGAACATCATGTCCAAACGTTAATTTGGCTTGAGGCGATAGTCAACACTTATGGGCGCCGAGGGACACAGAGGCGTCATGTGGATATCTCTACCCCCTTGGAGTTGTTGCGAAATAGGTCGTTCCGCGACCTTGTCACTTCTGAATCGTCACGTTTCTCTTTGTGAGAGAGTCCAGGATGTTTCGAGTCTTTTGGATTGTGGTGTTGATATTGAATACCTCGACGATTCGTCTTTGCCCGAGCCGTCCGAGGGTCTTTGCTTGTTCTGGATTCTGATACAGCTGTCGAATCGCGTTGGCCAGGGCGGGAACGTCGCTTGGAGGTACAACAATTCCAGCGTTTCCCTGATCGACAAGCTCGGGCATTCCTCCAACGGCCGAAACAATGGCGGGTACTCCTTGAGACATCGCCTCGATGACCGATTTCGGGAATCCTTCGCGGGTCTTCGAGGCCATGACAACGACATCTGAGAGTCGAGCAAGGCGAGTCGCGTCGGTTCTGTATCCGGTTAAATGCAGGCGGTTTGTTTCGGGGAACTCTTTCAGGAGTTTGTCGATGGTTGGATCTTTGATTGGGCCAACAAGGAGAAGGTGAAGGTTTGGAAGTTCCTTTACAAGTGAGGCGACGGCTTCGATGAGCACATCGACTCCTTTTACTGGTCGCATGACAGCGGTGCATCCCACCACGAAGGCTTCTTCAGGGATCCCTTCAGAGCTTCGGGGCGGTGGAGGGGTTTGATACCACTCAATGTCGTGTCCTTTGTATACGAGAGCCGCTTTGTCTTCCTTGATGCCTAGATCTAGGAGGTATTTTTGTACCGCCTGTGATACGCACATGATCTTTTTGACGCGAGGGTTGAGGTAGGTTAGCCACGCTGTTGGATCGAACCGGCTTAGATGTCCCATCGTGCCGCGATACGCGACGATTGGGATTTTTTGATTCATCAACCCGAGAACGGCACATGAGAGGCCTCGATTAGAAAGCGCGTAGACAACGTCAATTGAGTTGTCGCGTACGATCTTTCGTATGAGCTTTATGCCCGTGCGATCAAAGCGATGAGTGAACGAGTGGTCTATGATGTGAACGCCACTTGAGGTGAGTAGTTCGCGATGCTCAGGGAGGGGGGTCGCGATAATCCAGACCTGAACGCCAGAGCGAGCGAGTCCCGAGAAGATGTGGGCCTCTGGTTTGTCTACGGTCGTGGCGATGGCAAGGATACGCATAAGTTCCCCAGATAATCACGCTTATACATAGACATATCAGGGTGAAAGATAAAGAGGGGAATCGCCTTGCATCCGTCGCCACTGACTGTGCTCGTGGAAGCGGGGCAGGCCCTTGCACCTGCACGTACACATGAACGAATATGCGAAGCAGCGATTGCGACTCTTTGCTGTATCCCTCGAGTACGAGCACGTTCACGTCCACGGGGCGGCGGTTTTACCGCACTGGAGGTCCTCTTTTAGGTTGAGGTTTAAAGGGGGCGTAGGGAAGGGTTTTTGAGCACGTTGCTCCAGGATCGAAGTAGGTCAGCAGTTGCTCGACCCGTTTTTCGCCAACTCCATGGATAGTGAGGAGTGCCGCACGCTCTCCAATTCGACGCGTCAGTCTCTGTATAGAGTTTCGCGCTTGCAGCAATTCCTCGCTTAGGGTGTGTGAAACGCCAGAGATTAGTTCGAGTGTTGATTGGTCTGAGCAGGCGATGGGAATCCGTCCGCCTGATGCCAGGATGCTCTCAGGATCTAATTCATCGTAGGGGGTGAGTGCTGATATCGACGCATAGGTCGATGTGCGTGGTACTACATCGAACGCGAATCGTGCCGCGATGAAGACGCATAGCATCCAGGAGAGTCCGATGGTTCGCCATCTCATAATGACTAATCGTGTAGCGAGCTAGGATGTTGCGGAGAATTGTAGGTGGAGAGTTGAGCGTAAGTCGCCTACGGTCGTAAGACGGTACGACCTTCTCATAGATGCCAAGAAGCGGTCCCGGCTAGGCGGTCTTGTTTAGCCTATGGGTACCCTGGGAGACGTCGCTATCCGCTATCTCCTGGTCGGCAAAGGTCCCTTCGACTCTTTCGGAGTCTGCCCCTCGCTTCTTGTCCTCGCGCACCTTGGTAGGGTTCTTTAGAGCCTCGGCCTGGGTCTTGTTAAGTACACCTGCGGCCTGAGCAACCTCGGTTGCCCTTACCTGGTTGGCTTGGAACTGACTTGCATAGATCTGGGTTCCAACTACCCCGATACTTTGCGTAGTTAACGTAGCCATTGTAACTTCACCACACTGGGAGTATCGGTATTCTCCCGGTACCCTGTACAAAGTGAGGCTTTTTTGCGCCCTATCTTGGACTGCGACGCTAATGCTACGTATTCCCCCGATGAGCAAATTCGAGGGGTTATCTCGTCGTGCCTGAATTCTTTAGGTAATCCGAGCTCGACCCACCGAGGGGGGCAGCGGGCTAGGGCGGATATAGAGGAGGCCCGGGCAACCCTGCGGCGGGTGGTGGGAGCCGGCGGGGCAGATACGGTTGTGTTTACCTCCGGGGCCACAGAGGCCAACAATATGGTTATTCGGGGGGCGGCTCAGCGTGGAGGGGGGCTCATTACCTCAGCCCTTGAGCATCCGTGCGTGCTGGCTCCAGTCCTTCAATATCAGAGAGAGGGACGCTCTGTTGTTCTCGTTCAGCCAGAGCGGGATGGCTTGGTGTCTGTTGAGAGTGTTGTGCGGCATGTAACGCCAGAAACAGCTCTTGTGTCGATAATGCTCGCAAACAACGAGGTTGGGAGTGTTAATCCGATTCAAGAAATTGCCGCCGCTGTGAGGACGATTGCGCCTAAGGCGATTGTGCACACCGATGCCGCGCAAGCGCTCGGAAAGATTCCGTGCGTGTTCTCTTTGCTTGGTGTGGACGCGATGACGCTCTCCGCTCACAAGATCGGGGGCCTCTCGGGTGTTGGTGCTCTTGTTCTTCGACACGGTCTTGAGCTTGAGCCGTTGATTCGTGGCGGAGCTCAGGAAGGTAAACTGCGCGGCGGAACCGAGAATGTTCTCGGGATTAACGTTTTTGGAAAGGCGCTTGAACTGATTGAGAAAGAGGGGAGTGAGCGTTTCGCGCGAATGAGCCATACTCGAGATCTTTTTGAGACGCGTCTCACGGCAGAGTTGTCGGATGTAGAGTTTCACGCTCGCGCGGTTTCGCGATTGCCCAACACCTCCAGCGTGTATCTCGCCGGCATTCGAGCCGACGATCTCATTGTAGCGATGGACTTGGAGAGAATCTTAATCTCATCAGGTGCCGCGTGCTCTTCCGGTAAGCCCGAGCCCTCACATGTTCTTATGGCGATGGGATTTGACGAGGAACACACGCGCTCGACGATTCGAGTGAGTTTTAGAGCGGATTGTGATGACGCTGGCGTGGAGCGCCTCGTAGCGTCGTTAAGCAAAGCGGTGACGAGGATGCGGTCTGTGCCTCGGGCGGCGTAGAGAGGGAGTGATATGACAAATACGGCTGAGGCGATCTCGGATTCAATAGAGCAAACATCGATAGTTGTCGCGATGTCAGGAGGTGTTGACTCCTCCGTGGCGGCGTACCTTCTCTCAAAAACGGGAGCGCAGCTTGTCGGCGTCTCGATGCAGGTGTGGGATTACAAGAAAAACTCCGCTGAAAACAGTAGGGCAACCTGTTGTTCTCCGGCCGATTTCTGCGACGCACGTCGCGTGGCGGCCATGTTTGATATTCCTTTCTACGTTGTGGATTTTGAGAAGACCTTCGAGCGAGAGGTTATCAATCGTTTCGTTGAGACGTACCAGTTGGGGATGACCCCGAATCCCTGTATCGATTGTAACAGCAAGGTGAAGTTTCGGGAGCTGCGAGAGCGGGCGTTAAGCTTTGGATGTTCTCATGTGGCGACGGGTCACTACGCCCGTATCAAGAAGAGCGAGGAAGGATACCACCTTTTGCGTGGTGTCGACCGAGATAAAGATCAGAGTTATTTCTTGTACTCCTGCCGTCAGGATGAGCTCAGTAAGACGCTCTTTCCGATCGGTGATTACACCAAGCCGCAGATTCGAGAGATCGCTCGTGAGGTTGGTCTCGTGACAGCGGACAAGCCTGAGAGTCAGGATATCTGCTTCATCGCGGGCAGCGTTCAGGATTTCGTGACAAAGATCGGTGGGGGGCGCTCTCGTGGTGATTTCGTTTTGAAGGATGGAACGAAGCTCGGAGAGCATGACGGCGTTCACCGCTTCACGGTAGGACAGCGAAAGGGACTTAACATCGGAGGGCTCGCGGAGCCTGTGTACGTGGTGGATCTCGATCCTCAGACCAATAAAGTGATCGTTGGTTCGCGCGAGGATCTGAAGCGTGAAGGGTTTGTCGTAAACGAGATGCACTGGGTAAACCCGACGCTGCTTAAGCGAGTTCAGGCGGGTGAAGAGGGGATAGAGCAGGAAGTCGTCGTGCAAGTTCGCTCTCGGCACTCGGGTGTGCGGGCAAGGATGCGAGTGATTAACAAAGACACGTGCCAATTCTCTTGGCACGAGGAATGGGCCGCGGTGTCTCCGGGGCAGGCCGCTGTCGTGTACGATCTTAACAACGAAGAGCTCCTCGCGGGTGGTCGGATCGCGAAAATGTAAAAGTCTCGTTCGGGGCTTTGCAGTCCCTTGTCCCTGGGTTGTTTCGTGCACGTGAACGGAAACATGCCTCTTGCTGTCTTCGCTCAAGGGGGCGCCGCTGAAACACTCTGGAATAACAGATACTTGGGTTTGGTTGAATAGACCGGGAGCACCAGGTACACTATCGGTCGTTGTACTTATTCCTCCAATCACCAAAGAGAGCCCATTGTAATCGTACACTGTAGGCTACTTTTGTGATTGTGAGGCTTCAAATGTGGAGCCTTTACAGATGAGATTCGGAATCCTTAAGGTCGCCGCCGAGAGCGGAGACGATGAGAACAAAAAACGTCGCCCAGTCGCCGAGCCCCTCGGGCAAGAGCACTTCCATCAGATCGAAGAGCGACTTCAATTTACATTTACGGATAAGGCATGGCTTGAGCGCGCGTTGACGCATCGTTCAGTTCACGCTCGTGGCGCGAAGAATGACTATGAGCGGTTGGAGTTCCTCGGTGACGCGGTCTTCGATCTCGCGGTAGCCCACCTTCTTCTTGACCGCCATCCGGAAGCCCGTGAGGGTGAGCTTTCAAAGATGCGAGCCGCGTTGGTGAACACGACTTCTCTAGCTGAGATCGCTCGTGAGTTAGGGCTCGGAAAGTTTATTCGATTAAGTCGTGGCGAGCTCGCCTCTGGTGGCGCTGATCGTCCATCCATTCTGGCGGACGTTCTTGAGGCCGTGCTGGGCGCTCTGTACCGTGAAGGTGGATACGAAATCGCTCGTCAATGTGTTGAGCGCTTGCTCGGGGAGCGGCTCGTGACGGTGACTCCGCGCGATCCAAAAACAGAGCTTCAGGAGGCGTTGCACGCGACCGGCAGTGAAGCTCCAGTGTATCGACTTGAGTGTGTCGAGGGGCCTGAGCATCAGCCCGTTTTCGTTTCGTTAGTTGAGGTCGATGGTCAGGTTGTTGGACGTGGTCGTGGTCCAACTAAGAAAGCGTCGCAGCAGGCCGCCGCTGAAGAGGCGCTGCTTCACCTGAAGCCTGGGGATGATATTGACGCGAAATTTTTAGTGGCTCCCGAGCCTGTTGTAGAGACGTCGGATCAAGGAGCGTCGGAGGAATAGTATGAGAAATCAACACGCACTGCCGACGATCTGTATCGTTGGAAGAACAAACGTAGGAAAGTCGACTCTCTTTAACGCCCTCGCTGGTCGTCGTAAAGCGGTCGTCAAAGATCAACCGGGAGTTACTCGCGACCGGTATTATGAAGTCGTTACTCGCTTTGACTTCCCGTTCGCGCTTGTCGATACCGGAGCGCTTATCGGAGAGGAGGATCTTGTGCTGCACGACGCGGTCAAGGCCCAGACTCAACTCGCGATGAAGCAGAGCGATCTGATCCTTGTGGTATTTGACGGATTGCACGGGCTTCACCCGCTCGATAATGAGGTAGTAGACCTTGTCCGCCAGATGGAAAAGCCAACTATCTACATCGCGAACAAGTGCGAAAAGCCGTCTTCCGCGCTGACCGCTACAGAGTTGTATGGTCTTGGTCTCGATGAGATCCTTCCATTGAGCGCCGCGCACCGTCGAGGCATTAAAGAGCTTCTCGCCAAGATGGAAGAGTTGGTTGGCCCTTCTGAGCTGGTGCAAGAGCTGGCCGATGGTGAGGATGAGCGCTTTGACGAGCAATCAAACGAGGATGATGCCGCGTATTCAACACGAGAGAGTGGTGAGGATGAGGCGAGCGATAGTGTCGAAGGCGTGGAAGGTGAGTTCCCTGCGGAGTTTCCACTTGTCGTCGATGAAAATCCCGATCGTGTTATCAACATCGCGATTATCGGAAAGCCGAACGTGGGAAAGAGCACGTTCGTTAATAGACTTCTCGGTGAAGAGCGGATGATTACCTCGCCTATCGCTGGCACTACGCGAGACAGTATCAAGAGTGAACTCGTCCGCAACGGTCAACGATTTGACATCGTCGATACCGCCGGTCTTCGTAAGAAGGCGGGGGTACGAGACAATACCGTTGAGCGGTTTAGTAACATTCGAACTCTCCGTTCTCTCGCTCAGAGCGATGTGGCGGTGTTCTTGTTGGATGCTTCGGAAGGAGTGCCAACGGAGCAGGACGCGAGGATCGTTGGTCTCGCGCATGAGAAGGGTAAGGCTCTCGTTATCGTGGTGAATAAGTGGGACTTGATCGAAAAAGATCCTCGTATCGCCGAAGCGTACCGGAGAGCGATCCGAGAGGTGTTCAAGTTCGCGGCCTACGCTCCAGTTATCTTCGTGTCAGCTCTGACGGGACAGCGATGTCTCGCGGTGTTTGATGAGGTAACGAAGGTAGACAAAGCGTCCCAAATTCGCCTCTCAACCGCTGAAGTGAACAAGATATTCACTCAGGCGTTTCTCTCTAAGCCGCCGCCGGTCTATCGTGGAATGCCGATTAAGCTTCTTTACGCTACGCAGGCAGCGACAAACCCACCAACGTTCGCGGTGTTCGTAAATCACCCCGATCGATTGCGGTTTAACTACGAGCGGTATCTGAAGAACTCATTGCGCAAAGTGCATCCGTTCCCTGGATGTGACATTCGCATTCTCTTCCGCAGACGTAGTCGAATCACGAATCAGCGTCGACGGGCCGCGTAGGCGCGTTCGGTGGGAATTATTTCCCGCCGAGGTCCGAGATAACGCAAATCTTCTCCTTGGAAGCTTTGAGCGCGATGGCGTGCATCTCTCGCACGTTCTTTTCTCGTATATCGAGGAGAATGACGGATTTTGGATCTGTTTTGAGTACGAGGTTCTCTTGGAGCCGAGAGCTCTTCTTCGCGTCTTTCATTGACTGATCGAGGAGTTTGATTCGCTCGTCTTCGCTCTTTGCCGTTTGAATCTTCGTCATCTCGTTCGCCAAGAGGATTACGGTGTTAGGTTTTAGGCACTCGCTCTCGGGCTTGATAAACGTACCGATGAGTGAGTTGGTGACCGGCTTGCCGTTTAGGGTGAGTTCGTTGTTCTCGACCGCGTAAGGGCGAATCACTTTGGCGACGTCAGCGTTCAATTGATTAGCGGCGAGAGCTGTCGCCATCGTGCCGCTTCCTTTCACGATCTCATTGAGGCCGGAAAATCCGAGAATCGAAGGAGCTTCGTTCGCTTGGCTACCTTCGGTAACCACCGTCAAATAGGGGTTGTTGTTGTCGACACTCACGAGTGTCTTGGGACCGACGCTCAAGGTCAGATTTCCTGAGACCTTGTACGTTTTGTCGTTGATGATGATCTCTGAATAGGTTGGTGGTTGAGCTTGCGCGTCGAACTTAATGAAGACGTGGCGAGCGCCCTCTGGACTCATGGTTTCGAGGTTAAATTCCTGAGGGGATATCGCGGGGCCGTCGACGATGAAGAGTCCCTGAGCGTCGTTTTTAGTGCCCAGAATAACCTTTGTAGAGCCGTTGGTGTGTTGGTACACCCCTGAGGCGCGGGTGAGAATATAGTCCGCCCTGGAGGCCGATAAGGGGCTAACTAGGCAGAGGAGGGCGAGTGCGAATCTGGTCGTGCGTCGATTCATCGGTTCGGTGTCCGAAAAATTGGGTCTAATAGGGCTATCGGTATGAAATACCGGGCTCCATTAGCTGTACTTTGTTCTTAAGCCTTGCGAAACTATGAAAGCATGAAGTACCCCCGAAAGGATTGATCCTTTTCAGGGAAACGAAGTTCTAAAACTAGACGGAGTGCCTGTGATTCTCATCCTCGATTTCGGTTCTCAATATACCCAGCTCATCGCCCGCCGAGTTCGTGAGTTTAATGTGTACAGCGAGGTACGACCTTGCACTATCGACCCTTCGACTGTTGATCTCTCAAAGGTTAAAGGGCTCATACTTTCAGGTGGTCCCGCAAGCGTGACGGATAGTGACGCTCCCGCCTTCAACACGGCGTGGCTTAATACGAATCTTCCGACCTTGGGTATTTGCTACGGCATGCAGCTTCTCGCCCATCACGGTGGCGGAGCTCTTGGACGAGGGGCCGCTCGTGAGTACGGTCCATCGACCGTAACTGTCGAGGCTTCGGCTGGTCTTTTCGAGAACTGGAAGAAAGGCGAGCGTCTTGCGGTGTGGATGAGTCACGGTGATCACGTTGAGAAACTCCCTACGGGGTTCGCGTGCTCGGCGTCGAGCAGTGGCGCGCCGATCGCGGCGATCTACCACACATCGAAGCCAATACACGCTTTGCAGTTCCATCCAGAAGTGGTTCACACCCCAGAAGGCAAGACCCTTCTGAAGAACTTCGTATACAACATCGCGAAGTGCGCTCCAGATTGGACGCCTGGTAACTTTATTGAGCAGAGCGTAAAGCGTATCGCTGAGCAAGTGCCAGCGCCGGCGCAAGCTATTTGCGCGCTCTCGGGTGGCGTCGATTCTACAGTTGCTGCCGTTCTCGTATCGAAAGCTTTGGGCGAGAGACTTCACTGTTTCTTCGTTGACACTGGATTGATGCGAAAGAGCGAGGCCGCGTCCGTAATGGCTCGCCTCAAGGAGCTTGAACTCAACGTAACGCTCGTGGACGCTCGAGAGCGATTCCTCGGAGAGCTTAGGGGCGTTACGGACCCTGAGCAGAAGCGAAAGATTATTGGCCGTGTTTTCATCGAGGTATTTGAGGAGCACGCGAAGTCCCTTGAGGGGGTTACGCACCTCGTGCAGGGGACGCTCTATCCAGATGTGATTGAGAGTGTATCGGTTCGTGGACCATCGGCTACCATCAAGACTCACCATAATGTGGGCGGTCTTCCGGAGCGTTTAAAGTTCTCTCTCATTGAGCCATTCCGTGAGTTGTTCAAGGATGAGGTTCGCGTGTTGGGTCGCGAGTTGGATATGCCAACTGAGATCCTGCAACGACAGCCGTTCCCTGGACCAGGTCTCGCCGTTCGTATTCTTGGCGAGATTACCCCAGAACGCGTTAAGACCCTTCAAGAGGCTGATCATATCTTCCTTGAGGAGATTCGAGCTGAAGGGTTGTACGTGGGGTTGTGGCAGGCCTTCGCCGTGCTTCTCCCTGTACGTAGCGTGGGAGTGATGGGTGACGGTCGCACATACGACGAGACCATCGCGCTTCGCGCCGTAACTTCCGAAGATGGAATGACCGCCGACTGGGCGTTCCTTCCTGAGCCGCTTCTTCGACGCGTTAGCAATCGCATCGTAAACGAGGTGAAGGGCGTTAACCGCGTGGTCATGGATATCTCCAGCAAGCCACCGGCAACCATTGAGTGGGAGTAAGAGCTTTGATCGATGGAAGAGGTTTGGACGAAAACCTTTGAGGTCGATGGTCGAGAGTTTGAGGCGGTCTTCATCAGAAGGCCGTTTCGAGAGGGTCTCGAAGTGCGAATTGATGTTGACGGGGAAGAGATCTCCGTCGCGGAGTTTGGCTTCGGTGAGACTTCTCTGCTTGAGAAAGCGCGCGCATTGGTAGCGGATCATCTTAAAAAGAGGCAATAGGCTCTGATGGAGCGAGGGTATCACCATCCGACTCATCTGCGATTTGAGGCGCTGTGTGGGCCGGTGGCGCCGCTTGAGCTGGGTCGAGTTGATACCCTTCTTGTTCTTCTGGGGCGGGGTTCGCTTGTTGATAATCTACCATCTGTAGTGACCTCCGCCGCTGTGTTTCGTACGATATTGCTCGAGCGGGGCAACGCGCCTGAATTGAAGGTCATGAATGAGGTTGGGTTCCTGAACTCCTTGCAAGGGTTCGGAGAGAACTCGTTTATGGGGGGTATTCGCCCAGGTAGTCACGCGTTGTTACTTACAGACGCCACGCTTTACAAGCGCCAGATGGCGGTGATGCTTGGCGCGTACGCGTTGGAGGGGGCGACTCTAGAGGCCTTCCCATCTCTCGTTGATGATGATGTGAAACTTGGGGAGCGAACGGATCCAGACGTAAAGGTCTTTTCGCAGGTGCAGCATGCTCTCAGTGGGTGCTCTGATCCCTGGGTTCAGCGGCTCGTACGGATGGCGTTGACGGATTTGCAAGGGCGTCCGGTAACGGACCCGCTGTTCTCGTCGGTGTCTGAGGCTCTTGAAACTATCCAGGCGCTCTCGTTTCCGTGGTTGCGAGGGGCTGAGAAGGACCCGCCGCCGCGCCCGATCGAGGCGGTGACATCGCTGATAACTGAGTGGGGGAATGGCGTAGAGCTCCCGTCGCAGCTTGTTCCGCTGATGACGCGCTACCAAGAGTCGTTAGAGATCGCGCGCGCCATGTGGCGCTCATGCACTGAGCTATCGCCGGGGGTCTTTGAATTGCTCCAATTTCCGCGAAGTGAGTGCGACGAAGTTATTCGTCGGCTTATAGGAAAGCTCTACGCTGAAGACGCTCGAGCTCGGCTCGTTCTTGAAAAGGGTAGTGATCGCGCCTCGACTAAGCTCGCGTACGATGAGGCGATCGACTTTGAGCGGCGATTGTCGGCTAGCGAGGATCCAAGGGAGGTGTTGGCTGACGTTGAAGAGATACTGACTCGACGCAAAGACACTGGAACGCTCATGCAGATGGAGCTGTCAAAAGATCGGGGGCGCGACCCCAATGACATTCTTGAGAAGGTGTTGAAGGATTCTCAATACGTCCCCGACGAGAGTGGCTGCTGTTACACCGTCTTAAAAGGTCCTCGTGAGGATGTCCTCTACGATAAGCTACTGGAGCTCGGAATCCCGCTTATCCCGCATAACACTTTGTGGGTTCATGATATGAAGGCCGGGACATCTCGACCGTTTCAGCTCTCGTTTCAAGCTCGGTATTTAGATCCGTTCCTGGCGGCTGTAGATTCGCTAGGAGAGTAGTGAGCGTCTGAGGCGCTAGGTGAGATGGCTCTTAAGCTCTTGGTAGTCTGTCTTTCCGCTTCCCAGAAGGGGTAGAGGCGTAATCTTTTTAATATCCGCAAGCGATACGAGATAGGGGAAGCCCGCCTCTCGTAGGATTTTGTTCGCCGCCTCGAGCGTGACTGATTCAGAAGTAAAGAGGATGAGAAGTGGTCGAGAGTCGCCTTCGCTTCCTTTTGAGAGGACGGCGACTGCCGGCGCTCCGTCGGGTGATTGAATATGCTTTTGAAGCGCCTCTTCGACGGCTGTGAGGCTCACCATCTCTCCCGCGATCTTGATGAAGCGCTTGAGGCGCCCAGTGATAACGAGTGAGCCCCGATCCAATCGCCCCATGTCTCCGGAGTTGTAGTACCGCTTGCCTAGTACTTCAACGAACGGATTTATCGAGGGGTCGAGATATCCAGGGAATACGCTGGGGCTACTGATTAGGATCAGGCCATCGGTTCCATCAGGTAGGAGCTCAAGTGTTTCTGGATGAACGATTACGATCTCGGTCCCTGAGAGAGGTTTTCCTACACCGACTCGCGGTTCTCCTGGGCGTGTAAGGCTCACCACGGGAGCGCACTCTGTAATCCCATATCCTTCGAGTACGGTTATCTCTGGGTTGACGCGGCTTGCGGCGTCGAAGAGCTCCTGAGGGGCGCGCTCAGCGCCTGAGATGAGAGTTCTCAGTGATGAGAGCTGTTCTGGTCCGCCGGCGGCGATAATAGAGCGCAGAAACGTTGGGGTGCCGGCCATGATTGTGGATCCCCACTTATGAACTGACCGAGCGATCTTTCTGCTTTCATTAGGATTCGGATGGTACGCAACACGGAGGCCTGTGACCAGAGGTAGTAGGGTGCATACCGTCAATCCGAACGAGTGGAAGGTGGGGAGAAAGCCGAGAAGCGCATCGTTACGGGTGAGAGGAAATGCCTCCATGATGCCGGTGATGTTTGAAAGGAGGTTCTCGTGTGTCAGGGCCACTCCCTTGGGCAGAGCTTCGGAGCCGCTTGTGAAGAGTACTACCGCTGGGTTTCGCGGAGATCGTTCATCTAAAGAGAAGTACCGCGATACTCGACCAGCGGACCGCTGAGCTAATCTCTTGGCGACGAATTTATCAACAAGCGTTATTTCGCGTCGAAGATTCTCCAGAAGGAGAAATTTGGACTCCAGGTATTCAAGATCTGTGGGGACGATGTCGAGGAAGGATTGCGCCGTAACGATTGTGGTGAGGTGTGTCGATTCGCACGCGTGAACGAGAGCTCTCTTTCCGGCTGTCCAATTGAGGAAGACGGGGATTTTGCCCGCCAGAATGGCAGCCATCGCGGTGAGAGAGCCAGCAACAGAGGCCGGAAAAATGAGGCCGATATGGGACCCCTGTAGCTTCTCAAATTTACGGGCGAGTAAGAGTGTTCTCATCTTCACATCTGCCCATGAGAGAACGCCTGAGCGCTCATCGCCGATGGCGGGAAGAGTTCCCATTATGTCGCACACATCAAGGAACGCCTCGCCGAGTGTTTTTGCCGGACTTAATGTAGGGACGGGGCGAGAAGGCACTGTTGATACCCACCGCTCAGGGACCTCGAAGTCGTGCCGAGCGACCTGTGAGCTGAGCTGACCGATAGCGGCTTGCAGGAGCGCTCCAACGGTAGAAAGCTCCCCAAGTTCGATGTCGTTGACCTCGAACTCTCGATCGAGCCAGATCAGTAATTCGGCTGTAGTAAGAGAGTCGAGCCCGAGCTGATCCCCAAGTAGGGTTTCTGGGGTTAGGTCATGCGCGTCAACGCTCGCGATTCGAGCAATGTGATTAAGAACTTTTGTTCGCACGTGTTCTGGGATTTCCTGAGAAGAGCGCGAGCTTTCTGGCTTCTCTGGGAGCGCTGGCACGGTAGAGCTCCAAAAGTGGTACGGTATTAATTTCGCTTTTTCAGGGGTGGAGTCGTTGTAGAAACGCTCAAGGTATCTGTTTAGGGTTCGGGGATCGGCGGCCCGCGGTAGATCGCTCGGATTAAAGGAGAGGTGGATCTGCACAGGACGACGAGGAGTAAAGAAGATCAGGTTCTGCAGAAGAGTTTTGACGCCCTTTAGCAGAGTGTCTACGACTGGCGGAGTCTCGCCGCCCGTTAACGCTTTCGAGAAGATGCTGCCGAAGAGCCCTCTCGTTCGTACCATGAGGATCGGGACGTCGGGATATTCTCGCAGAATTGAGTATATGCCTGAAGCGGCTCCGAGGCGCTCTTCCCCTGTGACGGAGAGACGTCCAGAGGGGTAGATCAGTATGTTTTCGCCGTTGCGCAGGCGGTTAACCACATCGTCGAGAGCCGCCGAGATTCTCTTGCGTTTGTATGGGCCCGAGTCGAACTCCATGTCTGGCATCGGTATCGCTTTGATAGCGCGCATCATGGGATTGAGCGCTGGCAGATTGTACATTGTCTCGAGAACTACCGGTTGTGGATGGAGAAGATCCCAGAGATGTGTTGAGACAATCACTGGATCTATCTCTGCAGGGTGATTGGGAATGATGAGGACACCGCGAGGGCTCGAGATGGACGTGAGGCCCTCGATGGTGACTTTGTAACGAAGCGAAAGGGCGGCTTTTACGAGTCTGCTGAGCATACGTGAGGAAGATTAACCCGCATGAGGAGTAGGACAAGGGGAAAAACCTTCTTTTGGGTATCGTAACAGGGACTTATCCCTGAGGGTGGGAGTGACTTTTAGAGGGCGAGAGACTTTACGAGGGGGATAATGTTGGTGTAGCCTCCTCAGTCTATTCCCGTTATGCGCCTTTAGCTCAGCTGGATAGAGCATCTGGCTTCGAACCAGAGGGTCGGGGGTTCGAATCCCTCAGGGCGCATTCTTACTTTTCTTCTTCTTTCTCCATATCTCCTAATCGGTTACGGTAGAGGCCGCTGCGAGCGGTGCGTTTCGCTTGTGGTATACGAGGAAAAGGATCCAGAAAATTATGGCACGAATCGTTGTTACAGGGGGCGCAGGATTCATCGGCTCGCACATTGTGGATGTGTTAGTAGCTCGTGGTCACGAGGTTCACGTTGTCGACGATCTGTCCAGTGGATCAAAAGCGAACTTGGCCCACACGCAAGGGGTACAGCTTCATGTAGTGGACATACGATCCCCAGAAGCGTGCGCTCTTGTTGAGCGGCTAGCCCCTGAGTTTGTGGTGCATGCGGCAGCTCAGGTATCGGTTCGGACGAGTATGGACCAGCCTGCCCTTGATACCGACCTCAACGTGACGGGGCTTGTGAACATTTTGGCGGCATTGCGCCATGGCCGAGGGGCTCACGTCGTATTCCTCTCATCTGGCGGAGCTGTTTATGGGGAGCAGGTAGCATTTCCAGCGAAGGAAGATCATCCCATCAACCCTGAGAGCGTGTATGGTCTCTCGAAGCGGGTGGGTGAGGAGTATTTAGAGTTCTGGAGCAGGACTTGGGGGGTAACGAGTACCTCGTTGCGTCTCTCAAACGTATACGGTCCACGACAGAATCCTCATGGAGAGGCTGGAGTTGTCGCGATTTTCTGTGAGCGACTTCTCGCGGGCAAAGACATTACGGTTAATGGAAGTGGAAAACAGACTCGCGATTTCGTCTACGTCGAGGATGTCGCCGAGGCTGTGGGGCGATCGGTTGATACCCGTGCGCTTGGTCAGTTCAACATCGGTACATCGAAAGAGACCACTATCGCGCACTTGGCTGAGCGTCTTCGCGATTTGACCGCTCCTAAAGCTTCTATCTCGTATGGTGAGGCGAAGGCCGGAGAGCAGATGCGTAGCTGTATCGATAACGGTGCGGCGCGAGGAAAGCTCTCATGGACTCCACAAGTTGATTTCGCGGCGGGTCTTGAGCGGACCGTGGCGTGGTACAAGTCGACAGCTCGTTAAAAGCTTAGCAATCTCATTATGAACCCTCTCAGCGGGTGACCGAGTTCAATGCTCGGAACTATTTATCGTGTCACGATGGGCGCGCTTGAGAGTTCGTTTCGTCTCTTGGGCATACTTCATGACCAAGGGAGGGCGTATGGCGCGAATTGTGGTGACTGGCGGAGCCGGTTTCATCGGGTCTCATATCGTGGACGCGTTGTTAGCGCGCAAGCACGATGTTTATGTACTGGATGACCTCTCAAGTGGGAGTCGGGAGAACCTTGAACATGTGCCTCAAGTGGTCTTTCACAAGGTTGATATTCGCTCCGCCTCAGCGTGCGATCTCCTAGAGAGGCTCTCCCCGCAAATTCTGGTTCATGCCGCCGCTCAGATCTCTGTCCGTGCGAGTATGGAGCAACCGCAGGTCGATACCGATATTAACGTCACTGGGCTCGTTAATATGCTCTCGGCTCTACGCGAGCAGCGGGGCGCCCATGTTGTGTTCTTATCGTCAGGGGGAGCGATATACGGAGAGCAGGTAGCGTTCCCAGCCAACGAGGATCATCCCATTAATCCAGAGAGCGTGTATGGTCTCTCGAAGCGAGTTGGTGAGGAGTATCTGGATTTTTGGAACAAGGCGTGGGGAGTGACGAGTACTTCGCTGCGCCTCTCAAATGTCTACGGACCGCGTCAAAATCCCCACGGTGAGGCCGGGGTGGTTGCGATCTTTGCGCAACATCTTCTCGCCAAGCGAGGAATCACCATCAATGGAACCGGCGAGCAGACACGCGATTTTGTTTATGTGGAAGATGTCGCGGAAGCTGTAGGAAGGGCGGTTGATTCACGGGCGCGCGGCATCTTCAATATTGGAACTGGTCGGGAGACTCCTATTCTTGAAATCGCTGGCATGATTCGAAAAGGTATCGCGCCAGACGCTCCGGTCGAGCACGCCCCGGCTAAGGGCGGAGAGCAGATGCGCAGCTGTATCGACAATGAACGTGCCCGCCAGCGGCTCGAATGGAATCCGAAAGTTCAACTCTCCGAGGGGATAGAGCGAACGGTTGAGTGGTTTAGGAAGTCAAAGCGCTAGTTCTTAATAGAGTAAGGTAAGGAGGAAACAGTGACCGACGTGGTACAGGGCAGTGCGCCCTTGATAGCTATTTTTATTCCAAGTGTTCATGGCGGAGGGGCTGAGAGAGCGATGATAGTGTTTGCTGGAGAGCTCGTTCGCAAAGGGTACCGGGTGGACCTTGTGGTCACAAAATTTGAAGGATTCTTGCGAGAATTTGTTCCAGACGGCGTGCGGGTAGTGGATCTTGATCGTCCTAAAACGATGGCCGCCCTGCCGCGGCTTGTCCGCTATCTTAAGGAACATCAGCCTAGAGCACTCTACTCGACCATTATGAACGCGAATGTGGTAGCCGCGCTCGCGGCCCGTATGGCAAAAGTTCAAACTCGGGTAATCATTCGCGAATCGAACGCGCCAGTCTCAAGTCCCAAGAATACCCTCTTTCGATGGGTGACCTATAAGGCTGCGCCTTTCGCGTATCGGATGAGCCAGGGAATTATCGCGGTTTCTGAAGGGGTCGCTGAGGAGCTATCGGCGATGGACCACACTTTAAGCGAGAAGGTACAGGTAATCCCAACGCCTGTCATTTCAGAAGAGGTGCTCACGCAGGCGGAGGAGTCGGTCGATCATCCATGGTTCGCGCATAAAGAGAAGCCTGTAGTGCTAAGCGCGGGACGGTTAGAGGGGCATAAGGGATTCAGTGTGTTGCTCAAATCTTTTAAAAGATTGAGAGCGCGCGTAGACGCTCGCCTGGTCGTCTTGGGTGATGGAAGTCGTCGGCATCAGTTGTTACAGGAGGTCGAGCGACTAGGGTTGGGTAGAGACGTCGCTTTTCTTGGGTTCAAGCGCAACCCTTTCGCTTTCATGAAACGGGCAGACCTCTTTGTGCTCGCCTCTGAGTATGAGGGACTGCCGAATGTCATCGTTCAGGCGATGGCGTTGGGCGCTCCAATTGTTTCAACCGATTGCAAAACGGGTCCATCAGAGATCTTGTGTAACGGAAAGTACGGACGATTGGTGCCTGTTGGTGATGAGGTCGCGCTCGCGAAGGCCATGCATGAAACTCTCCACGAGCCTCGAGGTGAAGAAGCGAGCCGCTATGCGCTCGCGCGTTACGGCGCGGCTGAAGCGGCGCGCGAATACCTCGCTATGGCCGGTCTATAGTAAGTAAGCGAGAGCGTAAGAAGGATCCCGTACAATACGAGGAACGTTCGCTGGTCCAGAACATTGTGGCTAAACCCACTCCCTATCAGAGCTACCAGAATGAATGCCTGACCTGGCCGGAATCGGCGAATCGAAAACAGGTACAAAGAGAGTCCGAGAAATGTGATGTAGCCGAGGAATCCTGGGAGTCCGTTATTCACCCACTGTTGGAGGTAGAGATTGTGGGGAAGCTCTGGGAGCGTTCGGGCGTAGCCCGTGCCATGTCCAAGGATCGGAGAGTCGTTAATTCGTCGTAAACATTCCTGCACGGCGAAGAGGCGACTTGCCGTAGAGCCGTCATCTACCTGCTTGGAGTGAGTGAGCCGGTAGAGGCGAGATTGCTCTCCTCCCGCGGGGGTTGAGTTGGCCAGATAGAAAATCGTTCCTACTCCGATGCCCACGAGAATGCAGGTTGATATTCCAATTCTCTGCAGCTCGCGATGAAGATTAGAGGTGTCGCGGAGCCGGAAATAGGTGAACGCTCCGAAGAGTGTCGCGAGCTCTAAAGCTCCACTTCGAGACATGGTGCCGATGACGATGTATGCGGCAAGAGCAAATATGGAGAGGTTGAACAACCCCTTCCGACGCGACGAGTAGTCAAGGGATGACGCGGCGGTCATCACAGAGATGAGAGCGGAGTAGTTCGCGTTTCCAGAGAACCCCGAGGGGCGCTCTCCCAGAGCGGCGTAGGTCCCCGGTGCATGAAAGTCGTGATAGAGAGAGCCCGCGACGAGAGCGAGTGAGAGTAGCCCGATGGTTTGGGTTCCGGAC
Organism: Deltaproteobacteria bacterium; assembly: GCA_947488865.1. GTDB lineage: Bacteria > Bdellovibrionota_C > UBA2361 > UBA2361 > OMII01 > OMII01. Next base: position 10,304 of record CANLCB010000007.1, on the reverse strand, counting down.
AGTGTGAGTCCGCTCAAGGGGGCGTAGCTCGCGCATACGACCACGATGAACCCGTAGGTGATCAGAAAAATCCACTTCCCTCCCTCTTCCCAGTAGGCGGTTGGTAGCATAGCTCCAACGAGTGAGGTTGCGACAAGAAAGAGAAACGCGAGTAGTGGGAGGTAATTCGCACGAGCTGGAAGGATCGTTTTTTGAGCGTGGCGCGCCTTAAGATCTGACATCAAGGCACCGACGACGAAGGGGGAAAGCGCGATAAGTGTGAACGCCGTAGGCGCGATTGGGAGATACCCAAATCGGTTGAGGGGTTGGTCGGCGACCGAAAATATTATCGGCAGAGTGCACAGTGCGTAGACCAGAAAGAGAGTAGGAAAGATGTCACTGGAGCGCTTCATAGCTGTACGGTACGAGCAGGGAGGGAGGGATTTCAAGGAAAGATGAAGCCAAGCGGCGTCGAGCATGACTTATCGCAGGGAGACAGCAAGACAATCGCCGGGCATGGCACCCTCGATACAAAATAGATCCCATGCTGGTGTAGAAAGTCGGCATGAAAATCTCCGAAGGTGGTTTTGGATCGTCAGTTATCCGCGGAATGCGTTGGATCGGTGCAGGGATGGTTTTGCAAACCGGGCTTCGGCTTGGAGTGCTGGCGGTCCTTACGCGCATGGTGGCACCCCACGATTTCGGGTTAATCGCGATTGCCTTTATCTGTACAAGCTGCGCCGAGCGAGTCGGACAGGTGGGGATTGCGCCCGCATTTATTCAGAAGGAGCGTATTAACGACGACGATGTTGTAACGGCCGTCCGGCTCTCTGTACTTTCGGGTATTCTGATTACTCTTGCTTTGTGCGGTGCCGCTCCTCTTGTGGCGATTTTTTTTCGCGAGCCGGGAGTCGAGGGTGTTTTGTCCGCGCTCGCGTTTGGCTTTCTGATCGACGCGTACGGGGTTGTTCCTGATGGAATGCTTCAACGCCAGCTACGATTTCGAGAGATCGTGAGAGCTGAGACCTCGGCGTATGTTATAGGAGCGGGTTGTGTCGGGATCGGGGGCGCGATGCTAGGCGCGGGGGTGTGGGCGCTAGTCGCTTCGCACATTGTAATGAAGATTGTTCGGGTGTTTTTAGTAAGGGCTGCGGTGTCCCTTCCTCGAGGGGGCACTTGGTCACGGGAAAGCGCTCGGGGTTTACTTGGAAAGGGGATAGGATTTAGCGCCGGACGGATCCTCAACTTCATCTCCCTGCAGGGAGATAATTTTGTAGTCGGCCGGTTGTTGGGAACCGATACGCTTGGCATGTACTCCCGCGCGTATCAGGTAATGACGATTCCTGCGATGATAGTGGGCCAGATATTCGAGCGAGTACTATTCCCCGCGCTCGCTCAGAAGCAGACTGACGCCGTGTCTATGCGGCGAGCTTTTAGCGTGACTTTAGAGGTGGCCACACTTGTCGCCCTCCCCGCGACGGTTGTTATGTATCTTCTCAGTGATGAGATCATTCTCGTGTTGTTCGGTGACAAATGGCTGGTTATCAGTCCTGTACTCTCGGTGCTGTCCTTAGGCGTGTTCTGTCGAACTACGTACAAATGCGGTGATACTGTTGTTCGGTCTCAGGGAGAGATGGTCGGCTATACGACGCGTCAGATGTGGTACACCTTGATTGTCTTGATTGGCTCTTGGGCAGGGGCTTCCCTTTATGGTGTCTTGGGGGTGGCATGGGCCGTTGTTGGTGGGGTTGTCGTCAATTACGTTCTTATGACTCAGCTAGCGGCTCGCCTCATCAACCTACCGCTTCACGCGGTGGTACGAGCGCATATGCCTGGAGCTTGGGTAACCGTTTTTGTGGGGATGGCAGTGCATATCGCTCTACCCCATGCGCGAACGATTGGAGGCCATCCCTTGATTACGCTAGCGATGATTGCCGCGGTGACATTTTTAGCGGTTGGGGCCTCGGTACTGTTTGGCTGGAGCATACTCTCTCGCTCAGTCGCCTTTTCTTTCGTTAAAGGTCAGGCCGAGCGTAAGGCCAAGGCGATGCCCTATGCCGCATAAACTCGCCTGCTTGTCCTGAAGCGTTGATTATGTGCCCACCGCTTGATTAGCGGAGGTCGCATCGAGAGGTGGTATAAAAGCTGGATGCGTTGTTTGGTCGGATAGTTGATCCTTCGAGACATCCAAGAGATCTAACGCTCTTAAGTAGGCGTCCAAGACATTCCGCTCGTCAAATCGTTGTTCCGCAAGGAGCCGGCTCGCCGCGCCGAATTTCGCTAGCTGTTCCGGGGGGCAGGTGGCCAGTGAACGTAGCGCCCGTACAAGAGAGTCGAGGTCGTTAGGGCGCACGAGGTATCCATTTTTCCCGTGCTGAACCGTCTCACGACATCCCTTCCAGTCGGTTGTAACAATCGGTTTGCCGCACGCGAGTGACTCTAGAAGAGACCGTGGGACTCCCTCGTTGTACGTGGATGGAAGAACTACCACATCGCTGTCGTGGATAATCGGAAGCACATTATCACTTGATTCAAGATACCGAACAGTTCCATTTCTATGAGCTTCACGAATAGATGAAAGCAGCTTGAGAGACTCCGCGCGCTCGACATCTGGAGTTCCTAAGATCCAGAAATGAACGATGTCGCCGAGTTCAGCGCGAAGAATCCGGGCGGCCTCAAGGAAGTGTTGAAAACCTTTCTGGGGAAGAAGTCTTCCAAACATGAGAAAGGTTCTCGACGGTGAGGCACGCTTGGTCACAGGCGTGAAATAAATGGTATCAACTCCAGAGCCGGGAATTACTTCGGAGTTCCGGGGGGGCACAAGCTTGCTTGTCACGCAGAGCTCTCTATCTTCGGAGTTCTGAAAGAAGATTCGGTGCGACTTCCCCAGGCTCATCCTATACAGGGACTTCACAACTATTCGTAAAATCCCGGGTTGTGTAAACGTTTCTCCAAGGCCAGAGACATTCGCGATAAGGCGATATGACTGCAATCGCTGGCACAGCCCCGCGTAAAGATTGCATTTGATAGTAAACGACAGAACCGCGTCGGGTTTGAGTCTTGAGAGTACTTTATGGAGCTCAACAACAGTAGAGAGCTCATTAATAGGATGCGCGCTTGAGGGCGAAAGTGAGATCGGCGCGAACGCTACCCCCAATTGTTTTACCCGATCCGTATATCCATCAGGCGGAGCCACAACAGTCACGTCGCAGCCCGCATGCTGTAACGCGCGAATAAGATTTCGTCGAAGCAGATACACATACCACGACGTATTATAAAGGATGATAACTCGCATAGGATTTTCTCTCCGCAATCTCGTATACGAAGACTACCATTCGCGACGCTCAAGTGTGTGTGATCAACGCCACCAATTAATCGTTTTACACTGAGTTGGATGATGACCGCGCTCTCGAGATCGTGAGGCCTATGTACATGGAGGGATAATGAACAAATTTGAACTGGGTACTTCTACTGATTCGATCGATCTAACGCATCGTGAGCGAGACATGGAGGGTGAGATTCCTGTATATCACGCAGTTAAGAGAGCGCTCGATATCGTAGGAGCTTTCGGTGTATGTGTTGCGGCGTCGCCGCTGATGGTGTTCGCAGCCGTCGCGATTCGATGCTCCTCCCCGGGGTCCATTCTATTCTCTCAGCGCCGTCTCACTGAAGGCGGAAAAGAGTTTCAGCTTTATAAGTTTCGAACAATGCGACCGGACGCCGAAAATGGCCGGGGTGCCACGCTCGCCCAGGAAAATGACCCGCGAGTAACTCCGATTGGTCGCTTTCTCAGAAAAACTCGAATTGATGAGCTCCCGCAGCTGCTCAATGTTCTCAAAGGAGACATGAGCCTCATTGGTCCGAGGCCAGAGCGTCCTGAGCTCGCCCGCGAGTTTGAGGAGAGGATTCCTGGATTCAGCCGTCGGCTTAGGGTTCGAGCTGGGTTGACAGGGCTCGCGCAGGTGATTCAGGGCTATCCTCGATTCTCTGATGGATACCGACAAAAGCTCGCGTTTGACTTGGTCTATATTAAGCGTCAAAGCTTGGCACTCGACGCGTGGATTGTGTTGAAGACCGTTGGCGTTGTGCTTTCGGGGTCGGGAGCTCGGTAAAAGAGTACGAGGTGCTCTGGTCTTCCTTTGTTCCCTCGGCTCGTGCCCGGCCGCCTGTAGGTAAGAGCGGGGGCACGGGCACCTCGGGAAGAGTATGCCGTGAACGTGAACGGCCCTCTTGGTAGAGTCTCATATTTGTGGCTGCTTCGTTCAATTGTACCTTCACGCGCAGGTGCACGGGAATTAGTGACGCTAATAGCGAGGAGAGCTCTATGTAAGCACCGACTCTTCCGTGTCCGCGTACCCTTGGTAGAGCATGCTATCACGGTCATTTGAGGAAGTGTCGAGGTCGTTAAGCACAACACCGAGAATCCTGGCCTTTACTCTAAGGAGCCGGCGTCGGGATTCTTGAGCCATCTCTCGATCCGTAGTCTGGCTTCGCACGACAAGTACCACACTATCTACAACGCGTGAGAGCGTTAATCCGTCCGCAACTGGGAGGACAGGAGGAGAGTCTACGATAATGAAGTCATATTCGTCCGAAAGGGATCCTATCATCTCCTGCATGGTGGTTGAGCTGAGCAGCTCTGCGGGATTTGGCGCTTTGCTCCCCGCCGGAAGGATGTACAACCCTGGCACGGGAGTGGTTCGAATCACCTGGTCAAGTTGAGCCTGGCCGGTGAGATAGTTAGAGAGTCCTAACCCGCTCGGCCCCGTATCCTTGCAGAAGATTTTGGTAAGCCCTCGTTCCCTAAGATCGCCATCAATCATGAGCGTTTTGTGAGAGGCTTGAGCAAGCGTCGCGGCAAGATTAAACAGAACGGTCGTTTTGCCTTCTCCCTTCATGGCGCTTGTAACCATGATTACTCTTGGTGGGTGATCCGCTGATGACAAAAGTATTCCGGCTCTGATTGTTCGTAGGGCCTCCGAAACCACATCTTGAGGGGCGTTTACCGGTACTATCTTGCTCGACAACGAATCGACCTCAAGATCGGGGAGCGCGGAGAGTTTGCTCGAATCTGAAGAAGCTGAAGGTGCTTCCTCCGCTACGTATTCCAGCCGAGGAGGTACGGCGTCTACACCAAGGCCCGACTGATCTCCAAAGCGGGGAACAGCTCCAAGTAGCGGCAGATCGAGAGACACTCGCACATCGTCAGTTGATTTTATTGTGTTGTCAAACGCCTCCATGATGAGGGCGACGATGAGTCCCAGCGCCAGCCCTAAAAGAGAGAAAAGCGTTACAATGAGATTTTTTTTCGGGGCGCTCGGCGACGTCGGGAGAGTGGCGTAGTCAGTTACAAATACGTGACTAGCGCCGCTCGCGGCGCTTACTTCTATCTCCTTGACCTGTTTCAACACGGTCTGGTAAAGGTCTCGGAGAGAGGTCGCCTCCTTCGCCAGGACGTTGTATTGAATCAAACGCTGAGAGGTGTCTTGAGCCTGCGCTTTCTCACCCTCAATCTGCTGCTTGAGTTTCGCCTCGGCATCGCGCTCGTTGAAGAGTTGTGTTTGAAGGACCCGTATCGAGCGTTTTCGCTCATCAAGGATGGCTTTCTTAAGCGTGTCGATCTTGGTTTTTAGCTCAACCATTCCTGGATACGCTGCAGTGACACGGCTGCCCAAAGTGGCATAGTCCGCCTCTGCTATTTGTAGACTTGATCTGAGTTGGCGGACGATCTCGTCATCGGTAACTGAAAGTTCGTCGATCTTGCGCGAGTTAATCTCGCTGAGCAGGCTCTCAGTTCTTATGCGTCGTCCCGTTGCTTCCGCTAGCAAGCCGGACAACGAGTCGATTTGTCGTGTGTTAGCGACCTTCGCGCCGTCATCGGAGACGCCGTACAATTTGTTCTTAGCGGCATAGCTTGAGAGTTCGCCCTCGGCGACTGTTACCCGACTTTTGAGGTCCTGAGCTTGGCGCTGAAGGAGACTAGCGTTCGCCGCTATCGCCTCTTGGCGCTCTCTTTGCAGATGGGAGATGAATCCCGTCGCATGGGCGTTGGCGAGCCGCTGAGAGAGTCCTGGATCTGTTGTCGTGACGCGTACGCCCACAAGATTGGTCTCATGAACGGGATTTACCTCCACCATCCCAAGGTATCGGTTGAGGATGTCTGGCTTAATTGAGTAAAGGGGGTCGGGGCTTCGTAATGAGGCTGGTTGTGCAGGGCCGGAGAACGCGCTGGCTATGCCTGTGGTAAATCGAGATAGTGGAGATCTGTTTCCATCCCAATAGTCGCTTAGATCTTGGGCAAGATTGTTTTTGGAGAGGACGGAGTCCGCGAGCCCTGCGAGTTTCAGCTTCGCCACAGTGGTCTTCTGGTATTCAATTTTTCTGGTGTCGTTACCAAAGAGAGTTTCGGAGGCGTTGTTCGCAAGCAATGGAGCGTATCCCTTCAGCTCGAGGATCGTTTCGGCTGTGTATAAAGGTGGTGTGATGGCGCAATAGACCAGCGCGACGGCTCCAGATATGGCGGTGCATCCGGCGATAAGGGAGGCGTGCTTCTTAAATATCTGTAGATACTCGCCGAGATGGGCAGCCTCTGGTTGGACCGGTGAGGCTGTAAGAGGAGTTGACGACCATCCTCCCTCGTTGGGTATCGAAAGGTTGTGGTGGGAAATAGGGAGAGTGTTAGTCTGCTTCATAAGTATCCTGGTTGAAGTACACGACAGCTTGAATCTCTTTAGTTGACTGGCTTATTTACACTCACCCCGTTGAAGAGAGAGTTTAGCGACTCAACGACCTGACGTTCGAAGAAGAGCCCTGGTTCGCTTGGAACTCGAATGAGATCTCCTGAACGGAGGCGAATATCTTTGCCGCCTCGTAGGCCTACCTCTTCAAGGTCTAGTGTCGCGAGAGCCTTTCGTCCATTGCCGATCTCTCGAATGACTTCCACTTTTTTAACGTCCGATGAATATGTGAAGCCCCCCGCTGACGCGATAGCGCTCATGACTGATGCTTGTGAGGAGAGGGGGTATGAGCCTGGTTTTTCGACTTCTCCGTCTACTTCATATTTGCCAGCCTCTGGTACGACTACGGTATCCCCGGCGAGGAGTGGGATGAGCACCGGAGGCGTATCTATCTTGCCGAAAAGGGCATCCATCTCTATCTCCACGCCGCCTGTTGAGCTCGGTAACGGTTTGTTATGAGGCTTTCCTGCGCCGATTTTCGGCGCCGGGAGGAGGATGAGACGGTTGCTGCCGAGCTGGCTTCTTCCACCGGCCTCCGAGATGAGTTCGGTGATGAGCTGGCCATTTCGACGGAGCGGGTACATTCCTGGCTTCGAGACTTCGCCGATCACTGACACTCGATTAGCCTGAGCGTTTTTGATGGCTACGTCCACCTTTGGGTTTCGTATGAACTTGCTATAGGCGGCGCTGAGGTGAGTTCTGACCATGCCAAGGTCGCGTCCGGCGACGGAGGTCTCGCCAACGAGCGGTAGATGGATAGTTCCAGACGGGGAAACCTCGGTGATAGTTGTTAGGTCGTTGAAGCCGAAGACGGTGACTTCGATCTGGTCACCCGGACCTAGGGAGTAGCCGGTCAGGGACTGACTGACTTCGAGCAAGTACGCGCGCTCCGATAGCAGGCCATTTAGCCGTTGCTCGAGATGCTTCTCGTATTCATGGAATTCCTGCTCGGTGCCGAGAGGGGCTGCGGGGGCTCCGTCCTTCCTCGCCCGCTCTTGAATCTCCTCCCGCGAGGGAGTGTACCGGATGCACCCCGTTAACAGGCTGGTAAGGATAACTAGATGGATGATTTTTCGTGAAATGAGGCGGAGTTCTCGTTTTATCATGACGCAGCATCATGAACCCCTTCTGCCGGAATGACGCTGATTAAGCTCATTAATCGACCGTGAAAACGGGTATAGGTATCTCCCTTTTACGCTATTCAGGGTACATTGCATTCAGCTCGATTTGCATTCAAAATACAACTTCGGGCCACTTTTAGGAGTTCACGTTCATGAAAAGAGTTCTCGTTACCGGAGCCGCGGGATTTATCGGTTCTCATGTTTCCGAGATGTTGCTAGAGCGGGGCGACGTGGTTGTCGGCTACGATAACGTTAACGACTACTACTCCGTAGAGAATAAACGCCGAAATATCGCTCTTCTTAGAAAGTACGGAACGTTTCGGTTTGTCGAGGGAGAACTAGAGGATCGAGCGCTTTTGGAGACCGCGTTCCGTGATCATCAGATTACTCACGTAGCGCATTTAGCCGCTCGGGCGGGGGTTCGACCCTCAATAGAGGATCCGTACGTATACTCCCAAAGCAACGTGAATGGCACCCTGACTCTCTTGGAAGTTGCTCGACAACACTCAGTTGATAATACCGTGATAACCTCTTCATCGTCAGTGTATGGAAATTCAACTCGTGTGCCCTTCCGAGAGGATGATTCGGCGACAGACAGGCCGATCTCTCCTTATGCCGCGACTAAAAAGGCTACGGAGGTACTGGCGCACACGTATCACCATCTTTACAAGATGAACGTAAACGTGGTGAGGCCGTTTACAGTGTATGGTCCTCGTGGCAGACCTGATATGGCGCCATGGCTTTTCTTAACGGCGGCTCGAAAATCGCTTCCAATTAAAAAGTTCGGGAACGGCGAGACTCGTCGTGATTACACTTTTGTGGGCGATTTCGCCAAGGGGTTTGTGGCCGCCATCGACCGCGCACTCGGATTCGAGATCTTCAATCTTGGGAATTCCGCGACGGTTAGTCTCAATGAGGCTTTAGATATCATTAGTCGAGTTACTGGCAAGGCTCTGCACATTGAACAGCTTCCACCGCAGCCAGGAGACGTAGAGATAACGAACGCTGATATCTCGAAAGCACGCTCGTTGCTTGGTTATGCGCCTGAGACTTCTTTTGAGGACGGAATGCGCATATTCAATTCGTGGTATGGCGCGAATGTCGAGGCTTAAGGCTCCGATTGTGCCCCTCCGCAATGCCTATCGAGAGCGCAGTCGTTCCACAGCCATAGCGCGAGAGTGAAGCCAATTCTCTAGGTCTGTGTAGCCGTCTTTATTGGTATCCGCAAACGGTTTAGGAGGAAGTTTTGGAACTCTCCAGACTTGGCGGGGGATTCGCGGGGAACCTGCCGGTCGCCTACACCCGCTTAGGCAGTCTTTGAGTTCCCCGGTTCCTCTTTGAATATCCGCGATGATTCGGGAGTCGATTCTGCTTCGCTGGCCAGGGCGACTCCCTACGGTCTCAAGGACTAGAGGGTAAGCTTGAGTCGCCGGAAGGGAGATGGTTCCAGGGGACGCTACCGGAGGGGAGATTACCGATGCGGTTTTAGCGGTGGGGACGTTTTCGGGTCGTGCGGGGGCTATCGTATCCGCCTCGAAAATCTGGTTTCCAAGCGGAGTGCTCTTGGCGTAAAGGGGCCACAGAGGAGCGCTTGAGGGGCCAGGTTTATAGGTGTTTCCGATGAAGGTCAGTTCAATCGGCAGCGAGCTATTGTCGTAGTTGGAAATATTACAGAGCGACCATCCGCCATTTGGGCCCCACCCGTATACTACATTGTTAATGAACTCAGTTGAGGTATCAGGTTTTAAGTAAGGGTTTCGCTCTTCGTTGAACGCCAACACATTACGGAGAATGGAGATGCGCTTGCTTCCATCCCCGATCATCAACCCTTTGCTGTGCGGTCCTTTCGGGTGAATCGATCGGTGCAGCCCTTCCGCGATTAGGGAGTGCGAAATCGTGATGTCATGAGTGGTGGAATACGCGGTTGACGCGTTTTCATCGGTTGCCCAAGTCAAAGAGAGGTGGTCCAACACGACATTAAAAGCGGTTCTCGGTGGCGCGGCGCCGATGGATACACCATCCCTTTGCTCAGGTGGCTGTCCACCACGCGAATCTCCGGGGCGAATCGCCAAGTGCTGGATCAAGACGTCGTGAGTTTCTACGCTCAATCCGGCGCCCCGTAAAGTAATTCCCGGCCTGGGGGCTGTTTGTCCGGCGATCGTAATAAAGGGGTTTTTTATCCTGATGGCTTTCGAGAGGAATATCTGTCCGCTAGTGGCGAAGAGGCACGTGCGGGGGCCTCGTTGATTAACGCAGTCCCTTAGGCTTCTTGGACCCTCGTCGCGTAGGTTCGTAATGATATAGATGGATGACCTTGCTTTAGGTAGATGTCGACCGCTGCCCGCGACGGTATCGATGCCGAATCCGGTGGCTCCGGGTAGGATCGGAGGCGCTGAATAGGCGTTGTATTGGGTTGTGCAGGAAAACATGAAAGCAGCTAGTGCGCATAGCCGCATACGGAGACGGC
>CANLCB010000006.1 GCA_947488865.1 Deltaproteobacteria bacterium | reverse complement strand
CGAAGTAAGAGATCCCTCCAGCGTGATCGAAATGGAGATGAGTGAGGATCACATCGGTGATTGAGTTAGGATCGAATCCCCACGATGAGGAAGGGTTATTCTGAATGCCGTAAATCTGGCGCTGCTTTTCATTCCACTTTTCGCCCATGCCGACATCGACGAGAAATCGACGGTCTCCATCGGTGATTACAAGGGAGCGACAGGCGAGGCGGATACAGTTCTCGTTGTCGGACGGGATGCTCTTGGCCCACAGGTTTTTTGGAACGGAACCAAACATGCACCCGCCGTCGAGGCGGAAGTATCCAAAGATTACTTCTTGAATAGTGAATCGGCCGAGTTTCATGAGCTCTATTCTAGCTTGTCTTGCGCCAGGATGGCTCTCTTTTTTCGGTAAATGCCGCAAGTCCCTCGGACGCCTCGGCGCCTAGGCTTAAGAGCGCGCTTCTATCGGCGAACTCATGGAGCACTGCCTGATAATCGCGCTCTGTTACCTCAAGCATCGCTTCCTTCGATACCTTGAGAGCGTGAGGTCCTTGCTTGATGATTTGAGCGCAGGTCGCGGCTGCCGCTTGAGCGAGATTTGCTTTCGGATGAACTGCCGTGACTAATCCGATCTCAAGGGCTCTATGAGAGGAGATCCGTTCGCCAGTCAGTAAAAGATGCGCGAGCGCTTTCTTCCCGATGACTCGGCTAATAGGAGCCATGACGACGAGCGCCGCTAATCCAATAGAGGTTTCTGGAAGTCCGAATACCGCGTCGTCAGCTACAAGAGTGATGTCGCACGCCGCGGCGATCCCGCATCCTCCAGCGAGAGCGAATCCGTGGACTGCCGCTACAACGGGCAGGGGGGATGTTTGAATTGTTTGAATGAGTGTCGCGATTGATTGGAAGAACGCGCGGCGTTCGGTCGGTGAAGGCTTTGCGAGGAGTTCCGAGATGTCTGCTCCAGCGCAAAACGCCTCTGTTCCTGCTCCTGTAAGAAGCACGCATCGTGCCTTCGATGACTTGTGCGCGGTATCGAACGCCTGAGTGAGAGCGGTAACCGTAGCGGCGTTAAGGCTGTTGCGTGCCTCGGGGCGATTGATAGTGATCGTTACCGCTCCGCCGGATTCAGCGACGAGGACCGATTGAGGAGCCATAGATTTACCTCATATGTGAGAAGAGGGTCAGCGTGTTCTTGGTAGTTATCGCCGCTACTTCTTCGAGGGACAATCCTTTTATTGTAGCGAGGCATTTCGCCGTTTCTACGACGAAAGCTGGCTCACATCGTTTGCCACGATACGGTTCTGGGGCGAGGAACGGAGCGTCAGTCTCAATAAGGATCTGCTCAAGAGGGATAGCTTTGCAGATGTCTCGAATCGCCTCATTCTTTTTGAATGTCAGAATTCCAGGGAAGGAGACATAAAAGCCAATGTCCCAGAGCTTCTTCGCGAATTCGGCATCCTCGGCGAAACAATGAAAGACTCCGCCAACATCTCTGGCCCCGTTTGATTGAAGCGCGCTGAGACACTCCTTGCCAGCCTCTCGCGAGTGAATAATCAACGGCTTCTTTACCCGCTTAGCGAGATCGATCTGAGCTTCGAACATCTTGTGTTGGTCTGGCACCTTCGCCCAATCTCGAAAGAAGTCGAGGCCGGTTTCTCCAATGGCCACCACCTTTGGGTGTTGAGCGAGGCGCTCAAGCAGTTCCATGTCGATCTCGTGGTCCGCGTCATGCGGATGAACGCCAGCGCTAGCCCAGATGAACGGGTGTTTCTCCGCTAACGCGATCGCTTGAGGAGCTCCCTTAAGTCCACCACCAGTACCAATGGTCAACATGCGAGTTACGCCCGCGGCGCGAGCTCGCTCGATGCACGTTTCTTGATCGTCATTAAACGACTCGAAGTCGAGGTGCGTGTGTGAGTCCGTAATGTCCATGCGGGCGAATTATCGAACTCGCGAGCCGGCGGGGATCTGTTTCTCCGGTGTGAGCAAAGCGAGCGCGCCATCTCCGTCTGTAGACGCGGCAAGGAGCATTCCTTGGCTATCAACTCCCATGAGTTTAGCTGGTTTCAGATTGGCGACAATTACAATCTGTCGGCCGATCAGCTGCTCTGGTGTGTAGTGTTGAGCGATGCCCGAAACAATCTGCCGCTTCCCAAGCTCTCCAACATCGAGTTGAAGCTTGTACAGTTTTTTTGATTTTGGAACTGACTCGACGGCCTCGATAGTGGCGGTGCGCAGCTTCACGCGAGCGAAGAGGTCGATCTCGATCTCTTCATCGGGGATTGGGGCAGCTACCGCTGGTTGAGCTGTCGCTGCGGTGTTCTCGGCAGGAGGAGTTGTTTCAAGTTTGTCGGTTGTTTCCATAGGGTTGTAACCTTAGCACTTATAGCCATGAAAAACAGCACTATGCCGATGGTAGCTGGGCCGCCCTAAGCTAGCTTTGGTGAGCTAGGTCATCGCCGTTCATCCAGCAGTATTTCCGCTAGTGAAGGCATCTGGTTAGGGGTGGTTTGATAAGCAACCGAGAGGTCTCTGTTGCAGCTTTGTAGAGTCTTAAGAATGCACAGCGTTGGGTTTACATGGCGCTCTAGCACGAGGTACTCGGCATCCAGGGCGTTTTGGAGCGCGTTGCCCCATACTGCTGCCGCTGAGCGGTCTTGAGCGTTTTCGACGAGCTTCTTACGAATAGTTGTTCGGATGAAAGCGAGACGCTCTCGAAGTTGATTCTTCTCTCCTCCCCATTCCTGAGCGGCTCTCCCGATCGAGGTGGCGTCGCCCTGAAATGCTTTATCGAGTACAGACTTCACATCGTCGTACATATCGGCTCGCGCTTGAAGGGCGTCGAGTCCGGTAGCTGATCCATCAGCCAAGGCTGCGGCGCTTTCATTTAGAGGAGCGAGGCCGAGGCGATTCGCGATTTGCTGAAGTGCTTCCAGCGGAAGCCTATCAAAAAAGAATCGCTGACACCGGGAGAGGATAGTTGATGGAAGTCTTGAAGGGTTCGCTACGACGAGAATGAAAAATGTTTCAGGGCGCGGTTCCTCTAACGATTTGAGAAGGATGTTTGCTCCAACAGTCGAGATTTCATCCGCATCGTTCAGGATCGCTACCTTTGATCCTCCCATGAAGGATTTGAGGCTCATGTTCTCAAGAGTCTTTCGAATGTCATCAACGGTCGCGCCCTTGTCACCGCTAAAGCACAGCTCGTGGATATCGGGATGAGTTTTTGAATCGAACAATGAGCATGTTCGGCAACCGCTACATCCTCCCTGTGGAGATTCTGGATTCGAGCACAATAGTTGGCGTGCTAATTCGCGGGCTGCGCCGTGTTTGCCTATGCCTTGAATGCCCGAGAATATAAGAGCCGAGGGGAGTCGTTTGTCCCGCGCCAGCGCGGCGAGTTGAGTTCGTTGTTGCTCGTGTCCAATGAGTGTCGTCACGACGGTACTGTAGGCTGGATTCTCAGTTATAGAAAGGTTTTACAGACCGCACGCTGCCGCGGCGAGAGCCGCAAGCTCCTCCGGGGTTTTTGTCGCGTCCAGGATTAAGAAAGGGACTGGCGATTCCTTCGCGCACGCTAGAAAGCCATCTCTGATGCGGGTTTGAAACGCGAGGTCTTCGCCCTCAAAGGCGTCTGGATCCGAGCCGGTTCTGGAGGCTAATCGTTTGAAAGCCTCTTCGGGGGAAATGTCTAATAGTATGACAAGGTCGGGGAGGGTGCCTTGAACCGCTAAAGCGTTCGCTTGATCGATGAGCCCACGATCGAGTCCTCGTCCGTGGCCTTGGAACGCTATGGTTGAGTAGAGGAATCGGTCGCAAAGTACCCACGAGCCTTGGGCGAGGGCTGGTCTAATTACTTTATCTATATGTTCGGCACGATCTGCCGCAAAGAGCAGCAGTTCAGCTCGGGGAGACTTCTGCTCGCCTTGCCAATTAAGAAGCAGCTCTCGCAGTTTTTTGCCGAGTGGGGTTCCGCCTGGTTCCCGAGTATCGACCACCTTCTTTCCCGTGCCTAAGAGCGTGCCGCTCAAAGCTTTATTAAGAGTGGTCTTGCCACATCCGTTTATACCTTCGAAGGCTATAAAGGAGGGACGGTTGGTGAGTTTGAAGTTTGAGGGAACAATCATAGGTCGAGGGCATGAATACTGTAAGCGGGGTGAGCTGTACAGTTACCCTGTCCGCTATGAAACCCTATTCTAAAAAAGTGCCGGGCGAAAAATGAGCCGGCTTATTTTGGGAACTGTTGAATAAACGGCGCTGTGCCTTAGTCAGTGGGAGGAGCGGACGAGCCCGTTATAATGGTAAGGGGGCGTGCGTCGCGGTGTCTAATTACCTGAAAAAAGGCGTGTTTGTCACGGTAGGATAAGCGTTGGCTCCTACCTTCACTTGCCAGGGCCTGGGTCTGCCGGGGGCCTTACCTCTCCTTTGAAAGCGATACTTCCTCTCTTTGAACTAAGAGGGGCGGTTGGGTTGTTCCTACATTTTTCCAGTTGCCACACTGGACTCTTCTTGAAATATTCCGCCCTAGGACTCGTGTCCGTTTCAAAACATAATGTGGAGACATATATGAAAAAGATTCTTATCGCTGCCCTCGCTTTGGCTTGCAGCGCTACTTCTGTATCAGCAGAGCCTTTGATGAAGTACACTTACCTCGATGCTTCGTATCAGTGGGCTCACGTTGACGCTGATGGTGTTAACGATTCTAACGGTGTCGATACAAAGATTTCGTACAACGTAGTTGATCACTTCGCTCTTGAGGGCGGTTACAACTATGCTAACTCTGGACTTCAGGGACTTAGCTCGAACATCGACCAGTCGACATTCCGTTATGGTGGCGTGTTCTACAACACTTTCTGCAACGATTATGACCTCCTCGCTCGAGTAGGTGGTAGCCACGTTCAGCTCGACAACGGAATCGCTGACGGCAGCGACAACGGTGTATACGCTGGCCTTGGTCTTCGGACTCTTCTCTCTGAGACTCTTGAGGGTAACCTTGATGCAACATACGACAGCGTAAACAGCATCTACAACGTACAAGGCGGAACTTGGACATACACAGCAACGGCTCTTCAGGCTCTGTCTGACAGCCTTGCTCTTAAGCTCTCTGCTGGAATCGATGCTGATTCAGACATCTTCCTCACAGCAGGTCTTCGTTTGACCATGTAATTCTAGGAAGTATCTAGAATTAAAACGGAAAGCGCCCCACCCGGGGCGCTTTTTTTTTGCTCGGGGTGGTGACGAAATTGGCGTATTTATGGGAAAACCATGGTACTAAAGGTGTTTCCACCTCGTGAGCAAGGTGCTAGTAAATCAGTGTTTTTATTGCGGGTCCGGAATAGTTTCCCTCGGGAGTAGTCGTCTCAGCTCCAGAGTTGTCCGTTAGGCATGCCCCGTTTCGCTCTTTGATTGCCTCGTAGTTAGGAGTTCTATGGCAACTTTTAAGACAAGCCTTCAGCAAGAATCCAAGGATAGGTATCTTACCTACGCGCTTAGCGTGGTATCTGGTCGAGCGTTGCCTGATGTTCGCGATGGTCTCAAGCCCGTTCAACGTCGAATTCTTTACGCGATGCTTCAAAACCTAAACTTGAAACCTTCTTCGAGTCACCGTAAGTCGGCGGCTGTCGTGGGAGAGGTTCTCGCGCGATTCCATCCGCACGGAGATGTGGCGTGCTACGAAGCCATGGTTCGAATGGCTCAAAATTTCTCCCTTCGATACCCACTCGTCGATGGGCAAGGAAACTTCGGTTCCCTCGATGGCGATAACGCCGCCGCGTATCGATACACCGAGGCGAAACTCAGAGACCTAGCCTTGGAGGTTATCGGTGAGATTAACGAAGAGACTGTGGCGTTTCGAGACAACTTTGACGCTACGGTAGTAGAGCCGGTTGTTCTTCCGAGCCGCGTGCCTAATCTCCTGATCAACGGAGCCACTGGTATCGCTGTGGGTATGGCGACCAGCATTCCACCGCACAATCTGAAAGATACGATCAAAGCCATCATTGAGTTGGCGAAAGATCCTGAGCTCACAACGTCAAAGCTTACGAGCCTTATTAAGGGCCCCGACTTTCCGACGGGTTGTAATATCCTCAACTCTCAAAAAGAGCTCGTTGAGATGTACGAGACCGGCCGCGGTTCCGTTCGAATGCGCGGTGAGTGGTCCCTTGAGGAGCAGGCGCGCGGCAAGCAGGTTATTGTCGTGTCGTCGATTCCGTATGCTGTAAATAAATCAACGCTGGTTGAGCGAATCGCGGGACTCATCGTTGACCGCAAAGTTCCGCAGCTTGTTGACGTACGTGATGAGTCGACGGATGAGGTTCGGGTTGTGCTCGAGCTCGCGGCTGGAGCTGATCCAGAGTTGGCGATGGCGTATCTCTTTAAGAACACGCCGCTCGAGTCCAATTTCGCGGTAAATCTCACGGCACTTGTTCCAGTAGAGGGAGGTTCTACTCGTCCTGAGCTTCTCTCCCTTAAGGCGTGTCTCAAATACTTCTTCGACTTCCGTGTTGACGTAACGGAGAAAAGACTCTCCTTTGAAAAGCGGCAGCTCATGGAGCGTATCCATATCCTCGAAGGATTGGTGATCATCTATGACGCGCTTGATGAGGCGTTGAAGATAGTTCGTAAGAGCGAGGGGCGGAGTGACGCCGCGGAGAAGCTTCGCGGCCGATTCAAGCTCTCAGAGGCTCAGGCATTCGCCGTGGTAGATATGCGAATCTACCAACTCTCCAAGACGAACATCGAGGACATTGAGAAAGAGCTCGCGGAGAAAGATAAGCGAGTGAAAGAGATCGAGAAGCTTCTTAAGAGTAAGACAGCGCTTCAAGAGTTGGTTTGCGCCGACCTGGAGCAGATCGCTGAGAAGTATGGAGATCGTCGCAAGTCTAAGTTGATCAAAGACAACGTAGATATCGAATTCGACGAGACCGCTTACGTTGTTCAAGAAGATGTGCACGCTATCATCACCGCGGACGGATGGATCAAGCGAATTCGCCGCACGAACGACCTCGCGTCAACGCGTTTACGCGAAGGGGATTCGTTGCTGTCAGCGCACGCTCTTACGACCCTTGATTCTGTGGCCATTTTGACCAGCTACGGCACGATGTTTGTGCTGAAGGTTTCGGATTTCCCAGCGTCAAGTGGATACGGAACTCCTATTCAGAAGCTTCTCAAGTTCAAGGACGGCGAAAGGATTGTCAGCTCCTTCGGAATTTCCGCGGGAGGCCAATCGTCTTCAGCCCCTCCAAGCGGGCAGCAGGAGCTTCCTCTCGGTGGAGCTTCGGTTGGCTCTGTTCGAGACCAGAGATTGAAAGATGGCGATACCCTTGTGCTCGTAGGACAGCAAGGAACTGGTTACGGGCTCACGCTGACAGACCTTGGTCAAACCAAACGAACGGGGCGTCGAATTATGAAGCTTCGAGACGGCGAGTTCTTGGCTTCTGTGGCTCCGATAGCGCCAATCGTGGTGTTTGTAACGCAAGATGGCGCGGCCCTGGCTATCCCTGAGAAGGAGATACCAGTTCGTGACAGCGCCGCTGTGGGGGTATGTCTCATAGGTGTTCGTGATGATGACTCCCTTGTCGCTTGTTGTGGCGTGACTTCAGGGAAGATGAAAGGAACGCTCATGCTTGAACTCAAGTCAGGTAAGACGAAAGAGGTTCCTCTGTCTGAGGTGACGAAAGGGCATCGAGCTCTCAGAGGTACGAAGGTGTACAATCGTGACGAGATCACGGGCGCATCGATCGTCGAGGGATAATTTTTAGTATCAACTGGCATCGCGCAAATCGGGAGAATCGTAGATGGCAAAGGGAACTTACAGTGCGGTAGACATCGAGGTGCTCGAGGGGCTTGAGCCTGTTCGAAAGCGTCCTGGTATGTACATCGGGGGAACCGACGGTAATCACGGGCTTCACCACCTGGTGAAAGAGATCCTTGATAACTCAGTCGATGAGGCGATGAACGGTCACGCCGACACCATCACCGTGACCCTGCACAAGGATGGAGAGAGTGTTACGATCGAGGATAACGGTCGTGGTATTCCAGTTGATATTCACCCAAAGTTCAAGAAGCCCGCTCTTGAGATTATTCTTACTACTCTCCACGCGGGAGGTAAGTTCAGCGATCATAACTACGTCACTGCCGGAGGATTGCACGGTGTAGGAGCGTCAGTTGTAAATGCTCTCTCTGAGAAGCTTGAGGCGACAGTGTACCGTGATGGCTTTGAGTGGAAGCAGTCGTTCTCTCGCGGAAAGACCGAGGGGCCGATTAAGAAGCTCGGCGCCTCTAGAAAAAAGGGAACTCGCATTTTCTTCAAGGCTGACCCTGAGATTTTCAAGACCGTTGAGTTCTCTGAAAAGCGCATCGAGAAAATTATCGAGGAGAAGTCCTTCCTCTATAAGGGTTTGAAGATCGTCTTCAAGAATCAGAAAGACGATACCGAGAAAACATTCTTCTATCCCGACGGCATTAAGTCGTACTTGAAGGCGATGCTTGAGGGCGATAACACGCCACCGGTTGGCGGGGAGTGTTTCGACCTGGACCGCGCGAACGGCATAAAGATTGAAGTGGCTTTCTGCTGGACAGAGGCTACCCAAGAGCGTGTGTTCTCATACGTAAACGGAATTCACACAAAGGGTGGAGGAACCCACGAAGAAGGCTTTAAGAGCGGGCTTTCAAAGGCTCTTCGTAATTACATCTCTGTCCACAATCTTCTTCCTAAAGGAGTGAAGATTACGGGAGACGATATCAGAGAAGGGCTTGTCGCGGTTCTCTCTGTGAGTGTTCCAGGGGCTGTGAGCCAGCTTCAGTTCCAAGGTCAAACCAAAGACCGACTCAACAATCCTGAGATTGAGGCGCCTGTCGACGCTCTCGTAAAGAGTTTCGAGAACGTTTTGAACTCAAAGCCGTCGGTCGCAAACGCGCTCGTGGAGCGTATCACTCTGGCCGCGAAAGCTCGGGCCGCCGCTCGTTCGGCGTCCGCGAGTGTCAGTCGCAAGGTGGGCGTAAGCCATCGCCTCAACCTGCCAGGTAAACTTGCTGATTGTTCGTCAACAAAGCCTGACCATTCCGAGCTGTTCATCGTAGAGGGAGATTCCGCGGGTGGAAGCGCCAAGCAGGGACGTGATCGCGCTATCCAAGCTGTGTTGCCGCTTCGAGGTAAGATTCTTAACTCGGTCGCGACAACGCATCAGAAGATATCCGAGAATAAAGAGTTGATAGACCTCGTTTCAGCGTTGGGCTGTGGGCTCGGCAAGGATATTCGCCTTGATAAGCTTCGCTACTCGAAGGTCATTATCCTCACTGATGCCGACGCGGATGGTATGCACATTTCCGCCTTGTTGATGGCCTTCTTCTTCCGATTTCTTCGGCCCCTTGTTCAGGCGGGGCATCTCTACATCGGCATTTCCCCATTGTACCGCTTGAAGTTCGGTAGTGGCTCAAAGGAAGAGGATGTGTGGGTGTACTCCGACGAGGAGAAGGAGAAGGTTCTGAAGGAGAGGGGGAATCGCTCCAAGCTTCACATCACCCGGTTCAAAGGACTTGGAGAGATGAACCCAGATACCCTCTGGGAAACTACCCTCAACCCTCGGACAAGGAAGCTGCTCCAGATAACTATCGATGAGGTCTCTGAGGTTGAGTCGATGTTAGAGAGCTTAATGGGGAAAGATTCTTCGGATCGGTATCGCCTCATTCAGGAGAACGCTCACCGACTTGAGGTAGATGTGTAGGGAGATTTTAATTAGTTGTTCCAGTTAGTTGCCTGCATCTTCGGGCGTAAGTACCCCTAAGGGGCAGGTGTGAGGATTGTGTTAAAGCGCTACTTAAATCTCAGTTCCTAAGTTCCTAAGTTCTCAATGTATTTACACGATCGCTGTGTCTATACTATGAATCAGGTGGTTTTAACGGATACGATTAAAGTAGGGTGTTCGTCTGGTGGCTTAAGAGTTCCATCGGCGGCCCATCCGAGAAAGCTAGGCAATATCAAGATGTATGTTCTCGGTTAGTTAGGCCCAGATGGCAAAAGGCATCTTCAAATTTATCAAAGAGTCGATACCGAAGTTGGGGTCGTCAGATCCGTTGTGGGTCGTTAACGAGCAAGAGCCAACCTTCAAGACGGTTGAGATGGGGACCAAGGGTCCTGAGCTCGTCCTTCTTCACGGTTTGTTCGGTGCTCTCTCCAACTGGGATACCGTGCAGCCTCTCATGGCTGATTATTCAAAGCCGATAGCGCTAAGCTTTCCGCTTCTCACGGCGCACCGCTCGGAAGTCAAAGTGAAGTCTCTGGCGCTCTATACTGAGTATTTCGTCCGCAATAGGGGCTTTGCTCCCGTTAGCTTGTGCGGAAACTCTTTGGGAGGCCACGTCGCCCTCCGGCTTTATTTCGCTGCCCCAGAGCTTGTGGATTGCCTTATTTTGACCGCTACGAGTGGTCTGTATGAGCACTCTGTAGATAGCCTCCCTGTGCGGCCTGGAAGAGAGTTCGTTGAAGAACACATGGCTAAGGTGTTCTTCAATGAGAAGTTCATTACAGAAGAAGCGGTGGGAGAGATCGTCAAGATTCTCGAGGATCGCGGTCGAGTGCTCAATCTTATCCACGCCGCACGAAGCGCTAAGAAGGATAACCTCAAAGACCTCCTGGGTCAGATTAAATGCCCTACGTTGCTTCTTTGGGGTGAGGACGATCAGGTGACTACCATGGAAGTTGCTGAGATGTTCCATAAGCTCATACCTAATTCGCAGCTTGTGACCATTCCAAAGTGTGGTCACGCACCGATGATTGAGCATCCAGAGTGGTTTGCTGGGCAGGTTAAGGCGTTCCTGCAAAAGCACTCGCGTCACGCCGCCTCGATGAAGTAGTTGGGCGAAGAGTCCTAACAAAAACGTTGAACAAAAAACGTTTGGATGTTAACCATTTACCCCCGTATCCGTGCTCCATTAGGCGGAATGGGCGAGATGTTGCTTTCGCCTAACAAAGAACAGAGGAAGGTATGGAGAGAGAATCTCTCAGCACGACATTTTCCCTCGGATCGAAGCTGCCCACGTTTGAGCTCTTGAACGTCGATGGTTGCCGACTTGGTTCCGAATACCTGAAAGACGGGAAAGCGCTCTTAGTGGCTTTCGGTTGTAATCATTGCCCTTATGTAAAGGGGAGTGAGGAGATGCTCATTGAGATAGTGAACCGGTTTCAGTCCGAAGGTCTGAAGACGGTTGTCATTAACAGCAACGACGCTGGGAAATATCCCGAAGACAGTTACGACAAGATGAAGGAGAAGGCTCAGACGATGTCGCTCCCTTATCCGTATCTGTACGACGAGTCGCAGCAGGTCGCGAGGATGTTCGACGCGGCGTGTACTCCTGAGTTCTATCTCTTCGATTCTTCTCTGACGCTTGTGTATCACGGAACCATTAATGACAGTCCTCGAGACCCAGCAAAGGTTACGAGAGACTATCTTTCGAAGGCGATTGAATCTGTATTAGCGGGCCAAGTTCCAGAGCCCCAATTCGTTCATCCTCTCGGATGCTCTATTAAGTGGAAATAACCAGTTCTTAAATTTTTATTGATGTAGGAGATGTAATGACACTTGACCTTGCAAACCTTCAGAAGCTCGCGAACACCGTGCGAACGCTCTCGATTGATTCGATTCAGAAGGCCAATAGCGGACACCCAGGCTTACCACTCGGCGCCGCGGATTTTACCTCAGTGCTTTGGGCGAACTACCTCCGGTTCAATCCGAAAGATCCAACTTGGATTAACCGTGACCGATTCGTTCTCTCCGCTGGGCACGGGTGCATGGTGTTGTATTCGATGCTGCACCTCTTTGGATACGACCTTCCGATGTCTCAGCTTCAGAGCTTCCGTCAGTGGGACAGCATTACCCCAGGACATCCAGAGTTTGGGATGACTCCGGGCGTTGAAAGCACCACTGGGCCGCTTGGCCAAGGCGCCGCGAACAGTGTCGGTCTCGCGCTCTCTGGGAAGATGCTTGCCGCTCGGTATGGCGCGGACATCTTCAACTATCGCGTGTTCACGCTTGTGAGTGACGGTGACCTCATGGAAGGTGTTGCCGCGGAGGCCGCCTCATTGGCTGGTCACTTGAAGCTTAGTAACCTCGTGTACCTGTGGGACGATAACAAGATCTCCCTCGCGGGCGAGACGGAGGTTTGTTTCACCGAGGATGTCGCGAAACGGTACGAGTCATACGGTTGGTTCGTTCAAAGCGTTGATGGTCACGACATGAAGGCTGTCGCAGCCGCTCTCGATAAAGCCACCGCTCAGACGGATAAGCCAAGTCTTATCTGCTGTCGCACCATCCTGGGCTTTGGAAGTCCCAACAAGAAGAATACCCACGATGTGCACGGTGCGCCTCTCGGGGCTGATGAGGTCAAGGCGACCAAGAAGAATCTCGGGTGGCCAGAGGAAGCTCAGTTCCTCGTTCCAGACGATGTTAAGGCGTTCTGTGCCGCGAGCATTGAGACGAAAGTGCAGGAGCAGTCTAAGTGGAACGCCTCTTACAACGCATGGCGCAGCGCGAACGGAGAGCTTGCGAAGAAGCTCGACGCTCAGCTTACTCGAGCCCTTGATCCTAAGCTCAAGGATGAGCTTTTGGCGGCCTTTAAGGAGCCAAAGAAGGACGCGACCAGAAACCTTTCAGGGAAGGCGATTCAGA
Source organism: Deltaproteobacteria bacterium (assembly GCA_947488865.1). Lineage (GTDB taxonomy): Bacteria > Bdellovibrionota_C > UBA2361 > UBA2361 > OMII01 > OMII01. The sequence goes on along the minus strand of CANLCB010000006.1, from coordinate 32,211 downwards.
TTATCTCTAAGCTCGTTCCTTCCTTCATTGGAGGCTCCGCAGATCTCGACCCTTCAACCAAAACGGCTGTTTCTGGGGGAGGCGACCTTGAGCCTGACAACTTTAAGGGTTTGAACCTTCGATTCGGAGTTCGTGAGCACGCCATGGGCTCGGCCGCTAACGGGTTGGCGTACACCCAAGCATGGATCCCTTACACAGCGACCTTCCTTGTGTTCTCTGACTACATGCGTCCAGCGATGCGTGTAGGGGCGATCTCTCACCTCCAAGCACTGTACATCTTCACCCATGATAGCTTCTGGGTAGGAGAGGATGGACCAACGCACGAGCCTATCGAGCACACGATGAGCTTGCGCATTATTCCGAACATGTATGTGTTCCGTCCTGCGGATGGCGTTGAGGTAGCTATGAGCTACTACGCTGCCCTTAATCGCAAGAACGGACCAAGCTCGCTCTTGTTCAGCCGACAGAACTTGCCGGCACTTAGCCGTCCGGCGTCCTTTAGCCCGGATGACGTTCTCAAGGGAGCGTATGCTCTTAATGAGGTTGCTCAACCGAAGGTCGTGATTGTGGCGACAGGTTCTGAGGTTGGGGCGGCAGTTGAGGCGGCTACAGCGCTTGAGGCTGAAGGTACTCCAGCACGAGTCGTCTCGATGCCATGCGTTGAGCTCTATAAACAGCAATCTGAGTCCTTCAAAGAAGGGTTGCTTCCTAAGGGTGTTCCGACTGTCGTCGTTGAGGCCGGAACAACGATCGGGTGGAGTAATCTCCTTGCTCGAGATGTTCTCGCGATTGGAATCGATCACTACGGCGCTTCCGCTCCTGGCGAAGTTCTATGCGAGAAGTTTGGCTTCACAGGCAAGGCGATAAAAGAGAAGATCTCCGCCTGGATTAAGAAGTAAGACCTCAAGGTTCTTACTCGCGGGGCCGCCGGAAACGGCGGTCTCGCACGTCGCTTGGCGACGGAGAATCGTGCGATTCGCGGTGGCTCATTGTAGAGGATACCTTTTTCCTCCGAAGATTGGTGAAAGCTGAGTCGATGGTTCTTTATCCGCGACGTATTTCCATTTTGTTGGGCGCCATTATTTCAGTACCATGAAGATAGTCCTAGAACGCTACGGAGGGTCTTCATGGTCGGCTTTGACACGCATCAACAAACAGCGCGGCTGGTGAATTGTTCAGCTCAGTATGCGCGTACTCGAGAGCTTGTCGCTGAGCTTGACCAGATCATTCTAGAATCGAAGATTGGATATGTTGAGGGGATGGATGTTCTCGCGGCTCGAGACCTATCCTTCTGTGCCCATTTTCGTCAAGCGGATCGCTTCGACGGTCAGCCATTTATCAATCAACCGCTCGAGGTAGCGATAACAACGGCGAAGAAGTTTTGTCTCGCCCAGCCTACTATTCTCAAAGCCGCCCTCCTTCATGCGGCCGTGGAGCATCAACCCGATCGTATTCTTCGGTTGCTCGGAGGGGACTTTTCGCCGAGCGGAAATATGCGGGGCGAGGCGTTGCGGTTAATTGGAGATCGGTTTGGAGCGAGGGTGGCGCAGATCGTGGAGATGCTTACTCCCCAAGATTTTCACGACATGGCTGTTACGGCTCAAATGCGGGGAGACGCTCGGAGTCTTGCGGAGATAGAGCGGCAATTTAACAAAGAATATTTTGTCGGGATCTTGAAGAGAGACCCTGAGGCTTTCCTGATTAAGCTCGCGGAACTCTCGGTGAGCGCTTGTTCATTGAGCGTAGTATCAGATGGAGGGGCGCGGGAGCGGGTTCGGGCACAGTTTGGTCCTATCCTATTGGAGGTAGTTGAGCGCCTCAAAGATATTCCGAGTAAGGGGCATGCTCTGAGCTGCTGGAAGGACTCGCTGCGAACTGAACTGATGTGGGTATACGCTCGCGACTATTCCTCGCCGGAGTAATAAAATCTGCAAACCGTTTCTTAAAAAACTCGATGCCCTTTAACAGATCGAACGCTCTACATCGCTACGATTGGTAGGCTGTCCCACATGGTGATTCGTTGAAAAAACAGAGCGGCGAGGGCCAGGATGCACACGGCCCCGAGAGTTCTCCAAATCGGGGGAGATTTGCGAATGAGTGAGATCGATGTGCAGCTAAGAAGGAAAAATAAAGGAGTGACGGGAAACATATATCTCGTTTCGATGTGCATATTGACCTGGATGGCCACATACACAAGAGCTGGAATCGTAAAGGCGGTCGATAAAAACCTGCGTTGAATCGTTCCGCGCGCTAGCAGATAAATCGCTGAGAATAGCCCTATAAAAGTAATCGCGTTAAAGAATCTGTTGTACCAGACGACCCATTGGGGGGTAATTTCGCTCGCGTAAGAATTAAGATGGTAGTTATCCGACAGGCTAATGGTCTTGTTAAGGATCTGTTCCGGGACTTCTCGCCAATGTCCGGAGTAACACTTGAGAAGTCCTTGCGCCAGGTGCGGCGGCTCTACGTTGCAGTTATCGAACGTGGAGTTCCGCACGACGTTAAAGTTTTTGAACCCGTGCTCTGAGACAACGCTCCAAAGGCGGATATAGTGAAATCCCCAGGTGATCGAGCCCGCGCCGTGTTGCGCGGAGGTTGCGGGATCGATGAGAGCGTATTTGCCGGTTGCCGATTTGCAATTGAAGGCAAGTTTGGCGAGCGGCGGGAGGAATCCGAGACAAAAGATGCCTACGAGAATGGATGTTTTGCCGAGCGCGAAAAGTGGATTGCGCGCCTGTGTGAGAGACCTATGGAACATCCCGATTAAGATAAGTGGAAGTGTGGTGAAAATGAGTGGTCCGAAAGAGGGGCGCAGCGTCGGTAGAATCCCTAGAAGTATCCCAAGAGCGAAAAACAGGGCCCGCGTTCGTTGATGGCCATTAAAGAGCATCGCCATCACTCCGATGGCGATTGAGAAAATGCTTGTGGCGAGGCTGTCTGTGATTCGCAGGGACGCCGCGCTCGTGAGCCCTGGGTGACTTAAGAGAAGCGCTAGGCTTATGAATGGCACCGGAAGCCCACTGAATCGGAGCGCGTAAAAAAGAAACGCGGAGCTCGCGAAGGCGACGAGAAGCTGAGTCAGTTCGATGAGTCTCGCGGCAAGCTGCGGGTCGCTAAACAAGGCGTTGTAGATGTGAAGGATGAGCGGATATCCGAATACTCGAAAGGATGAGTGGGACGCTACGCTTGAAAGTGTTCCTTGAGATAAAGCGAAATATTGCTGAACGTCACAGCAGCCTTCGCCCCGATAGATTGAGGGGAGGGATAGGTTGTACAAAAACCAGATAGAGCCGGCGATGAGACCCAGGAGGATGGTTAGAACCTGTCGTTTGGTGAGCGACTGAAGCATCGTTGGTTCCTCTTGATGGGCAGACTCTTGCGACAAAATCTGTCTAGGGGGCACCCTTGCCGTTTCCACAGAGCGAGTTTTGAGGTGCGAAAGTTTAGGAAACGAAAAACGCGCCTGCTACCGCAATTGGAGCGAGGCGCGTCTCTTCGTTCGAACCCTCGAAAAACAAGGGAAGACTAATACTCTTTGTCGATCTCGTCGTCCGAAACTTTCTCGCCGTTAATAGCGCGGCGGAGAAGTTGGCTCGGCTTGAACTTAACTACGCGTCGAGCGCGAAGGATAATCGTCTCGCGAGTCTGAGGATTGCGTCCTCGACGAGCTGGCTTCGACTTCACTTCGTAGCATCCGAAGCCCGAAAGCATAACCTTGGCCTCCTTATCGAGCGCTTCCTTGATGAGCTCGACATAGTCCTCAACGATAGTCGCTGCCTTTTGCTTATCGATATCGATAGCGGCGTAAATAGCGTCAGCGAGGTCAGCCTTAGTTAAACAGTAACGTGCATTGCCCATACAGAAGATCCCCCAATGAAGGTATCGATCGAAAATCAATTAACGTACTACCTAAGCAATGACAAGTGGTTACACGCAAGTAGCGGGAATCTCGTCAAGTGATGGTCAAAAGCCATTTTTGAGGTACCTAGATAAGTGGTTGATTTGCATGGGTTTTGTAAATTCGTCTCAAAAGACTCAAAAACAAACACCGCTATGAAATCGGACCCACTTCCCTCCTGCCTCAACGGCTCTTAGACCAGCAACAGTCAGATAGCGTCCGTTAGATAAGACGCTCCAAGGCGCTTGAAAGGATTCGCAAAAGTTATTTATTTTCAAAAGTTTGCGAGGTAAAGCGCTGCCGAAATGCCGCTCGTTAAAAGGAGATCGCTGCGCACAATACGTATCGCTTGCGATTCTCGCGATACTCGTTGTGACAGAGACCGTAGCCGACAGATCTCCATGCTGAAGAAATTTACTCTCCCGCTTCGGGAAGCGGACTGAAGAGACTTTCGAGGTCGGTCTTAGCGAGCTTGAGAGTTGAGAGTCCATTCTCGTTAACGAGAGCGTCAACAAGTTTAGACTTCTTCTCTTTAAGCGCCATGATCTTCTGTTCAACGGAGTCTTCTGTTACGAGACGATACACAGAAACTGTTTTGTTCTGTCCAATTCTGTGTGCGCGATCAACCGCTTGGCTCTCAACTGCTGGATTCCACCAAGGATCGTAAATGATAACCGTGTCCGCAGCCATAAGGTTGAGACCGGATCCTCCCGCTTTCAAACTAATGAGGAAGAGGCGAACGGACTCATCGTTGGTAAATTGATCGATGAGCTCCTGTCGATTCTTAGTATTTCCATCGAGATAGAGGTGGTTGACCTGAATCTCTTGGAGCCATGTGCGGATGATGCCGAGCATTCCTCGGAACTGGCTGAACAGAAGAATCTTCCGTCCTGATTCAAGGGCCTCGACAGTGAGATCCTTCAACAGATTGAACTTACCGGACTCGTATCCCTCAAGATCTTCGAAGGCCTCGATAGAGTTCGGGTGGTTACAGACCTGGCGAAGTCGGAGGAGGGCGGCAAGGATCGAAACGCTAGCCCCTTGGATGCCCTTCTTCTTGATAGCGTCGAAGACTTTTGGTCGAACTTCGTTAAGGATCTGACTGTACATTTGTCGCTGACTTGCGGCCATTTCAACGTGAAGTACTGATTCAATCTTAGGTGGAAGCTCTTTCTCTACGTCCGCCTTGAGGCGTCTGAGGATGAATGGCCGTGTTTTGGCGTTTAGGAGCTGCGCCACGTTGACTGACGTTCCTCCCTCAAGGATCGGACGCTCGATGTTGGCTCTGAAGAACTCATACGACCCCAGATAGCCTGGCATCAGGAAGTCCATGATCGACCAGAGTTCCATTGGACGGTTCTCGGTCGGTGTACCTGTTAACGCGAGGCGGTATCGGGCGCGAATGCTCTTTGCGGCCTTCGTGGTCGCGGCCTGTGGGTTCTTAATGTTCTGTGCCTCATCAAGGACGATGTGGGAGAACTCGTACCGCTCTAGGTCGTACCGATCCACTCGGAGTAGGGCATACGAAGTGAGGACGATGTCGGCTTCTGGAACCTGCTCGAATAGTGCCTTTCTTCCTGGTCCGTGAAGCATCACGACCTTCATGTCTGGCGTGAATTTTCTAACTTCGTAGTTCCAGTTCGTGATTACTGATGTTGGGGCGACGATCAGGATTGGCTTTTGCCCCTTCTTTTTTCCGCGCTTTTCGCGAAGGTGTTGGAAGAACGCGAGCGCTTGGACCGTCTTTCCAAGTCCCATTTCGTCCGCCAAAATTCCACCGAGTTCGAATTCGTGAAGGAAGTTGAGCCAGCTAATACCTTCCTCTTGGTAGTGGCGAAGCTTCCCTTTAAACCCTTTCGACGCTGAGATTGGCTTTATCTCTGAGAATGAGGAGAGCTTCGCGTTGAGAGCCGCGAGCTTTCTATCGAGCGAAACTGAGAATCCGGCGTCGTTAATGCGACCAAGGCTGATCGCTTGAGCGAGGGAGAGTCGGGTCTTGATGGTGTTGCTGACACGGCAGTTAGGATCGACCATTCCAAGAATAGTTCGAAGCTGCGCTACGTTTCCGCCTGGAATACGCGCGTACGCGCCGCTATCAAGACGAGTCCACCGATCGTTATCTCCACGGGCGTTTTTGAACACCGCTGACAGGGGAAGGTTCGCGTTGTTTTGTACCACTGATACGTGACAGTCGAACCAATCAATAGAACCTCCACGCTTCTCCGAGGATTTTGCGTCCTCTAGATCGTCGAGATCTCGCTTTGCGGAGGCGCCAGAGAGGGCCACAGCTATGCGGAGGTCCGCGAATCGGACTCCTTTCTTCACGATGTCTAAACCGTGAACCTTCCACGGCTCCTCAAGCTGCTTGTACGTTTCGTGGATGAAATCGAGAGCGGCATCGCCCTGAATTGAGTAGCGGCGGTTTTCTGGAGTGCTTGAGAATCCTAGCGACGAAAGAAGGGCTAGCTGCTCAGCTTCCTGTTTCCGGTTTCGTAAGTAAACTGTATTCGAGCTCGATGGAGGAGAAGGGTATTCGAAGTCAATAACCGCTGAAAGTTCAATGCTGCGGTGTGATGTAAAGTGGTCTGACGCGACATCTCTTCGCTCTAGATAAAGGATTGGGGTTGGGTCCTTGATCTCTACAGAGGGTTGCAGCTCTGGGTTCGACACATGAAGAGCGCCAAAGGTGTCGGAGCCTAGCTCATTCATCACTTCGAGGATCGGTCCTACCTGAGCTCGAGTGAGGGTGAGGGAGTGGCTTGAGCCAAAGATTGACGCGATGCGAGCCGCCTGCGGCGAGAGCCGATAAATTGTGTTGTCAACGAGAGTCCAGAAAGGGCCCGTTCCGAAGATGTCCTGATTGCGAGACAGCTCTACGCGCTTCTCGCCCGAGTATACGAGCCAGCTCATCGCGAGTTCAAGTGACGTTTGGTGCCACGACATCGAGAGCTTCGCGTTTAGGGGGATGTGGCTGACCTTTATGGGTTGGAGATTTCGGATGCTGAGGACATCTTTATATTCTTCCAACAGCCCCAGAATAAGCTCAATGCCCTTGCTCGAGTTGATGAACCAGAGGCGAGAAGTCTCGTCCCACGACCCCTCGTCTTCAAGGATTTGAAGAAGCAGATTGTCAAGCGCGCGAGTGGATACGAACTTAAACCCTTCGAAGATAGTGGGCTCTTGTTCTTGGTCATCGAAAGCTACTCTTATACCGAGGCGATCGCTTGAGAGGTCGAGAATGATCGAAACCTCAGGCGTGCAGAGCTTGGGTTGTGGAGCTCCCGAGCCGTCGGGTACCGATAGCGACTGCTCTAGCGAGTGCACTTCGCGAATAGCGGTTGCTATCTCTTGAGGTGAGCTTGAATTTACCCGAAAGGTGGACTCCCGCTCGCCAAAACCGCCGCGAGGTTCAAAGAAATCAAGGTCGGCGGCGCGCCATAGGAGCGCGACAGCGTGGGCGCACCATTGCTCTTGCATGTCACCGTGAGAGCAGCATGTACAGGTCGCGTCAACTTCGTGAGACGAGAGGATTGAGAGGGATACTGTGTGAGTGGTATTTTCATCCTCGCGAACAACACCGGTAACGGCGTGAGCTGACCCGTTGCAATCAGAAACCATGTCCTGGGAAGCCCAACTGATTCCTCGCTCCACAACTGAGAACGGAGCGAGCTTTTTGAGGTGGCTTAGAATCTTAGATTTAGCGGAAGGATGAGACCCGATCATCCCGATAGGGTAGCACAAAAGAGGGCTACAAAGGCAGAGGGCTCGTTAAAAAGTAGGGGGCTGCTTGAGAAGGGGGCGATAGGGGATAAAAATCCTCTGTTTTGAGCAAGGGCTTACTTTCGTTTATCTTTTGTCCGCTATAGCATGGCGCCATGCAAAAGCAGGTTTCATTTCCCCGAGAGAAGTTCAAAATCCTCCTCCTAGAGGGGGTTCATCCCGCATGTGTTGAAAAGCTTCAGCAGGCGGGCTACCAGCCAGAACTTTTAAAGAATGCCCTCAGTGAGGATGAGCTTGTCAAGCGCATCCCAGGGGTGCATCTGCTTGGAATTCGTTCGAAAACCCGGGTCTCTAAGAAGGTGTTAGAGGCGGCTGATAGCCTGTTGGCGATCGGATGCTTTTGCATTGGCACTGACCAGGTGGACCTATCGGCGGCAGCGCTTCATGGCGTGCCGGTCTTTAATGCTCCATTTAGTAATACGCGTAGCGTCGCGGAGCTGACCCTTGCTGAGATGGTAATGCTGGCTCGACGAGCGGCTCACAAGAGTCAGCTTTTGCACCGGGGAGTGTGGGAGAAGTCGGCGGACGGGTGTGTTGAGGTTCGAAATAAAACCGTTGGTCTCGTGGGATACGGGCATATAGGACCTCAGGTCGGGCTTCTCGCCGAAGCGTTCGGGATGAAGGTCTATTACTACGACATCCTTGGAAAGCTTCCGTTTGGTAACGCGACCCAGGTGGCCAGCCTCAAGGAGCTGCTTGCCTTGTCTGACTTCGTTTCGCTGCATGTGCCCGAGACTGCGGAGACCCGCAACCTGATCGGAGCCCCTGAGATAGCTCAGATGAAGCAGGGAGCGTTCCTCTTGAATCTTAGTCGCGGAAAGGTGGTGGATCTGCCGGCGGTCAAATCCGGGGTCGAGAGCGGCAAGCTCGGAGGTGTGGCCGTAGATGTGTTCCCTGAGGAGCCGGCCTCAAATGACGAGGTTTTCTCTTGCCCGTTAAGTGGTTTGGATAACGTGATCCTTACTCCTCACATCGGTGGAAGCACCCTTGAGGCTCAGCGAAATATCGGACTTGAAGTAGGTACGACCCTGCTGAAATTTACAGAGGTGGGAAGTACTACAGGGGCTGTTAACTTCCCTCAGGTAGAGTTGCCGCTTGTTCGCGAGAGTCACCGCATTCTTAATATCCATCGCAACGTCCCTGGTGTGTTGAGTTCGATTAACACAATCATCGCGCAGATGGGGGGCAATATTCAGGCTCAGTATCTCAACACGCTCGGCGATGTGGGCTATCTGATAATCGACGTAGACCAAACGATCTCCGCGGCGGTCAAGAGCAAGATTGATGAGCTGCCAACGAGTATCCGAACCAGACTTTTGTTCTAGCTTAGGCGTGGGATCTCTATGACGGTTGGTATTATCGGTGCGGGTATCGCCGGATTAACCGCGGCATATGACTTAGTCAAGCAAGGGGTTCGTCCCGTTCTCATTGAACCCGGATCGATAGGGGGGATGTTACGTTCCATTCAGCAGGACGGCTTCAATCTAGAGGCTGGGCCGAACGTCTTAGTCGAACGGCCCCATGTCATGGAGCTGATGGGGGAACTCGGACTTAAAGGAGAGGTTCGATATCCCTCAGTTCAGCCTTACGGGCAGTTTGTTTGGTGTGATGGACGCGCTCAAAAGGTGCCTTCGGGGCCACGTGAGCTGATAAAGAGCTCGCTCTTCCCGTGGTCTATCAAGATCTCTCTTCCGTTTAAGCTTTTCATACCGGGCCTTTTAAAGCCGAGAGCTGAGGATGTGTCGGTATTAGAGTTCTTTACGCCGCTCATCGGCGAGCAGGTTACGCGCAACATGCTCGACCCTGTACTCAAAGGCATTTACGGAGGTGACGTCGAGAAGCTGAGCGCACGCTCGATATTCTCGGGGCTGTGGGCGGCAGCCGAGAAGGGGCTATCGCTTGTTGGGTATATCCGTCGGAAGCCAAAGGGCGGAAAACCAAACATCTTTGTGGTTAACGGCGGCATCCAGCGGATTCCAAACGCGCTGTGGTCCAGCCTTCAGGATAAGGTAGATCTGGTTGCCGCAAAGGCGGAGCGCCTGATCGAGAAGGACTGTGGTGGATATGACATCCACTGCTCCAACGGTCAAATCGTCCCAGTGGATTCAGTGGTGGTCACAAATGCCGGTGGCTCTCTCTCTTCTCTCATCCAAGGCCTTGATACTTCTTTGAGCGCGCGAATTGGCGCGCAGGAGTACGCGAGTTTAACGGTTGTGCACCTCGCTGTATCAAAGAGCGAGAAGTTGCTTCCTGACGCTTTCGGGATCCTTTTTCCACGGGGGATGCCTGATAATCTCTTGGGCGTAATGTTCAATTCACTCATCTTTCCCCATGTTGCGCCGCCTGATCAGCAAGTACTCACAGTGATGGTGGGGGGAGCTCAGGCCGGTGATATGCGGCCTGATGAAGCGAAGCTTCGTGAGCAAATTCCGCTACTCTTGAAACGCTATCTTGGTGTTTCTGAGGCGAGATTTATGCGGGCCACCCACTGGTCGCATGCAATACCGCAATTGAAAGTAGGCCATCACGCGCTTGTAGCGGAGCTTGATAGGGTGGAGGCCGAGCATCCAGGTGTGGTGTTCGTCGGAATTGATCGTGGTGGGGTTGGAGTGTCTGATAGAGTGCGCTTGTCCCGTGAGGGCGTAGAGCGATTACGAGGGAGAAGTCATGGATAAGGCGTCGTGTGAATTTGGATGTCGTGGGTCGAAGGACAAGATCGGAGTATTGATTGCGCAGCTCGGTACGCCTGACGCGCCGACCGCTCCGGCGCTACGCCGATACCTTGGTCAGTTCCTTTCGGACCGCCGGGTAATCGAGGTGAACCGTATTCTATGGTGGATCCTCCTCAACTGTATCATCTTGGTGACTCGTCCTAAGCGGTCCGCGCGGTTGTACGCACGCATCTGGGGCAAGGAAGGTTCGCCGCTTTTTACCATTACAAAAAAGCAGGCTGACGGTGTTCGAAGTCGACTTCAAGCGGAGAATCGTCACATCGAGGTTGAGTTCGGTATGCGATACGGCAAGCCGAGTTTGGAGAGCGGCCTCGATCGTTTGATTGAGAAGGGATGCTCAAAGATCCTGCTGTTCCCGATGTATCCTCAATACGCCGCCGCGACAACCGCGTCGACGTACGATGCTGTGTTTCCGCACCTTCTCAAGCGTCGTTGGGTTCCAACTCTGCGAGTCGCTGAGCCGTATTTCGCGCATCCGCGCTATGTTGATTCGCTCGCCACAGTCATTAATGAACATCTCGCGTCTCTTCCCGCGAAGCCGGAGCGACTGGTGCTGTCCTATCACGGTGTTCCTGAGAAATACGTCACCAAAGGAGATCCTTATTGCTGTCAGTGTTTGGAGACCACAGCGGCGGTGCTTCCAAAATTGAATGTGCCGAAAGAGATGGTGATTCACACCTTTCAATCTCGATTCGGTCGCGATCCGTGGTTGAGGCCGTACACTGACGAGACCTTGGAAGAGCTTGGTCATGCCGGTGTTAAACGAATCACCCTTGTAGCTCCGGGGTTTACCGCTGATTGTCTTGAGACCTTGGATGAGTTGGGGAACGAGGGGCACGAGCAGTTTACGGAGGCCGGAGGCGAGGAGCTTTCGGTGGTGCCGTGTCTTAATGATCACCCAGTGTGGCTTGACGGAATGAGTGCCATTATCAGAGAGGAGCTTGGTAGTTGGATCGATGGTGACGCTCGTAAGGTTCTCGATTGCTCGATTACGTGCCCACTCAAGAGCGTTGCTTAAACAAAGAGATACCGTATGAAAAAAGTTGTTCAACTGACGCTTGGATGCGCGATTAGTATCGGGATGTTGGTATTTGCCCTCTGGGACCTTAAGTTCGATGAGGTGCTCCACACCTTAGCGGACATTAAGCTGTGGCCTATTATTCCGTTCCTCTTTTTCTTCGGTATCCATGTTGGGCTTCGAGCGTACAGATGGCAGTTTTTTCTTCCTGAGACGGACGGGCCTCGTCCCACCGTTCGCACCCTTTTCGACTCGTTCATGCTGGGCAATCTGGCGACACTCCTTCTTCCGGGTCGGCTCGGAGAGGTGGTGCGCCCTCTGGTCCTTACTCGCTGGTCGAATTACTCGTTTGGAACCTCGTTCATCTCAGTTGTTATTGAACGATTTTTTGACCTCTCCGCGGTATTGTTATCGTTCGCGCTGATCGCTCCGTTTCTTGAGTCTCTTCCAGACAAAGTTGTGCTTGGGGCTTATTTCCTCGGAGGGATGGCAACCTGTCTTCTGTTGTTCATAATGGCGAGTTGCGCCTTTCCGAGCTTTATCCGTTCGATGGTCGCGTTTTTCCTGAAGCCAATGCCGAAGGTCGTTTCCCGAGTGCTTGGTAAATTCCTTAACGACTTGATCGATGGGTCAGCGGTCATCAAGACTCCAGCTCGCCTCGCGGTTATTGTGGGGCTCACTGGCCTTGTATGGCTTACCGCGTATCTGCAATTCTACGCGATTCTTTACATGTTCCCGGGAGATCTCTCGTTCTTGTTGAGCGTGACCATAGGCGTGTTTGTGGCGCTAGCTATCGCGGCTCCATCCGCTCCAGGGTTTTTCGGTGTCTGGCAGTTCGGTTGTGTTCAGGCATGCGCGCTCTTTGCGTATCCAGTTCCTGTTGCGCAGGCGTATTCGCTCATTAGCCACTTCATGTCCTATATCCCGGCTGTGGCGATAGGGTTTTACCTCCTTACGGTACACGGCATGAGTATCGGAGATCTGAAGAGCGCTGGCGATCGCGACGAAGCTAAAGAGCCTTGCCGCGCGGCGTAGGTTGACGAGTTTGCTAGCGGCGGGGATGGGAGTTGTCGCGACCTAAGGGGATACATTTTGGGGGAGAATCGTATGGCGCAAGTGTACTGTCTTGGATCGCTCAATCTAGATTTCGTTTATCAGGTCGATTCTATCGTATCCCCGGGGCAGACGATTAAATCTTTGGAGGTTCAGACTCATCTAGGAGGGAAGGGGGGGAATCAATCCATCGCGTTAGCCCGAGCTGGGGCAAATGTATCGCATATCGGCTCTATTGGGGCTGACGGGATAGAGTTGAGAAGAAATCTAGAATCGAATGGTGTGAATGTACAATTCGTTCGCGTTGGAGAGGTTCGAACAGGACATGCTATTATTCAGGTTCAACGCTCTGGCCAAAACGCGATAATTGTCGAAGCGGGCGCCAACGGCTCCATCTCCGAGGAGCTTATTCGTACAGCACTCGAGACGGCTGAGCCGGAAGATTGGTTGTTAGCGCAAAACGAGACCAATCTCGTTCCTTGGGCAATTGAGTACGCCAAGAAGCGAGGCGTTAGAATCGCCTACAATCCTTCTCCGTTCGACGCTGAGACAGTTACGGCGGTCCTGCCGTACCTTGACCTCATTATTCTTAACGAGACAGAAGGGCGTGACCTAACTGGAGAGAGCGATCCGCTCTTGATTATCAAAGGTGTTCGAGGGCGCGCTCCACGACTCGACATCGCGTTAACCCTTGGCGGAGATGGGGCCTACCTTGCCTCAAATGAGGAGACCTATTTTCAGCCGGCTCAAAAAGTTACCGCGGTGGACACAACGGGCGCGGGAGATACTTTTTTGGGCTACCTTTTGGGGTCCCTTACAAGAGGGATAGATAAAAAAAACGCTCTTGAACGGGCATCACGAGCGGCCGCGGTGTGTGTGACACGTCGTGGCGCCGCCGCGTCGATTCCGCTGGCTGTCGAGATCGATTCCTAGTCGCTCGCGTAATGCTCTAGAGTCGGCTGAGAATCTCAACAACTCCCTCCGCGCAAGGCTTTTCGGAGGTTAGAGATGCCTTAGCAAGGATCTCATCGCTGACGGTGCTCTCTCCTACGAAGCCGCATCGTACCTTAGAGTCCGGAGCTACCCAGTCAGACATGCTGTTTCCTACCATCGTCATGTCATAGCCGAACGCTGCTAACGCTCGTAGGGTTTCTCCCTTGTTGGTGCGGAAGTTACCGGGGTGAATCGCGAAATAATTATACTGGGGGCTGGCATCCTTGCTCAAGCCGGGTTCAAGCGGGAGGTGTTTATCGAGGTATTCGATGAGCTGTGGGGGGCCAAACACGCTGATTGAGGTCTTTCGGCCGACGCCAAACGCCCATTCGTTTAGTTCGAATCGAGGAAGTCTTCCTCCGAACTCCATGGACAAACAATCTTTTTGCTGATTGTAGGGAGTAACACTTGATTCGATCAGATCGGTTATCTTGTCTCGTAACGATTGAATCATCGAGAGCTCTCGAAGGCAGAAATCAACGTTTTGATAACGAATCACGTTACCGTTTTCGGCGATTATCGGTCCTTTGATGCCCAGCTGTTTTGCGATGTTGTGATAGAGAGGATCGAGCGGAGAGTCCGAGCACAGTCCGACCTGAATGCCTGAAGCCGCTAGTCGAGAAATTTGATTCTGAAGAAGCAGTTTTGATTCGGCCGGCAGTTGGCATGAGTGTGCGTCGTCAGGAATGAGGGTGCCATTCAGGTCGAGCAGCACCATTCTCTCCGGCAAGTTCAATTTATGAAATCGGTTCTGTAGCGTTCCAAGTTCCTTGTTAATTCGATAGAGCGACTCCATTTCGTTAAGGGCCCATGTAACGACCTTGGTCATCGGTGTATTCGGGTGGAGTCCGTAAAGCTCGCTGCACATATGAGCAAAAGAAGGATCCACATCCGAAAGAACCATCGGTTCTCCGAGGAGTGTCTCGACTTGCCTGAAGAAGTGGAGGTTCGCCACCAGAATTTCTCGACTGAAAGCTATCTCCTGATTCGCGGGAATCCCTACTCGCGCGTTGGGGCTAACAAAAGGCATTACGTAAGGAGCTCGGCCAAGGCTCTTGTCTGGAAGAATTACCACCAGGCCGCTCGCGCCAAGTAAGAAATCTCGGGCATCTCCCAAGTCGACTTGATCCAACACATTCCGTGAAGTTGCGGACGAGTAGCGTACGACCGGGTCGACTGAAATCTGGAGCTCAGAGAAGGCCGCGGCCGCCCCGATTTGAATTCCGGGACACACCATAGAACACTTGATGCCCTGTTGTCTGAGCGCAACGATGACCTCAACCATGCTCTTACCTGAAAAGACGTCATCTTCTGTAACCACCGCCGGTCCATATATAGAGTTCTTGGTGAGTTCCTGTATTTGCCTTTGTACGGAGGGGCTGCCAGGACGTTCTCCTTGGGTAAGCGCTTTTACTCCTGACAGCGCGTAGTGACGGGAGGTCGAGAGGCTGGGAAGGGTTCCTTCCAATAAAGGATCCACATTGACCACATTGCGTTCTTCGATTTTTTCGAGCACCAATTTTTCTAACGAGTCTGAATCGTAGAGATGGATGTCTACCTTCTGTCCGTTGGATGAGAAATGGCGACCAAGTATTTCGACGAGCTCCGCATGGAAGGCATCGTAGTAGTATCCAACGGTGGAAGTAATTAACGAACGTTCGATTCCAGTGCGACGGGCCATGCTTGGGGCGAGCTGGTTTGCTACATACGGGCCGTCCTTGCGCATGATGTATGTAAAGTCGACGCTGCCGTCGAGCTTTATGTGTGACTCAGCATTTGGATTCTTGAGTTCGACTTTAAACATACTGGTTCCTGAGTAGACGGCTCCGCTTGGCAGCTCTCTAAGTTATGGCCTTGCTGCGATGCCTGTAGCCTAGGGCTGTAATCTCTAATAGATAATCTGCGGGTACGCGAGCTCTATACCATTAGAAATTAGCGAGGAGCTGTAGGTTATAGGGGGTTCTCGTAGGTATTAGTACTGGCATCTTGAATGAGAGCGTCTTAAGGGTTTTAGGGGTTTTAAAAAGCGTCGATAACGCAAGCCGTTAGAGGCCAGGGTGCCCGTAAGTGACCTTGCCCTTATTTCTGGAGTTCGGAAGTCTTTGCCGTCTGAACTCGAACTCGGAAGTGTGCTTGTTTAAGCCCAGGGTAGGTGCAAGGATCCCTTTGAATGGTGAGTGGATTGGTGAGACACTTGTACTACTACGAGATTCTATGAACCCGTCGATAGCGAAAAGTCAGTCTTTGGCCAGTCTTCTTTCTCCAGGAGCGAATGTAGATACGTTTGTCTTCTATCTTACGTTTGATCAGGAGTTTCGCGCCAAGGTCAGCTTAGTGTGGAGGGAGTGCGCGGAGCGAGGACTTCAATCGTCGCGATTGGCTGAGGTTGAGCCACACATCACGCTAGGGGCCTCGAGGTCCCTCACCGGTATCGAAGTCGAGCGCGATATGCGTCATTCACTTCGTACGAGTCCATTTGATTTCATATTCGAAGAGGTGGCAACGTTCCCTAATGGCACCCTTTATTTTTCAGGGAAAGCTTCGGGGCGTTTTGCGCAAGCTCACGAGCAGTTTTCGCGCGCCTTCCTTCCTAAAGCTGTGGGTGCGGAGGAATATTACCTACCGCAGCGCATTGTGCCTCACTGTACAATCTTAGAAGAGGGCATCGTTGAGCAACACCCCGCCGCGATCAAAATCGCGACACGGCATATTACGTTACCGACTTCAGCTCGCGTGAACGCTCTTGTTGGTGTCGCCCTTGGAACTGCGACGGGCGACGCCGCCAGCAGCCGCAATGTAACTGAATTCATGCGGATCCCGCTTCGATAGCCCAGGCGATGAGCCCTAAAAGGGATGGGAGCCTATCATCGGCCTAAGGTGAGCTATCGTAGAACGTCTGTAATTTACGACCTTTTAAACGTCGAATTTGTAATCTGATCTAGCTTTAATCAGCTCCCGAGCTTTTTCCCAGTATTTTTTAACGTACTGAGGAGCTTCGTTACCCGGTGCTTTATCTGGAGCCCAGAGATACCAACTTTGCAGGCAAGACCTGATAAACTTTGTTGGAACCGGTTGATCAGCGGTTCCCTCGGTGTGAAGGAAGAGGCAGAGTAGCCGGAATTTTGCGTGCTCGTTTTGCACAAATTTGACGTTGTCGTAGGCGTCGTCTCCCATTTTTCGCGCCTTGTTTCTTGCGGCGGCTTGGGCAGTACGCTCCTCAGGAGAGAAAAGTTTGGCCCAGTGATCGCTAACCTCACAGGTCTCCTCGAGTCGTTGTGTGCAGATCTCAAGCTCGATAATTCGGCTTCGCCCCGTTTTTGAACAGGTGACCTCCATGTAGGCGTAGTGAAGTGAGAGTGGAGCTTCTTGTCCCCACCCGTTTTTTGCGAACTTGTCTGAGAAGGCCGCGTCCTTGACGCCGGGAGTCGAGCGAAGAACCTCGAGAACAACATCTTTTACGGTATCATCGTGAGGAGATATGACGGTGCCGTATACGTTTGTCTTAGGGATTCGTATCGAGAGGTCAATCTCTTCGAAAAATTTAAAGCCGAGATGCTCGGGTAGCGACGGATTGTCTGATTCCTTTGGCCCGGAGAAAAATCCGCATTGAATAGCACCTTCGATTGCTACTTGGATGCCGTGAATACCTCGAGCGGCGAATCCATCCCTCCAAAGCCCGAAGTTGTGAGAGACGGTTTGGGTTATGTCTTTGTGGGCAGACTGAGGGTCGTAGTCATAGAGTCTGTGAAACGGCTGTACCTGCGCTAGCGCTTCCGCTGGGATAGCTAATTCACCGACGATAGCAGGCGCGGTAGGGTCTTTATCGTTGTTCGACGTGCCTGACTGCTGATGGGTGGACATTCGCTCTGTCTCCAATTATTCCGATGGCGGCGATGGTGCCATGCTTCTTGCTCTTGAGTAAGGGGATGGGCGCTTTTTCACACATTTCTAACCGTCAGTATGGTGTTGATTTTGTGTGCAGTGACTTAGGTATTCGAATTGTGTTTTTTGGGGGGCGCGCAGGAACGAGATTTTTCTGAAAACGACCCATGTGGACAGAAAATGACACGGAGAGGAGATGCTGCTATCCTGGTTCGGTTTTTGAGTATTTGGTCGTTCTCCTTTACCGTATACAAAAACGAGCACTGAGTCTGATAAGGCAGGAAGCATGATGAGTGTAGAGCAGGGTGTTGATAGGCGAATACAACAGTTCGAGTTGTCTCTTGTAGAGCAAGTTAAGCAGCTTGCCCGAGAGGTGGCGGTCCAAATGGAAAAAGGAGCCGTTGCCGCTTCCATTAAAAGCGATAACAGTGTGGTGACGGAAATCGATTATCGGATCGACTCCGCTCTAAAGAAATTTACACACGCTCAATTTCCTCCCGCGCACTTCTTGGGGGAGGAGAGCGCGAATGAGGCGTTCTCCGAGGACGTTGCCAAACATAAGGTGGCCTATCAGCGTTATTTCGACTCGGCTTACGGAGTTGTCGTCGACGCTGTTGATGGAACTCAGAATCTGAGCCTCGGGTATCCCATTTACGGAGTGTCGGTCGGGATTACCCAAAAGAGTGACGACGGACATCATCTGAAGGGCGGAGTAGTGGCGCTTCCCGCGTTGAATAAGGTTTATTTCACGCTGAACGGCAAATCCTTTGTCTCTGATTTGAATGGGGGCGCCCAAGTCGAGTTGCGTTATTCTGAATTAGCTCGCCCTGTGTTTACAGCACAGGATGTTTTCTTCGAACGCTATTCTTTCAAGGGGCAAGAAAGCTTGCGTATGTTCGGGTGTCTGGTCACGGACATTCTTGATATCGCTGCCGGCAGAAGTGTCGGAACTGTGATGGATTTTGGCTACTGGGATTTCGCGGGAGCTCTCGCTATAGCAGAGACGATGGGGGTGAGGATGTACGACATTCGCACAGGCCAAGAGCGGCGCTCACTGAATGCGGATGATTTTGATCTGGGCGTAGAGCGCCGTAATTGGTGCCTTAATGGCGATTATTTAATCTGTCGTCCCGAAAATAAAGAAAGCTTGTTGGCGACAATCATTCCACGCTGATTACCTCTCCCTGGTTCGGTATCGCGACCTCAAACGGAAGGGGCTCGGCTGGTAGAAAGCTCGCCGATTCTTTGGTTCGAAGGCCCTTTTGTAGATGCACAAGGTATAAACGCTTGATGGAACCGGGCGTGTCTTGGAAAGCTTGGAAGAGATCGGCTGCCGCTGCGTGGTTAGTGGATGCGTTTCGAGGAACGAAACACTCATGCAATACCACGGAGCATTCACTGAGTAGTTGTTTAGACGCTGGGGTGAGCGCTCCGTCTCCACTGAAGCCTGCTTTTACTCCGTTTCGCTCCACTGAGATGGCGTAATTGGGAACGCTGTGCGACGACAGTGCGGTGCGAAGCGTCAGGTCCCGAAAGCTTGTTGAGTCGGTAAATTCCTCAAAGATGACAGGATAGGGCAGAGCCTTAAACATTCCAGGATAGGCCATTTCGCAAAGGTCGATGACCTTGGTTGCGAGACCCTTTTGACCGAGGATAGTTAAGGGAGAGGTTCTTCCGAGGTCTTCGAGCTCTCCAAGAAGGATAGGAAGTCCGAAATAGTGGTCTGCATGAAAATGGGTGAGGTACACGGCCTCCAGTTCGTTTCCATTGCTGAGCTCCTGGAATAGGAAAAACGGAGTGCCGTAGCCGCAGTCGATCAGGAGAGTAGGGCCTCCTTTCACCAGGAATGAGCAGGTTCCCAGGGCAGGATCGAAAGCCTCCCCGACTCCAATCATTTTTATCGTTAAGGATGGTGTGCGCATATTTTTTCCTCGCTCGGTGGTGAGGCAATCGTGCTTGAACAGCTCTAAGCCGTCAACGTATTTGGGGGATGGGTGTTTCTCGTAGTTGGAAAGGTAGTTTGAGTATCAGGGGCTGACCATGTGGTTAGAGGATTCTTGGGGGAGGGATTTGAGGCACTTAGCCCCCTTCAGTAGGCGAGCAATATGGGGTACCATAGAGCGCATAGTCTAGCGTCCCTCCATTTATGCGAGTTTCCTGCTTACACCTGCCAAGGCAATCAAGTTCGATCGGTGCGGCTTTCTACACCACCAAGTGGGGGTGGATGAATTCCAATTTCTTCATGACGCAGCTGGACGAGTTGAGCGCGACGGGGAGTGCCCCCTTTTCTCTAGAGTTCTACGCTAAAGATGGGACTATTTACGCCTGTATAGCGGGAGGCGAAAAAACTTTAGAGACTTTGACGACAGGGATGTACGGCTACTACCCTGACTTGGAATGTCATCCCATCGAGGACTACACACATGAAATAACTGAGCGTACGATGATCGCTGGTACCGATATGTACCTGGAGTGGCCAGACATCTATCCAATCCAAACCTTCAAAGTGTTCGTGTGGTCGACGTTGTGGCCTGTATTCGCCGCTCTCTCGCGCATCGGACAAGGCGATAGAATGCTCATTCAGATTATCGTCAAACCGCTTGAAGATACCTCGTTGTTGCACCTCAACCTCGCTTTGACCCGTTATTACGATCGGTTTCTGAAGCTCTTTCGGACAAAGACTTGGCTGAAAAAGGATCTTCTCAACGATACTCAGAAGCTCATGAATGAAAAGGCGCTTTCACGCCTTTTCAAGGTTAACTACCGGATTACTACGTTCACCGAAGTGCCAGAGAGGGCCTCAACACCTGAGCGGGCACGGATTAAAGGGCGACTTGTTTCCAACGTCCGTCATGTAGCCAATACCGTTAAGTTTCTGAATGCGTTTGACGAGAATAAATTCGGAAATCGACGAATTAAGTTTGGTAAGGCTCCGCTTCGAAAAGCTCAGGAGCGCAGCTTTGATAGACCGTTTCGACTGTCGACTCTTGAGGTTTCCACTCTGTGGAATCCGCCGACTCTTGGTGGATTGCCTAACACGGCAATGGTGCTTTCCAAGAAGGCTCCGCCACCACCGACGCTGCCCGCGACTCAAGAGGATCCCCAAATAAGCTTCTTTGGAGAGACTAGTTACCGTAGCCAATCTACGAAGTTTGGTATCCGACGATTTGATCGGCGTCGTCATCTTTATGTGCTTGGTAAATCCGGTAACGGTAAGTCATGTCTTCTGCAGCTGCTCGCCAAGAGTGATATCGAAAATGGGTTTGGCTGCGCGATCCTTGACCCTCACGGCGACCTCGTGGACGATGTTTTACGTCTCATCCCGAAATACAGACTTAAGGACGTTGTAATCTTTGATCCGTCCGATGTTAAGCATCCTCCAAGTTTCAATCCGATGATCCCGATTAATCCGGATCAAAAAATGCGGGTTACCCTGGGCTTTCTTGACACTTTCAAGAAGGTTTTTGGCGACTCGTGGTCTGAAAAGATGGATCACGTGCTGCGTTACGCGGTGATCGCATTGTTGAATGTTCCGGGGGCTAGCATCGTTTCTCTTCGTCGCTTGCTTTCAGATGATGAATTTAGGTCGCAAGTGGTGCGACGAAATCCCGATGAGGCCGTGCGCCGATTTTGGGAAGTGGAATTTGTCGCTCGTCGGCAAGAATTCGAGGAAGGTCCAATCTCGCAGCTACTTAACAGGCTTGATGAGCTGCTGGCGACGGATATGATCCGGAATATTTTGGGCCAGCCGACCAACACGTTTGATTTCCGGGAGTTCATTGACTCGCGTAAGATAGTTCTTTTCAAGGTGTCAAAGGGAATTTTAGGCGCGGAGAACGCGGCGCTTCTGGGTTCGTTGATTATTTGGAAGATCTACGAAGCCGCGATGTCCCGAGCTGACATTCCCGTCGAGCAACGGCAGGATTTCTACTTTTACGTGGACGAATTTCAAAATTTCGCCACCAGCTCATTCGGAGAAATTCTCAGCGAGTCTCGAAAGTATCGGTTGTGTTTGACGTTCGCGAATCAGTTCCTAAGTCAGATGCCGAGCGGGGTGAAAGAAACTGTTTTTGGCAATATCGCGAATCTCTTGTGTTTTAGAGTCGGAGCTGAAGATGCCGCTACGGTTTCAGGAGAATTTAAGCCGCGCTTTGGGGCGGAGGATTTGTTGAATCTTCCTCTTCGAGAGTTTTATGTGAAGATGAGTATCGACGGCGAGGTTCAGGAAGCTTTCTCAGGTCGAACATTGGACGTAGCGTATCCGCGTGCGACGGAGTCGCTTGTACAGGAATGTATCGCGCAATCGCGCGCAAAGTACTCGATTCCTCTAGCCCAAGCAGAGGAACAGCTCGCGCTGTCGGAAATTATGTCGCCTCGAATAATGGGCGGCAGATAGCGCCTGGCGGGGAGGAAGGAGTTGAAGCCATGAAAGCTCTTTCAGTGTGTGGAATTGGGCATGCGCTCGTGGACGTACAGGCGCGTCTCGATGAACATTCTTTTATTGGCCTCGGACTTGAACGAGGGTCCTCGGGGCTTATACATGATGAGGATTGTCTGAAGCTCCTTGGGTTGTTGCCTGAATGCCGGCTTCGGCATGGCACCGGAGGGTCGGCAGCTAATTCCATCTATCTGGTGAGCCAAATTGGAGGAAGAGGCGCGTTCATCGGCCGAACCGCGATGGACGATTTCGGAGCATTGTTTAGGGAGGAATTAGACCAACGAGGGATTGTCCGTAGCTCTACGATATCCGCTGAGGGGAAGACCGGTGTTTCCATCGTGTTCGTTACGCCTGATGGTGAGCGAACCATGTGTACCTCTCTGGGAGTATCTAAGGATATAGGGCCTGAGGATATAGATTCCGAAATGATCTCACGATCTGCGTGGGTGCTGCTAGAGGGATATCTTGCGACCAACGGTCCTCGAACAATGGATATGCTCGAAGCGGTGGTTAAAAAGGCTCGGAGCGCCGGGACTCGAATAGCGTTGTCTGTTGGATCTCGAGCCGTGGCGATTCACTTCAGGGAAGAAATTATTCAGTTAGCTCGATGTTCGGATCTGCTCTTCGCTAATCAGAGTGAGGCGGACGCCCTGACTGCGATCCGAGACGTGGATGGCGCTTTTGCCCATCTCCAGGAGTTGTCGGGTAATGTAGTCATGACTCTTGGACGAGAGGGATCTTTGATTCGCTACGGGCGCGAGGAGTTTAAGCTGCGGGTACCTCCGGTTGATGTGGTCGATGCCACAGGGGCGGGCGACTCTTTTGCTGGGGCGTTTCTGTATGGGATTGCGAACAACTACACTGCGAGGGAGTCTGCGGAAGTTGCGGCTGCCCTTGCTGGGCGTGTGGTGGCTCAATTGGGCGCTCGTCTGCCGTCGGTGGAGCGGGGGCTTTTTTCGTAGAGCTGCGTGGTTTAAGCGCACTTGTGGGGCATCCTGAGAGCAATTAGGAGGGGAGTAGCTCAGAGTTTGGGTGTGAGGGGCTGTTTGTCGAGCAATATTAAATTATTACGGTGCTTCAGTAAGGCTCTCTAACGGGCTAGTATAGGCTTATTGTTTGCCTACAGGTTAATTGTCCTAAAGCGTATAATACCAGCTATGCGAGTTATCTGCCTCCACATTCCGCGAAGAACCGTCAGCGATATTGGCGCGTTATATGACGTTACGTGGGATCTGTATCCACCAAGAAATTTGGAGCATCAACTGGACGACATTTGCGAAAGCATGTGGGAGCCATTCTCCATGGAGTTATTCGCTACCGGTAAGATGATTTTTATCTGCTTTGCCGGCTCCGACGACATTCTTGAGTTTTTAATGACTGGCTTGTACGCATGGTTGCCTGACAGTGAGATTCATGAAATTGAGGATTATACCTCTCGGTTCTCTAGCAGCACTGTCGGGGTATCAACCGACATGCGATTGTGGCGGCCTGATATCTATCCCATCAATAATTTTACACGAATAAAAGGTGAGACCCTCTCGGGTATTATAAGCGCGCTCTCTGAGCTGCCGGAGGGAGATAACATGCTTTTGCAGCTTATCGTTCGTCCGTTGAAGGATTCGCCATGGCTGCACCTTTCGCTTGCCCAAGCCCGGTCAAAGGACAAGTTGGTTAATGTTTTCCGACCTCGGACATGGCTTAAGAAAGGTCTGCCCCTTGAGAGCTTGAAGAGGATTCGCGAGAAGTGCTCGCGGCATATGCTCATGGCTAATTATCGTATCAGTGCTTTCACCGATCTTCCTCATAAGGCGCCTGCGGGCGCTCGCGCGGAGGCCAACACCCGTTTGTCGGCGCATATACGGAAGTTGGCCGACGCTGTAAAAACCTTCGACACAGTAGATGAGAATCGCTTCGTCATGGGAAGGCTTGAGACCGGAGCTGCCGCACTCAAGAAGGTGGCTCAACGTCGTTTCGACAAGCCGTATCGGATGTCGCCTTTGGAGTTATCTACCTTGTTCCATCCTCCGCTCATGGGAGCGTTGCCAAATACCGCGTATGTACTAGCGAAGAAGTCTCCGCCACCTAAAGCTCTGCCGGCGGACAAGAGAGATAACGACATCTCCTTCTTCGGGCTCTCTGATTTTCGTGATCACAAAATTCCGTTTGGTATTCGTCGTTTCGATAGGCGGCGACATCTCTACATTCTTGGTAAGTCTGGAAGTGGGAAGTCGTGCTTGCTACAGCTTCTGGTGCAGAGTGATATCAATAAAGGACATGGCTGCGCGGTCATAGATCCCCATGGAGACTTGATTGATGATATTTTGCGGTTAATCCCGAAGCATCGACTAAATGATGTAGTGATATTCGATCCGTCAGACACCGCGTTTCCAGCTAGTTTTAATCCAGTAAGTCCCGTTAATCCCGAGTTGAAGGTGCGCGTGGCGTTAAGCTTCCTTGATGCCTTTAAGCGAGTGTTTGGTTCAGACTGGTCTGAAAAGATGGACCATGTCCTGCGCTATGCGATGCTTGGTTTGATCAGCGCGCCGGGGTCTACGATTCTCTCTCTCCGTCGAATGTTGTCGGACGAGGCCTTTCGTACTGATATCGTGCGGCGAGCAAGTGACGAATCTGTAAAACGTTTCTGGTTGCGTGATTTTGTCGCGCGACGACAGGAATTCGAGGACGGCCCTATCTCTCGGCTGCTGAATAGGCTCGACGAACTGCTGTCCACCGAAATGATGCGAAACATCTTGGGGCAGTCTGAGAATCTTTTTGATTTTCGGCACTTCATGGACAACGGTAAGATTGTTCTTCTGAAGGTTTCGAAAGGTGTGTTAGGAGCCGACAACGCGTCGCTCCTTGGTTCTCTACTCATTTGGAAAATGTACGAGGCCGCGATGTCCCGAGCGGATACCCCTATGGAGAATCGTAAGGACTTCTATCTCTATGTGGATGAGATGCAAAACTTTGCCACCGAATCGTTCGGAGAAATCTTGAGTGAATCTCGTAAGTATCGTTTATGTCTGACCGTCGCGCATCAATTCTTAGGTCAGTTGCCAGCGTCAATCAAAAATACGGTTTTCGGCAACGTCGCCAATCTCCTTTCTTTTCGAGTGGGAGCTGACGACGCTGGGCTTATCGCTCAGGAGTTTCAGCCAGTTTTTGGGAGCTCCGATCTGTTGAACCTGCCGCTGAGGAACTTTTATCTCAAAATGAGTGTCAACGGTGAGGTGCAGGAATCATTTTCGGGTTCGACTCTGAATCTTATGTATCCAGATGCTGAAAACAACTATTCCGCAGAAGCCATTGAGCAATCTCGAGCGCAGTATTGCGTTCCGGTGGTTCGGGCTCGGGAACAGGTTCAGGTGAATCTTGGGGCCGCAAAAAAAACTGCGAGTTAGTGCGGCAGCGCGTTAGTTGAGGTGGAGTGCCTCTAGAAGCTCATGAATAATGCCCTGAATGTGCTCATTCTTGCATGAATGGAAGAATACTGGAGAACCATTCGAAGTTTCTTTGAGCCGTCCGAACCCATTCGCTGTTGTGATGGCCTCAAGTCTTCGCTCCTTGAATTGCGCGGGCGCGAAGAGTGGAAGCCAGACGGCGGCGGGATCGTTAAATTCGAACTCGCGATTGTGTTTGAGGCCGTAAATCTTAAAGAAACGTATGATTAGATTTCTGATAAATCGGGTTTTTTTGTCGCGCGCTTTGAGGGTCATTGCCTTTGATATCGGGATAGTGAGACGAAAGGTGGTGTCCCAGGCGACTATGTAGACAGGCACTCCACATTTGAAAACCTCGTTAGCCGCGTACGGGTCGCAGTAAAAATTAAATTCAGCGAATTGGTTGCCGTTCCTTGGATCTCGCGGCCCGCTATTTCCCGCGATGTTTAAGGCTCCTCCCATCAATGATATCTTTGTGATGTACTTTCCGATGTCACTACCGAAATAGGAGCAAAGCTCCGCAAGGTTTGTGCATGGGCCTGTCACGACGTAATGAATGGGAGCGTGACGTTTGACCAGCTCAGCAAGTTGCTCAACACGTTCAGACTCGGGCGGGGTGATTACCGGGACCGAAGAGGGGGTAGGGAGTACGATACCGCAAAGGCCATCGCCGCCAAGAAAATCCTCCGCGCTTTCCCATTCTTTCTCGCTGTCTAGGAAGTGAAGGTGTTTGTGGGATGGGCGTGGCGCTCCCTTGAAAACGGGGCAGTCCTTGAGGCCGGTTAAGGCGACTACTCCAACCGTGTTTCTCGTCGTGTTTTCGACGACTGAGTTTCCGTAGCTCGTTACTACAAGCTTTAATCCAAGCTTGAGGTTGGCCGCCAGAAGGATCGCAAGAGCGTCATCTTCACCAGTATCGACGTCGAGGATTAAGTTGGTCACGCAGCTAGTATAGAGGGGTTTGCTAACAAAAGTCATCGTATTCAGATGGTGCTAGCGCCTCAGTTTTAGGTGTGAATCCTGTAGAAAGCTATTTGTATTGGTTGGTTACCTGTTTTGGCACACGGCTACTTACGGTAAGCCTGAACACGTAATTGTTAGGATATTATCCAGAAATCGCTGGAAAATTCATGTCCACGACAGCCGACGAGGTGTGGACAAGGCTACCGAGGGTGGATTCTACGAGTGCGAGGAGTTTCTTTTTTGGTCGCTCCTTGAGGGCCCTGGTCTGGTTGAACTTTTTGTGGAACAGGGTTTACGGAGGGACGGAGAGGGGGCGGTTTTAGACGTCGGAAGAGGGCCTGTTCGATCGCCTTCAAAACATTGGCGATGAAAGCCACGATTCGACCGAGTGGGCCGCCTTTGTATCGGAAGTAGGGATTCTTGAAGATCCCGTTTGGCTTTGACGCCGCTCCTCTAGACTTGGTGTTCTCCTTCGTAGCGTGTTCCCGTAGTGCGGCAAAGGTGGGAGTTGGGGTCAGGCTAGAGAGAGTTCTTCGTTCGGGACGTGCGCTCAATCGAGCCACCGGGATCGATTGAATTGAGGCGGATGCGAGGTCTGTGTTGGTAGGAACCTGATCCAAGGATGATTTTTGCGGCAGGCTCGCGCGGAGGTCTGATAGATCTTTGACCTCGCTAGGGGGCGCTTGCAGATTTCTAGTTCTGTCGTTCATGACACTACGCCGGAGCTAACCTACCCATATTATGAGTGGAATGCCAGGAACCGTGCCTTAAAGGTCCGTATTGATTTGAAATCGACGTGTGCGAGATTTGCGTATACGGAACGGTGTTGTGGCAACCTGCTATAAACACGAGAAAAAATAAGATTTCTATTCGAGTCCGGTAGCAAGAAGAATCCATCGCTGCTCCACCGGCGCTCCCGAACGAGGGTTGAATGCCGCGGCTGCCCAGCTTCGCGCCTTAAAGATGAAATGGATGTTCCCATCCGCGGCGCGAGCTCCCTCTGGCGGGTTTGGATCTTGAGCCCCGGATTGAACTGAGAGCTTTACCACTGAATCGAATGAAACGCTGCCTGAGCCACCGATTAATTGGAGTCTTATGAATTTACCGGTAGGAGAGAGCACTGCCTCTATGGTTGTGAAGTCTTGAAGCTGTTGAATCTCTCTTCGGCTGAGCTGTTCCCATCCTTGTGTGCGGAGTTGAGTGAATACTTGTACTGCGACCCGTCGAACGAATCCCGCATAGGTATTGGCCTTGGCGTTCAGCAGCGTGATGTCGCCGTCGGGCAAGCTTGGAAGGTGATCGTTTACCCCTCCAGCGCCGAGGAATGCCGCACCACTACCAGGAGGTCGAGAGAACGCGGCGTATTTTGATAAATCGGCCTGACTTGACGTGTTGGGACGCTGACTCTGGGGTTTGGGAATTTCTGCTCCGAATCGTTGTGAAAGGGTAGCGTCGTCGAGCTTTAGGTCTTTAAGAGCAAGTTCTTTTTTTAGGGGCGCCTTTGAAGGGACCGCCTTAGGCTCCACGCTCTCTTTTGGTTTTTCTACAACTTTTTCAGGTTGCTTTGTTTGAGGTTGTTTCTGATTTGGTCGCTCCTCGGCGGGTTCTTTGCGCGGTGGAGCGGGTGGTTGAGGCTGACGAGACGGTTGCGCGGGGCCTCCTTGTGCCCCTTGAGCCGGTATGCCCCCGTTGTCACCTCTTCTCACCTGTTCTTTCAGGGCGATT
This sequence comes from Deltaproteobacteria bacterium, assembly GCA_947488865.1. GTDB lineage: Bacteria > Bdellovibrionota_C > UBA2361 > UBA2361 > OMII01 > OMII01. The sequence goes on along the minus strand of CANLCB010000006.1, from coordinate 4,289 downwards.
GAGTTCTCGTCGGAGAGTCTGTTCGTTTCTAGGGGCGGAGTTTTGGATGGTTGTGCCGAAGGGGAGACTATTTCCTTTTTGGGGCTTCGAGCAGGGGGTGGTTCCACCGTAACAGTAAACACCGTCGTCACAGGGAGGTGAGGAGGAACGCTCCAAAAAATGATAGCGAGACAGAGTAGATGCAGCGCTACCGAAGCGCCCAAGCCCACCCATTGCTCTGTATCGTATCCCGTAGACTTGCCGCTAATCATGTGATGGCGTAACGTTATCAAAGGCGAGGGGTAAGTAACAGTCTGCCCCTAATCATACTGGGTTGTTACATACCCTCATGTTGTCTCTAAGGAGTGAATTGCGATGCTAAGCCCCATGGAATTAGGAGTTGTTGGCGTTCTTGTGGTGCTTTTGTTTGGTACGAAGCGGTTGCCGGAGCTTGGGTCTGGTCTTGGTAAGGCTATCAGTAACTTCAAGCGCTCGTACAAGGAAAGCATGGAGATAGACGTAACTCCGACGCAGTCCAAGTCTGAGTCCTCTCAAAAGGAAGAGGGTAAGTAGTTCCTGACCCTCCTAGAATCGATTGAAGGGCGCGCCTCGCGAAAGCGACTGGCTCGCCCTTTTTGTTTAGAGGCATTTTGTTTGCAGACAGTTTGTTTGGAGACTCTGCCGCCGGTAACGTGACAACTCGAAGCTGTCGGTTATCGAACTGAGAAGACTCGAGCTGAGAAGTACTTTACCTTAGATAGATCCACTGGCTCGCTCTCTGTGTCTTCCGTGTCTTGATTTCTGTTGTTGATGAGCGCGATCGTGAAGGGAACGTTCTCTTTGCCGGCGATGGTAGCCTCGCGTGCGTTAATTTCGCTTTGGTATCTACGCACGGTATCAAGCGGGAGATCCGAGATCTTTTCTTGGCTGAGAGCTGACTTTAAGGGGGAACGAGAGCTCAGTACGATTTCGCCTCGCTCATTAAAACCAAGAGCCTCAAGCTCTACACCTTCGATCGATTTGCCGCTCTGATTAAATAACGAGCCACTCACCACGCCGATTATCTCTTTGGAACGAGTTTTTTCGAACTTGAACGAGATGTTTCGTATTGTGAGTGAAGCTGGTGGAAGGTGTGATACCGCTCCTTTGGCGAATGCAGGCATGGAGAGGTTCGCCACGGCGTCTACGGAGGAGGGGCTAAGGCGAGCTGAGTACGATAGTCCGAGAAGAGTGGTCAAAGCCGCTAGGATTGGCAGGCTGAGAGTTACCAGTCCCTGCATTCTTGGCGAGAATCGTCTGCCCTCTGACGGAAGGCTCGTACGCTCTGTTTTCGTGAGCTCTGTTTTCGTAAGCTCTGTCTGTTGAGGCTCGGATCTCTTCGGGAGGGGAGGTCTGTAAGGTTCTGTCTTGATGCTGTTGGACTGAGGGGCGGTTTGAGCGGCTGTGGGGGGCTGGACGCCTTTTGGTGTTGGGGTCGGAACTGGGGTTGGGGTCTGTGGAGACTTCTGAACCGGATTCTGAGCCGGGATGGGGTCGCTGAGCACAAATTTTCTCGAACTTACTTCTTCTACAACAGGGAGCGGCTCAAACACCCTGGTTTCTACCGCATGCTCTTCCTCTTTCGATGGAAGTGGCTCCTCAGCGTCAATGAATCCTTGAGAGAGCAGAGAGAGTGTGGACCGAGCGGCTTGTGGCGTCTCGATAGACTCTTCTGCGATCTGCTCGGCAGGTTCTGGAATTGCGAAGGTTTCGGTTGAAGGGGTGATTGAGAAATCTGATGGCTTAATCAGGGACTCTCGCATTGCCGATGATGCTGCGCTTCGGTGCGCTATCTCGTTCTGTTTGCGAGAGAGGCTTTGTGCTTGAAGCGACGGGATCGCTTTGGAGTCGGAAGGGGTGTCCTTGAGAACGAAGATGTCATCGCAGCGAGAGCAGTGGAATCGAGGGGTTTCTAGGGAGGCTACAACTGCGGTTTCTACCGCAAAGCTAGTCTTACAACTTGGACATACAATAACGACATGGGGAGCGGCGGCCGCAAACCCAATCCGGTCGTTCTTTGGTCCGGTTGATTCCATGTAAGACGCCTTTGGAAGCATGGTGTGGTGCTTTAAAACCTTGAGCCCTACTACTAACGGAACCCTTCCGAACAGCCCTGGCTTTGAGCGGTTTGATGGGGAGGGGGTCTGTCAGCTTTTATTTACCTTAAGATGCCCTCAAGTGAAGGGTGTCTACTGGTCAAACGACTTTTCTTCTCGAAGGGGAAAGTTCCCCAAAGATTACAGAGGAGTATACGGTTAGCGAAGGTTTCGCACTAGGCGTTATTTTTATGTTAGAAGGCGATTCTGTAAAAATTCTTCGAAAGCCTTTCTCGCCTTTCTTAAAACGAGTAGTTTTTTACTCGAATGTCCCGACGTCGTTTTCCATCGCAGCATAAACATCCTCATCGCCGAGATGCGGCGCCCTCGCGCAAAGAGAGTGTCTCTCATGGTGATTTCATCATGGGACGAAACTGCGTGGAGGAGGTGCTTAAGCGTTCTCCTGAGCGTATTTTGGAGGTCTTTCTCGCGGAGGCTAGAGAAGATTCTCACTCAAACAAACGTCGCGCTGATATTCACGATACGCTGCGCGATCTCAGAGTTTCTACACGCGAGGTTCCGCGCCGAGATCTCGACTCGATGGTTAATTCCGACTCGCACCAAGGAGTAGTCGCGAGGGTTCGACCGCGGTCGTTCCTATCGCTTGAGGACCTCGTGAGCATGGTTCAAGAGAGTTCCGTTTGTTCAATCCTTGCGCTTGATGGAGTGGTGGATCCTCAAAACTTCGGGGCCATCCTTCGTGCCGCAGAGTGCTTTGGTGTCGATGCGGTTCTGTGGTCGAAGAATAGGAGCGCTCCACTTGGTCCTGTGGTTTCTAAGGTTAGTGTTGGCGCAAGTGAGATTGTTCCGCTATGCCCGGTCTCGAACCTTCATCGCGCTCTTGAGGAGCTTAAGAAGGCAGGGGCCTGGTCAGTTGGGGCGGTCGTGGCGCCTGATGCCTCTGCTCTGGATGCTTTTACCTACCCAGAGAAGGCGGTTCTCGTGATGGGCGCCGAGGGGGAGGGGTTGCATCAGCTTATTGAGCGCTCGCTCGATTTCCGTGTCTATATTACGATGGAAGGGGCTCTTTCCTCGCTGAACGTTTCGCAGGCCACTTCGGTCATGCTCCATGAGCTGTCCAAGCAGCACCGGGAGCTTTCAAAGCGCCATGGACAAACGCCCTCCCTTAAAGTAACTTAAAGTTGCAAAGAGGGGTGCGGAATGTCTGCAGCGGATAATTACAGTCGATTCTTTGAGGTCAGGTTAGAGCTCTTCGATGGGCCTCTCGATCTCCTTCTTCACCTCGTAAAAAAGAGAGAGCTTCCTATCGAGAAGGTCTCGCTCGCTGAGGTAACCGAACAGTATCTTGAGTGTATCAAGGCGCTTCGCTACTACGATGTCGAAGTAGCTGCGGAATACCTGGTTATCGCCGCCACAATGCTTTCAGTAAAAGCCAGCGTTCTTCTCAATGACCCCGTTGAGCTTATTCCCGACGAAAATGGTGAGTTGGTCGATCCTCACGAGGTTTTGGTGAAGCGATTGCAGGAGCTGGAGGCTTTCCGATCCGCAGCCGCAAACTTGGGCTCCCGGCCAGTTCTTGGACATGATGTATTCGCCCCGCCAGTAAAGGTTAAGAAGATAGACCCCGCGCTCATTCCAATAGCTGACCATCAATCGGAGCTGTTGGTTCAAGCGTTCCAGTCGGTGCTCTCTCGACTTGGAGAGAAGTCGGCGACCTATTCGATCGTTATCGACACCATATCCGTGGTCGAGCGTATGCGAACGGTTGTCGATAGCCTGAAGACGTGTGGAGGTAGCGGCACCTTCGCGGATTTAGTTGGCCCTAACGCCGACAGGATGACCGCAATCGGTGTTTTTGTCGCCGTTTTGGAGCTGTGCCGACGTAGCATGGTCTCAGTTGTCCAAGAGGGTGTGAACACCGAAATTAAGATATCGCTCGCGAGCAACGACGATGAGGCGAGCGTTGGGGCGGCGGAAGCGTTGCCAGCCCAAAACTTGGCAGAGGTTGCGGCATAGTTTCTCGTTAATCTGTGGTGTCTGTGTCAGAGATAATTTCAAGAACCGAATCGGGAGTAAGCGAAATGACGATTGAGGATAGCGGCGAAGTAGTTCAGGAAAACGCTGAAGTGTCGGTTGAAGCACAGCCTGAGCAGGTTGCGGAGCTTCAGGCTGATACCGCCGAAGTGGTGGAAACCTTAGCTCAACCGGAAGAGG